>MHGQ01000014.1:0-49257 GCA_001805645.1 Omnitrophica WOR_2 bacterium RIFCSPHIGHO2_02_FULL_50_17 | reverse complement strand
CTTCAGCCAAGGCGTATATTAATGCCCTGAATAAGGTCCTCTTCCAGGAATCCAACCTGAAACAATAATTCTTCATGCAAGACGCCCAAAGGTCTGTTTACGGAATCATCGGGTATCCGCTCGCTCACAGCTTGTCGCCTTTGATGCATAATGTCGCTTTCAAGGAATTGGGGGTGGATGCCGTCTATCAGCTTTTTCCTTTAAAAGAAGAAGAGCTCGACGGTTTTTTTGAAAAATTGCGCGAGCGCTCCAACCCCATATTCGGGCTGAATGTGACCACCCCTTACAAGGAGCGGGCCGTCCGCTATCTCGATAATGTCAGCCCTCTTGTCGAGAGGATTATGGCCGTCAATACTATTGTGATTACAAGAGAGCGCAGGCTGATTGGATACAATACCGATGCGCCGGGATTTCTTTCGCATTTGGTTGAGCTTCAGTTTAATACGAGGGGCAAGAAGATTGCCATGCTGGGGGCGGGAGGTGCGGCGCGTGCCATCTTAGGCGTCTTGTGCATGATCTCCGAACGGCCCGTTTCCATTAAAATATATAATCGCAGCACAGGGCGTTTGAATGAATTATTGAAGGATCTGGCGACGCGTATGGATACCAGTATCGTCGAGCCGGTGATGAGCATTGATGACCTGGAGATCCCGGAGGCGGATTTGTTGCTCAATACGACTTCGGTGGGGCTGCGCAAAGATGATCCCTGTTTAATCGATGAGGCGCTTATCCACCCCTCTCTTTTGGTTTATGACCTGATTTATAATCCGGCAGAGACCGATCTTTTGAAGATGGCCAAACGAAGAGGCGCGCGCACCGCTAACGGTCTGGGGATGCTTTATTACCAGGGGGTCTTGGGCCTCCAGCATTGGGCGAATGTGCAACTCGATGAGCGTGTTAAAAATGTGATGCGCCGGGCATTGGAGGAGGGTTTACGGTTATGATGTCTTTTGATTTTGGGGGCGCGGGGATGTTTGTCTTCGGCGCTATTGGGGGAAGCTTTCTCAATGTCTGTATCGTGCGGCTGCCTCATGGAAAGTCCGTCGTCCAGCCCCGTTCGCACTGCGTCCATTGTCAGAAGCCCCTTCTGTGGCATGACAACATTCCTTTTATCAGTTATATCTTTTTAAGGGGCCGCTGCCGGTTCTGCAAGGAGAAAATTTCATCCCGTTATTTCATCGTCGAGCTTATCACAGCGCTGGCGTTTTGGGGTTTTTACCAATATTTCGGCTGGACAAAACTGCTTGTACCCTACCTTGTTATGACCTCTGGTTTTATCGTGGCCACTTTTGTTGACTTTGAGCACCGGATTATTCCCGATGAGGTGAGCATCGGAGGGATGACCGCCGGGCTTATTTTCAGCCTGCTGATGCCGCAGTTGCACGGTGTCCGTGCCGATGATGGTCTTGTTTTAGTTCATGCCAAGTCGCTGGGACTTTCTCTGTTGGGTGTTTTGGCAGGCGGCGGCGCCATTTATGCCATGGGTCTCCTCGGGGATTTTCTTTTTAAGAAGGAGTCTATGGGAGGCGGGGATGTCAAGTTGATGGCGATGGTCGGGGCCTTTTTGGGATGGAAGCTGGCTATTTTGACGTTTTTTCTGGCGCCCTTTTTTGGCGCGGTCTATGGGATTATCGAAAAGATTCGCACGAAAGACACGGCCATTGCCTATGGGCCGTTTTTGGTTGCCGGCGCCCTTATAAGCCTGTTTTGTGGAGATGCTATCCTTGCCTGGATGATGCGCGGGTACGGATTGTGGTAGAGACGGATTGTGGTAGAAAATTGACAGGGCAGGGGGCTTGTGTTACAATTCCCGCATGCTGGAAAAGAATATTGTCCTGATAGGGTTTATGGGTTCTGGCAAGTCAATTGTTTCCAAGAGGTTAGCAAATATGCTGAACCGGCAGCTTTTATCCACCGATGATCTGATTGTGCAGGAGGAAGGCCGCTCCGTCAACCGGATATTTGAGGAAGCCGGTGAGGAGTATTTCCGCCAGATGGAGAGAAAGGTCGTGGAAGGGGCTGCTGAAAAGCAATCGGTTGTCATCGACTGCGGCGGCGGGGTCGTTCTTAATCCTGAGAATATAACGGATCTTAAAAAACGCGGGATTTTAATTTATCTTTCCGCCTCTCCCGAGTGTATTTATGAAAATATTAAGGACAAGGACGACCGGCCATTATTAAATGTCCAGGATCCCTTGGCAAGGATTCGGGAGCTTTTAAAAGAGCGCCGGGCCCTTTACGAGCAAGCGGATTATATTATAATGACCGATAATAAAACCGCGGATGAGGTCTGTGAGGAGGTTATCAGGATATTGTCTCATGACTGAAACGGATGCCTTATTGGTTCTTAATGCGATTCCAGGAATTGGCTCTGCGCGGATTCGGAAATTATCGGCACATTACGGATCGGCCGACAGGGTTTTATCGTTACGGGAAAGCGATTTTCTCGCCGATCAGATGATCCCGCCCCCCATAGCCTCTGACATTGTCTGCTTCCCTAAGGATTCCTTTCTCAAGAAAGAGCACGCGTATCTTGATAAAGAAGGTGTGGAGGTTATCACGTATCCGCAGGAAAGCTATCCGGCGAGTTTAAAGGAAATTCCCGATGCCCCTTTTGTCCTTTATGTGAGGGGAAAGATCCCTGAAGATATTGACCTTTCGGTTGCTATTGTCGGCTCCAGAACAGCCTCGGTATATGGCACATCCGTTGCCGAGCAGTTTGCCGCGCGTCTTGCCGAGGCGGGGGTGAATATCGTCTCGGGGATGGCGCGCGGGATTGATACAGCCGCCCACCGGGGCGCCCTGCGGGTCAGAGGGGTAACCGTCGCTGTGCTGGGCTGCGGCCTTGCCCATATCTATCCGCCCGAGAACAGGAAATTATTCAACCAGATTATCGAAACAGGGGCGGTTATCTCTGAATTTCCTATGGAAACGCTCCCTTTGGCCTTTAACTTTCCTCGGCGTAACAGGCTGATCAGCGGGTTATCCAAGGGGGTGGTTGTCGTCGAGGCAGCAGAGAAAAGCGGCGCCCTTATTACCGCCGATTGCGCCTTGGAGCAGGGGCGGGAGGTGTATGCCGTGCCGGGCAAGATCGATAGTCCCACATCGCAGGGAGTGCACAATCTCATTAAACAAGGGGCGAAGCTTGTTACTTGTGTTGAAGATATCCTGGAGGATCTTCATCCGCAGTTGGCTGCGGATCTGGAACAACGCCCGGCCCCCCAGAGTTGTCCTAATGAGGATACGGCGACGGAAGGGTTGACCTCAGAAGAGCAATACGTTTACCGCCATATCCATGACCAGCCCGTGCCTATAGACCATCTGCTGGATCAATGCGGCTCCCATGTTCCCTCCGTGAGCGCTGTCCTGCTGAGGCTGGAACTTAAACACTTGGTAAAACAATTGCCCGGGAAACTTTTTGTAAGGTAATATTTTATGGCTAAATCTGTTGTCGTCGTTGAATCTCCGGCGAAGGTCAAGACAATCAATAAATTCCTCGGAAGCAAATTCAAGGTCGTCTCTTCCATGGGGCATCTGATAGATCTTCCTAAGTCGACCTTGGGGATCGATATTGAGGATGACTTTAAGCCTAAGTTTATCGTTGTCCGGAATAAAACAAAACTTTTGACCAAGTTAAAAAAAGAGACTAAAGACGCCGAGGTGATTTATTTTGCGACCGACCCCGACCGGGAAGGCGAGGCCATCGGCTGGAATTTGATTGAGCATATCGCAGACGGTAAAAAGGTCTACCGGGTGACGTTTCAGGAGATCACCCAAGAGGCCGTTCTTAAGGCATTTGAGCATCCCCGGGATTTTGATACAAAAAAGGTCGATGCCCAGGTGGCGCGGCGGATTCTGGACAGAGTTGTCGGATACAAGATCAGCCCCTTACTGTGGAAGAAGGTCGGCTCGCGCTTAAGCGCGGGCCGCGTGCAGTCCGTGGCCCTGCGCATCATTGTCGAGCGGGAACGCGAGATTCAGAATTTCGTGCCGAAAGAATATTGGGATATCGGCGTTGATTTGAAAAAAGACGGCTGCGAGGACGTCGTGAGCGCCTCTTTGGAGAAGATCAACGATGAGAAAGCCGCGTTGAGCACCCAAGAAGAGACCGCAAGGGCTGTTGCAGACATCAAGAAACATGAATTTATCGTCTCGGACATCTCACAAAAGCAGGTCCGGCGCAGGGCCTATCCCCCCTTCACGACAAGTACCCTTCAACAGGAGGCCTTTAATAAATTAAGGTTTAATGCCCATAAGACGATGATGGTGGCCCAGCAGCTTTATGAGGGGATTGAGGTTGCAGGAGGCGAGGCCGTCGGTCTTATCACGTATATGCGCACCGATTCCGTCCAGATCTCCGGTGAGGCGCTCGCCAAGGTCAGAGACTTTATTAAGACCCGTTACGGCGGCCGGTATCTCCCCGAGGAGCCCAACCGCTACAAGTCGAAAAAATCCGCCCAGGAGGCCCATGAGGCCGTGCGTCCGACGGATGTCCGGCGTAAACCCGAGGATGTTAAAAAGTTCCTCGACGCCGACCAGCACAAGCTCTATGATCTTATCTGGAACCGGTTCGTCAGCTCCCAGATGACCCTGGCGGAATATGAGCAGAGAAGAATCGAGATTACGGCCGGTCCGTACCGCTTCGGCGCCTCGGGTTCGGTCATGACCTTTGACGGGTTTTTGGTTTTGGATAACGGAATCAGGGAAGAGGAGCCGAAGATCGAGCTTGCGCACTATCGGCCGGGGGATTCTCTGGAACTTTTAAGTGTTAATCCTACCCAGCACTTTACGAAGCCGCCGGCGCGTTATACCGATGCCAGCCTGGTCAAGGCCATGGAAGAAGACGGCATCGGACGGCCCAGCACCTACGCCTCCATTATTCAGACGCTGGTTGTCCGTAATTATGTCAGCCGCGAACGGGGGGTTTTTACCCCGACGGAACTGGGGATCCGCATTTGCGATTTATTGGTGGAGTATTTTGCAAAGATCATGGATATTGGTTTTACCGCCCAGATGGAAGAAAACCTGGATCTCATCGAGGAGGGCAAACTGAATTCTCCGACCCTCCTTCGCGAGTTTTATCAGCCCTTTAAGGAAGAGCTGGCTTATGCCGAAGGTCATATTGTCAAGGAGCATGATTTTGTGGACCAGCACTGCCCCGACTGCGGCCGGCAGATGGTCGTCAAATGGGGGCGCCGGGGAAAATTTTTGAGCTGTTCCGGATTCCCCCAATGCCGGTTCGCCCAGCCGGTTACTTCCGGCATCAAATGTCCCCAGGAAGGCTGCGGCGGCGAGCTCATCAGGCGCAGATCCCGGCGCGGGGCGTTTTACGGCTGCAGCCGCTACCCCCAATGCACGTATGTGTCGCGAGATTTGCCCGGGGAGACTAAAAAGGAGTAAGGCAAGGGCGGGCCCATCGGACCTATGGATCGTTATATTGACAAATTCATTTCCTACTTAGAGATAGAGAAGAATTACTCCCGGCATACCCTCTTAAATTACAGAATCGATTTGATAGAATTGGGCAGCTTCATCGCAGAGATCCCCTGGGAAAGGGTTGATTATCCCCTTTTAAGAAAATACCTTGCCCAATTAAGGACCAAACAGTATCGTTCCCGCACCCTTGCCAGAAAACTCTCTTCTCTGAGGAGCTTTTTTAGGTTTCTTCACCGGGAGGGTCTCATTAAAAATAATCCGGCGCTTCTTGTTATGTCCCCCCGCGTGGAAAAGAGGCTACCGAAATTTTTGACAGAGGAGGAGATGACGCGGTTTATTGAAAGTCCCTGCCATGAAACGTGGCAGGGGAGGCGCGATCGCGCCATTTTCGAGACGCTTTACAGCACGGGGATACGGGTGAGCGAGCTGGTGGGCCTGGATGTCTCAGGCGTGGATCTCATCAGCAACATGGTCAAGGTTGCCGGCAAAGGAAAGAAAGAGCGGCTCGTTCCCATAGGCGATAAGGCCGTTGCGGCCATCAAGGATTATCTCGATCACAGAAAAGAAAAATCCCAGGTTTTTTTCTTAAATAAAAACGGGACGCGGCTCTCCGACCGCGGTGTCCGTAACATCATTCGTAAATATATCCATGCGGCCGGTCTGTCCCAGAACATCTCGCCTCATGTCCTCAGGCATACGTTTGCCACGCATCTTTTAAACAGGGGAGCGGACCTGCGCTCTGTCCAGGAGCTGTTGGGACATGTGCATCTCTCGACGACCCAGATTTACACCCATGTCACAACAGACCGCTTAAAAAAAGTTTATAACCAGGCCCATCCGAGGGCTTAGGCTTAATCCTTAAAAGGCAAAGCGTGTTTATTGTGTATGATGCGATATTTTTCTTATGCGCCCTCCTGTATCTGCCGTATCTGGGGGTGAGGGGGAAATGGCACAGGGGATTCTGGATGCGCTTAGGTCTTTCCCTTTCCGCGTTGCGTGAGGCCTGTGCCTGCCGGAACGTTATTTGGTTTCACGCCGTCAGCGTCGGAGAGGTATTGGCGGTGGAGGATTTGATCCTCCGGATGAAAGAAAAGTTTTCAGGGCACACCTTTATTCTCTCCACCGTAACGCCGACGGGCCAAAGGCTCGCACAGACCAAATTGAAAGACATCTGCCGCGTCATTTACGCCCCCTTGGATTTTAGCTGGGTCGTGCGACGCTATATCAGGGCTATTCGGCCGAAAATGTATATTTGCGCCGAGACGGAAATATGGCCTAATTTGTACAGGTGTCTTCAAAAAGAGGGCGTCCCCATTATTCAGGTCAACGGCCGCATCTCCGACAGGGCATTTGAGGGGTATAAAAGGATTTCGGGTTTTGTCAAAAGGGTGTTGGATTGTATCTCGGTATTTTGCATGCAAAGCCCATTGGATGCAGAGAGGGTTATACGCTTAGGAGCAGAACCCTCTAAAGTGCATGTGGCGGGTAATCTCAAATTTGATAGTTTGCCTGAAACGGCGCCGGTCGCAAAAAAGGATTTCGGGTTTGAGGAAGGTGACCGTCTCTTGGTTGCCGGAAGCACGCATCCCGGGGAAGAAGAGATCGTTATGGAGACTTATACGAGGCTGCGGGGCGAATTTCCCCGGTTGCGGCTGGTGATTGTCCCCCGGCACATAGAACGCACCGGAGATATCGCGCGTTTGGTGCAGCAAAAAGGATTTCTCCCGTTGAGATTATCGCAATACCGTGATACAAAAGGAGACGCCCAAGTCGTTCTGATCGTTGACAGCATAGGTTATCTGCGTGTCTTTTATAGTCTGGCCGAGGTTGTTTTTATCGGAAAGACGTTCAAAGTAGGCGGCGGGCAGAATATGATTGAACCGCTTTATTTTGGGAAACCCACGTTTGTCGGCCCCTGGACGCAGAATTTCAAAGATGTGGTGCGGATTTTTTTAAGGACAGGGGCCCTCGTGCAGGTGAGGCAGGAGGAAGAATTGTGGCAGGCGATGCGGGAATTTTTGGCATCGCCCTCCCGGGCCGAGGCGGCGGGGGCGTCGGCGCGGGAGATGATTAAGATCTGTCAGGGGGCAACACAAAAAACTCTTGAGCTCATCTCTGGGGTATTAAAGGCATGAAGAGGATTTTATATCGCATGGCAACGGATCAGGTGAACGGCCCTCTGGCAGGGATAGGAATTTTTTTCCTATGGGTTTTGTCCTGTGTTTACGGGGCGGCGGTAAAGAGGATTGTGTTTTTTTATAAAAAGGGTATTTTCCGGCGCCGGCGGCTCCACAGGCCTGTCATCAGTGTCGGGAATCTCACCGTGGGAGGGTCGGGCAAGACGCCTCTTGTGATGTTCCTCGCGCAGATTCTTAAGGACAAAAATTTCAAACCTGTTGTCTTGACGCGTGGATATATGGATAAAGGGGGAGCGTTTTCGCGTCTGGAAGGCGATGAGGCGGCGATGATCAGAAGGGCTTTGGCTGATGTGCCTGTCCTTGTCGGCCCCAACCGTTTTCAGAATGCGCAGGATTTCCTTAAAGGTCATGCGGCGGACATTTTTATCCTGGATGATGGATTCCAGCATTGGCGATTGGCGAGGGATATGGATATCGTTGTCCTGGATGCTGTCAATCCGTGGGGCAACGGTTGTTTGATTCCGAGGGGCATCTTGCGGGAGCCTTTGAACGCCTTGAAGAGGGCCGATATGATTGTGGTTACAAAGACGAACCTTGCCGGTGGAGATACCATCCAAGAGATCAAGACACGTCTGGCAGTCCTTTGTCCGGATCAAATGATTGTCTGGGCGCGTCATCACCCCGTCGGCTTGAGGGATGTGCGCTCGGATGGGGCGGAGGATTTATCTTTTTTAAAGGGAAAAGAGATCTGTTCTTTCTGCGGCATCGGCGATCCGGCGTCCTTTCAAAAAATTTTGACGGATCTGGGCGCGCGTGTAAAGGAGCCCGTCGCTTTTATGGATCATTACAGTTATAATAACCAGGATATCCGCCGGCTCGTAGAGCGTTGCCATGAGAATCATATAGACACCCTTGTCACTACAGAAAAAGATGCGGTGAAATTGATACCCTTTCTGGATATCTTTGACCGCACGATAAGGTTGTTTTATTTGAAGATTCAAATAGCGTTGGAGGGCGATGAAGGTGAATTCATTCAAAGAATCACTCATTTTTCACAGCATTAATATTCTAGGCAAAATTGTGCGCGGCGTGCCGTTGGGATTAGCCTTAAGTATAGGCAGGCTCATCGGCATCCTTGCTTATTACGGCGATATGAAGCATAAGACTCTCGCTTATGCCAATCTCCGGCGGGCTTTTGCCCACGAGAAGACGCCCGGCGAGATCAAGAGAATCACAAAGAATCTGTTTAAAAATTATGGCCAGAATTTTATCGATCTTTTCCGTATGCCCCTCATTACCCCTGATCGATTCAAGAAATTGATTACGGTAGAAGGAGAAGAGCATTTGGCCGGATGCCTCAAGAAGGGTAAGGGGGCTATTATGCTCGCCATGCATTTTGGCAGCTGGGAGCTGGCCAGTCTCTCCTGTGCGATGATGGGACTGCCGTACAAGGTCATTGTCCGGCCGCAGTCTAAGTATTCGCGTCTGGATGAACTTTTGAATTCTTACCGTTCCTGCGGGGGGTATGTTGTCCTCTCGCGCGGCATGGGGACGCGGGACTTTATCCGGGGCCTCAAGAATAATGAGGTCATTGGGATGGTTGTGGATCAGGGAGGGAAAGACGGGGTGTTGGTGCCTTTTTTCGGCCGCAGGGCCTCCCTGTCGGTGGGGGCGGTGCGGATGGGATTGAAATGGGGCGTGCCTCTTTGCTTCAGCGTCATCCACCGCCAGAGTAACGGGGGCCACCGGATGGTCGTTCATCAGCCGTTCGAACTCATCCAAACCGGCAATATGGAGCAGGATGTTGTCTCTAACCTGTCGCGTATCACAAAAATCATGGAGGATTATATCCGTCAATACCCGTCGGAGTATATGTGGTTTTATAAAATCTGGAAATATTCCGACGAGTCCAGTATTGCCGTTCTCTCTGACGGCAGGACCGGGCACCTGCGGCAGTCTCAGGCCGCGGCCCAAATACTTGAGAAGGCCTTGTCCGAGAGGAATATCCGTGCAACGGTTCAGACGGTTCCTGTCGTTTTCAGGAGTGCGCTGGTGCGCCGCGCATTTGCATTGCTGAGTTTTATAGGGCATCCCTTTTTGTATCAGGGACGTTTGGCGCTCTTGAAATATTTTCTGACAAAAGATTCCTTCGCACAGGCCGTCAAAATCAAAGCAGACTTTATTATTTCCTGCGGCTCTTCCATTGCCGGTATAAACAACTTTCTGGCACGGGATTATCATGCCAAAAGTATCGTTATCCTTAAACCGGGGATTTTGGGTTATCGCAGATTCGACCTTGTTATCTTGCCGCGGCATGAGGCCTTGCCCGCAGGGAGGGCCGCCGGCAATGTTGTTTCGACTTTGGCCGCCCCTAATCTTATTACGAAAGAGTATCAAGAAGAGCAGTCCCGTCTCTTGTTGCTGCGGTATTCTCACCTGCAGGACAGCCTTAAGGCCAAGATCGGCCTTTTTATTGGAGGCGATGCCAAAAACGTTTTTTTAAGCGAACAGCAGATAAAGACCTTGGTCCACCAGATTACCGAGGTGGCGCGGGAAATTAATGCCGATATCCTCGCCACGACCTCCCGACGGACACCTCCGTATCTTGAACAGCTTTTGCAGAAAATGTTAAAAAGACATCCTTCCTGCCGTCTGCTGATATTGGCCGGTCAGGATGACGTGACGGAGGCCGTGGGGGGTATTTTAGGGTTGTCCGATATCCATGTGGTCTCGGGCGACAGTATCTCGATGATCTCGGAGGCGGCCAGTTCAGGGAAAAACACGATTGTCTTTTCGCCGGAATGCCGCAAGAAAACGCCGTTGCAAGGGAACAAACATCAGAAATTTATCGATGGTCTGAATGCGCAAGGGTATGTACTCTCTACCAATGTCAAGGATATCGGCCATGCCGTTTATGATGTCGCCAAGAATAAGATTCGGACCAAAACTCTGGATGATCGGACGGTTATCCTTGAGGCCATGCGCCGGGTGATTTAATGATAGATGGATTTAAAAGATGAAAGTTTTGCAGATACTCCCTGAGTTGAATGTAGGCGGCGTTGAGACAGGAACCGTTGACTTTGCCCAATATCTGACAAGACACGGGCACACCTCTATTGTCGTCTCCCACGGCGGAGAGCTGGTCCCCTTATTGGAGCAGTCGGGAACGAAGCATTACACCCTCCCCGTCCATAAGAAGTCGTTAGGGGGGATGTTTCGCATGGTCAAGGCGCTGCGCAGGATTATTCAAGATGAGGGGGTAGATGTGGTTCATGCCCGCTCGCGGGTGCCCGCCTGGATTGCCTATTTCGCCTGCCGTACAACGAAGGCGGCTTTCATCACGACATGCCACGGCTATTATAATAACCGGCTCTTTAGCCAGGTGATGGGATGGCCTAAGCTTGTGATTGTCCCCAGCGAGGCGATCGGACGGCACATGAGGGACGATTTTGGCGTCTCTTCCGGATCTCTTCGGTGCATTCCCCGCAGTATCGACATGGAAAAATTTAACGTTCCTAGAGAGGAGACGCCGGGAAAATCATTCTACACGATTGCGATCATCGGACGTATTACCCCTTTAAAAGGGCACACCTTTTTTTTAAAGTCTATGGCAAAAGTGGCGCGGGTGATGCCGAATATCCGTATCTGGGTTATCGGCGATGCCCCGCCTGCCAAGGCCTCTTATAAACGCGAGCTCGAGGTCTTGGTGCGTCAGTCAGGCCTTCAGGGGCGCGTCGAATTTTTAGGAAACCGGCGGGATATCCCGCAGCTTTTATCTCACAGCGACGTGCTTGTCCTTTCGACCATAACCGAGGAGGCCTTCGGCAGGGTGATCCTGGAGGCCCAGGCCGCGGGTGTGCCGGTTGTTGCTACCAGCGTCGGCGGGGTGGTGGATATTATCGATGACGGAAAAACCGGTCTCTTGGTATTGCCTAAGGATACCGATGCCATGGCCAGGGAAGTGATGCGTGTCCTTAAAGACCGGCAGCTGGCGGGGCAGTTGGTGGAGGCGGGGCGCAAGAAATTGAAAGAAAAATTCACTCTGGATCAGATGGCCTTAAGGACGATCCAGGTTTATGAGGAACTGCTGAACACACTCAATATTCTTGTGATTAAGATGAGCTCGCTGGGAGATGTTGTCTTGGTCACACCTTCCCTGAAGGCCCTGCGCGAGAGATTCCCTCAGGCGAAAATTTATTGTCTTGTGGGCAAGGAATCGCGCCATGTCCTGCAGAATTGTCCCTATGTGGACGGTCTTATCATCTATGATGCCCATCATAAGCAGAAGGGATGGATCCGGACGATTTTGTTTTCACACAAGCTGCGAAAGTACCGTTTTGACAAAATTATTGATTTTCAAAACAGCCGCAAGAGCCACCTTTTGGCGTTTTTGAGTTTCCCGAGGGAGAGTTATGGCTTCAAAAACGGGAAATGGGGAAGCCTTCTCAGCCACCCTTTAAGGACATACCGCGACGATCTTCCTCCGGTCGAACATCAGTTTCAGCTGCTTAAGACCTTGGATATTTCTTACAGCGAAAATATGCGGCTTGAGCTGTGGCCTTCTGCCCGTGACCGCGCGTATGTCAGAGAGCTTTTGGATTCCGAATGGCTGGGCAGCAGCACAAATATCGTCGGCATGAATATTGCGGCCTCGCAGAAGTGGCAGACCAAGAACTGGCTTCTGGAGTCTATGGCTCGTCTGTGCGATATCCTCGCGGGTAAAAACATCCGTGTCCTCATTACGGGGATGGAAAAAGACCGGTGGCGCGGCCAGGAACTTCTATCGAAGACAAGATCCAAACCGGCCGTTTTTATCGGCCGCACCGATATCTTGCATCTGGCCGTTTTGATAGAAAAATGCAAGGTCTATATAACGCCGGATTCGGCGCCGATGCATGTGGCCGCCGCTATGGGGATTCCCGTCATTGCGTTTTTTGGCCCGACGGACTCCAAACGGCATAGGCCGCCTGCCCCGAAGATGGTTATCCTCGAAAAGAAATTAAGCTGTGCGCCGTGTTACAAGCCGCGGTGTCCGATGATGACGCATGTCTGCATGAGAGATATATCACCCGAAGAGGTCGCCGGCAGGGTTATGGAATTTATGGAAGACAGGAAATGAAGCCTTCTACACTACCCGATGCAAGCCCCGTAGAATCCTGAAGGGATTTATACGGGGCAAGCATCGGGGTATCCAGGTAGGGCTTCATTCCTGCGATTTTGAATCCCCGTCCGCCTTAGGCGGACGGGGTATATGAGCAGAATGAATGTCCTTTTCTTAACGACACATTTAAATGCCGGCGGGATTACAAGCTATCTTTTGACTCTGGCCCAAGGGATGCGGCAGCGTGGCATTGAGGTTCATCTCGTCTCAAGCGGCGGCCGGCGGGAGGAGGAATTTTCCTCTTTGGGGGTAAGGCTCTCATCCCTGGATATCCGGACAAAATCAGAACTCGATTTCAGGATTTATAAAGTCTTGCCGCGCCTTCGCCGTTATATGGAGCAACACCACATCGATATCCTGCATGCGCAGACCCGCATCACCCAGGTCATGGGACAGCTCTTGAAGAGCATGACCGGCAGGCCTTATGTCTCCACCTGTCATGGTTTTTTTCAAGGGCGATTGTCCAGGCGGCTTTTTCCTTGTTGGGGGGATGCGGTGATTGCCATCAGCGAGGCCGTTTGCCATCATCTTGTAAGCGATTTCCACATCGATGAGGGGCGCGTGGTTTTAATCAAGAGCGGAGTGGATCTGAGGGCTTATGCCCCGGCCGATGAGGAGACGAAACGACAGCTTCGGAGAAAATATCACCTTGGGGAAGGGCAGGTGATCGGCAACATCGCCCGTCTTTCCGACGTTAAGGGGCAGGACATCTTGATTGCGGCCCTGCCGACAGTCGTTGCCCAAATGCCTGATGTAAAACTGTTGATTGCCGGTGAAGGGAAAATGGAAAAGACGCTCAAGGCCATGGTCAAGACATTCCATCTGGAGCGGCATGTCTTTTTTTGTCCTCTTGTGAATAAAACAGCAGAGCTTTTGTCGGTCTTGGATGTCTTTGTGATGCCGTCCCGCCAAGAAGGCTTAGGGCTCTCGATCATGGAGGCGCAGGCCGCGGGGCTCCCTGTCATTGCCTCGAATGTCGGCGGCATCCCGAGTTTGATTGAGCACGGGAAAACGGGGATCCTTATCGAGCCGGAAAGTCCGTCCGTATTGGCAAGGGATCTTATGGAGCTTTTAGGGGATGAGAAGCGCTTGCGTGAGATGGGAAATGCCGGACGGGAGTTCGCCCTGCAGCATTATGGCGCAGATACGATGGTTGATAAGACCTTAAGTCTTTATCGCAGGTTTGTTTCTGATGAAGATGATGAAAAGAATTCTTGTCGTTAATGTGAATTGGGTAGGGGATGTGATTTTCTCATCGCCTGTTTTCAAGGCCTTAAAAGAGGCCTATCCTCAGGCGCGCATCAGTTGTCTGGCCGTCCCGCGGGTCCAAGAAGTCTTAGAAAGTATCCCCGGGATTGATGAGATTATTCTTTATGACGAAGAGGGAGGGCATAAGAATCCTTTCGTCAAACTGCGGTTTATCTATGAGCTTAAAAAAAGGCGTTTCGATGCCGCCTTTCTCCTGCACCGCTCTTTGACAAGGGCGCTTTTGGTGTTTTGCGCCGGAATTCCGCAGCGCATCGGCTATGATACGAAGAGACGTGGCGTCTTTTTGACGCGGAGAATCCCACCCGCCACAGACGCTATTCACCGCTGTGATTACTATTTGAATGTCGTGAGGTCATTCGGTATTCCGGTCAAGGACGGCACCACCTCGCTGAATGTCACAGCGGATGCCCAGACGCAGGTGAAAGACATCCTCCTCTCCCATGACGTGAAGGAGGACGACCTTCTTGTTGTTATCCATCCCGGAGGCAACTGGAATCTGAAGAGGTGGCCTAAGGACAATTTTATCTTGCTGGCGCAGCGGTTGAGTGAGGATTTTCAGGCGCAGGTCGTGATTTCCGGTGCCCTTCAGGATGTCCCGCTCGTTGAGGAAATCGCATCGCAATTGAAATGCCGGGTGATTGTTTTAGCCGGCAAGATAAATTTAAAACAACTGATAGCCCTTATGAGGCGGGCGGATCTTGTCATATCCGCCGACTCAGGCCCCTTGCATATCGCCAGCAGCGTGGGGAGTGATGTCATCGGCATTTTCGGCCCGACCCGGCCGGAAGTTACAGGCCCGCGCGGTAAAGGGCGTGCCTTTATCTCCTTCAGGGATGTCGGATGCAACCGTAAGCCGTGTTATTATCTGCAATGTCCCGACAATGTCTGTATGCAGTCGGTAACCGTCAAGGATGTTCTGGATGTTGTCAGACAAATCCGAAATCCATAAAATCCTGGTCATCTCCCTGAGCAATATCGGCGATGTCATTTTGACCTTTCCGGTCATTGACGTCTTGGCGCACGATTTTCCCTTAGCGCGGATTTCCGTTGTCGTGGGGATTAAGGCCGAGGGGCTTCTCCAAGGTAATCCGTATTTAGATAAGGTGTATATTTTTGACAAGAAACAACCCTTACGAAAAACGATTTCCTGGGTCATGGCATTACGCAGGAAACGTTTTGATTGTGCGGTGGATTTGCGCAACACCGCCATTCCTTTCTTGATTTTCCCGAAATACCGGACATCCCTTGCCGCCGGTTACAAAGAGGATATATCTATGAAGCAAAAGCATCTGAATCGGTTAAGAACGGTGTATGCATACGCTTGTGAACCCGAGACCTCCCATGCCTTGTTTATATCTGAAGAAGACAAGTCTTATGTCAGCGGTATTTTTGATAAAGAGTTGGGCGGGAATCCAAGGTATGCGGTGGTGGCTGTGGGGGCGGCGGATCAAAGCAAGAGATGGCTGGAACGAGGATTTGTCGAAGTCTGCGGCCGGTTGATAAAGAAATATTCCCTGTCGATCGTTCTCGTCGGCGATGAAAAA
Source organism: Omnitrophica WOR_2 bacterium RIFCSPHIGHO2_02_FULL_50_17 (assembly GCA_001805645.1). Taxonomy (GTDB): domain Bacteria; phylum Omnitrophota; class Gorgyraeia; order Zapsychrales; family Zapsychraceae; genus O2-FULL-52-10. Next base: position 33,709 of record MHGQ01000014.1, on the reverse strand, counting down.
GACGCGGCGGGGGGGACGAGGATCGCAAGCGGTGTCCAAGGCCCTATCATCAATTTATGCGGCCGCACAACACTTGTTCAATTAGCCGAGGTCATCAGGCGGTCTCTCTTGACGATTGCCAATGACAGCGCGCCGATGCATCTGGCCAGTTATTTGAATAAGCCCGTCCTGGCGCTTTTCGGCCCCACGGATGCCCGGAAATACGGGCCGTGGAGCACCAACAGCCGTTACATCAAGAAAGATCAATTTTGTCCGGCGTGCCAGAATCCCCAAGAGGCCTCGCGGCATACCTGCCTGGAGGCTATCACGGCCCAAGAGGTTCTCGATTCCTTTGATCTCTGCGGCGATGAAGTTGTCTTTTCCAGATCATGAAAAAATTTAAGAATATCCTCATTGTGCGCACTGACCGTATGGGCGATGTCGTCCTGACCACGCCTTCCATCAAAGTGCTGCGTCAGGCTTATCCGCAGGCCAGAATATCTATTTTGGTTTCCCCGGCTACCCGTGAACTGATCGAGGGCAATCCCTGCCTTGATGAGGTGCTTGTGGATGACCGTCAAGATAGGCACCGGGGCTTGAGAGGTTTTATCCGGCTTATTTTTATACTGCGAAAAAAACGCTTTGACCTGGCTGTGATTTACCATACGAAAAGGCGGACGAATCTGGCCTGTTTCCTGGCAGGGATTCCCTGCCGGATAGGGTATAAGAATAATAAAATGGGATTTTTACTCACCCTTCCGATTTTGGACGAGCGTCCTTACGGCCAAAGGCATGAGGCCCAATATTGTCTGGATGTCCTACGTCATCTCGGGGTTGATTCCAGCGCTATTCTTGAGAAATCCGCCGAGGAGTTGGCCGAGGATTTGTATGTGGCTGTCGGCCAGGATTCCCAGGACTGGGCCGAGGAGTTTTGCCGGCAGAACAATATCCGCCGCGGTGAGCGTCTTATCGCCATCCATCCCGGAGCGAGTGACCCTTCTAAGCGATGGCCCGAATACCGGTTCTCTGAATTAATCGATCAACTCGCCGAGCGGTATACAGCCAGGATGGTGCTTATCGGGACATCGGATATGAGGGATATGGCCGGGAATATTACATCGCATGTCCGTGTCCCTGTGCTGGATTTGACCGGACAGACAACGGCAGGTCAGCTCGCGGCTCTGTTAAGGCGCTGCGATCTTTTGGTATCCAACGATTCAGGGCCTGTGCATTTGGCCGTGGGAGTGGGGGCACCTGTTGTTTCGATATTTACGCGCCATCAACCCGGCATTAATCCGCAGCGCTGGCAGCCCTTGGGGAGCAAGTCGCGGGTGGTCAGCGTCTCCTTGAATACGGGGATTTCTTTTAAGAAGGCTGGGGCGGTTGACCCCAAGTATTTGGAAGCCATTCCGACCCAGGCGGTTCTGGAAGCTGTTGACTCTCTATTTAAACTGTGTTAAAATCAGCGCTCTATTTTACCATTCGATGCCTGTAGCAGCCCGATGATTATGAACCGTTTTGAACACATCATTTCGAAATTTTCCGGCAAAAATATCCTGGTCATCGGGGATGTGATGCTGGATCAGTATATCCAGGGGAGCGTATCGCGTATCTCGCCAGAGGCGCCTGTGCCTGTAGTTCTCCAGGAAAAATCTTTCTATACCCCAGGGGGGGCAGCCAATGTGGCGCAGAATCTGCGCGGCTTGACCGCGGCGGTCACGCTCGTTGGGAGGATCGGCCATGATCTCCACGGTCCTATTTTGAAAAGGCAGTTGAATAAAAGAGGGATTAATACAAAAGGCATCTTTGTTGACAGGAAATTGCCCACGGTGTGCAAAACGCGTGTCATCGGCCAGCGTCAGCAGATTGTGCGTATTGACCGGGAAGACACAAAGAGTCCTGCCGATAAACTCCTTTTCCCGAAGATTTGCAGCTTTTTAAAGAGGACCATAGACGCGCACGATGCTGTTATTATCTCCGACTACGGCAAAGGGCTGATTACGCCGGAGCTCGTGAATTTCGTCCGTCAATTGGCTTTGGAGAAAAAGAAGATCATCGCTGTGGACCCCAAGGTGGAGCACTTTAGCTATTACCGCAATGTCACTGCCATTACGCCCAACCTGAAGGAGACGGAGAATGCAATCCGGAATATCAAGATTACCTCTCCCAGCGCCGATAAGCTTGGCATTTACGTAGATCGGCTGCAAAACAACAACCACATCAACTTAGCAGGAAGTGAGCTGCTGAAATATTTGGATTTAGAGTCGCTGTTGATTACGCTCGGAGAGCGCGGCATGCGGCTTTTTGAGAAGGGCAGGAAACCCGTTTGCATAGAGACGAAGGCCCGTGAGGTTTTTGATGTCTCCGGCGCCGGGGATACGGTTATCGCTACCTTTACATTGAGTCTCACGGCAGACGCCACTAAAAGGGAAGCGGCTGATCTTGCGAATTTTGCGGCCGGTATCGTTGTGGGAAAATTGGGGGCCGTGGCGGTCACCAAGAAGGAACTTCTGGAAGCTGTAGGGGGAAAGTGAAAAGCATGCGGATTGTGGGTGTCATACCGGCGCGATGGGCCTCCACGCGGTTTAAGGGCAAGGTCCTGGCCAAGATTCAGGATAGACCGATGATCCAGCATGTCTGGGAACGCGCAAAAGAGAGCCGCCTTTTGGATGAGGTTCTCATTGCCTGCGACGATGAGCGTGTCCTTCAAGCGGCCCAAGCCTTTGGGGCAAAGGCGGTTTTGACATCGCCGGATCACCCCTCAGGGACAGACCGTGTCGCCGAGGCCGTGAAGAACTGCCCGGCTAAGATTGTTATCAATATCCAAGGGGACGAGCCTTTGATTCGCCATCAAGTGATTGATGACTTGGCAGAAGCCCTTATCGAGGATGAAGCGTGTCTGATGGCTACCGTGATTAAGGCAATCGAAACTCAGGAGGAATTGGAAAATCCCAATGTGGTCAAGGTCGTTATCGATAGAGAAAAAAATGCGATTTATTTTTCACGCCTCCCCATTCCCTATGACAGGGAGAAGGCCGGGACCGGAACTATTCGTTATTACAAGCATCTGGGAATTTATGCTTACAGGAAGGATTTTCTTATGGCATTGACGCAGATGCCCAAGTCTTTATTGGAAAGGGCTGAGCAGCTCGAGCAATTGAGGGCGCTGGAGGCCGGTGTTAGGATAAAAACTATCCTTACGGATATGGAAACTATCGGCGTGGATACGCCTGAGGATTTGGCTCGGGTGGAAGGTTTGCTCCAATGAAACGAGTCAGGACTGTCTCCATCGGCTCTGTTCTAATAGGCGCAGAGGCGCCGTTTGTCTTGATTGCGGGCCCTTGTGTGATTGAGAATAGACGCATGGCCTTGCGCCTCGCCGCCTCGATTCAAGAAATGACGGCGAGGTTGAGGATACCGTTTATTTTTAAGGCCAGTTATGATAAGGCCAACCGGACATCGCTGCATGCCTTTCGCGGGCCCGGTATCGTCGAGGGATTGAGGATATTGCAGGAGGTGAAGGAGAAAATCGGCGTGCCGGTCTTAAGTGATGTCCATAGCGTCGAGGAGGTGGGGATGGCCGCTCAGGTTTTGGATGTGATTCAAATCCCCGCGTTTTTGTGCCGGCAGACGGATATCCTCCTGGAGGCCGCCAAGACACAGAAGGCGGTCAATATTAAAAAGGGGCAGTTTTTGGCGCCGTGGGATATGTTCCCCGTGGTTAAGAAAATCGAGAGTGCGGGAAATAAAAGGATTCTGCTGACCGAGCGGGGGACAAGTTTCGGTTACAATAATCTGGTGAGCGATTTCCGCTCTTTAAGCATTTTACGTCAAACAGGGTATCCGGTTATTTTTGACGCCACGCACAGCGTCCAGCAGCCCGGGGGACTGGGCACAGCCTCAGGCGGACAGAGCGAGTATATCCCGCTTCTTTCGCGCTGCGCCATCGCCGCCGGCTGCGATGCGATATTCATGGAGGTCCATCCCAATCCCCGCAAGGCGCTCTCCGACGGGCCTAACATGTTGGCATTACATTGTCTCAAGGGGCTCCTCAAGGACTTGATAGCCATCGACAGAATTGTGAAGCGAGGGGGTAAGAGATAGTCATGATTATTCAGAAGGTAAGAGAAGTGATTGCCACGGAGGCCCATGCCATCCGGGGGTTATCTCCCCGCATCAATAAGGACTTCTTAAAAGCGGTTGATCTTATTGTGAAATGCAAAGGCCGCGTGATTGTGACAGGCATGGGCAAGACAGGCATCATCGGCCGAAAAATAGCCGCCACCTTGTCTTCGACGGGAACGCCCAGCTTGTGGATGCACAGCGCCGAGGCCGTTCATGGGGATTTGGGCCAGGTCACACGCAATGACGCGGTGATTATCCTCTCCAACAGCGGCGAGACGGATGAGATCAAGCGCCTGCTTCCTCTTATCAAAAAAATCGGTTCCCGTATTATTGCCATGACGGGGAATGTCCGATCGACCCTGGCCAAACACGTGGATGTTGTTTTAGATGTCTCGGTCAAGAAAGAAGGCTGTCCCTTGGGGCTTGCCCCGATGGCCTCCACCACGGCAACGCTCGTCATGGGCGATGCCCTGGCGGCATGCCTTATTATCCGCAGAGGATTCCGGAAAGAGGATTTTGCCTTTTATCACCCCGGCGGGGCATTGGGGCGCAGGCTCTTGCTTAAGGTCGAGGATATTATGCGTAAAGGCTCCCATTATCCCAGGGTCAAGGAGCATGCGAAGGTCAAAGATGTCCTTTTGGCGATAACCCATGCCCGGTGCGGCTCGGCGTGCGTTCTTAATAAACAAGGCAAATTTATCGGCATTTTTACAGACGGCGATTTAAGGCGGCATCTGGAATCGGACCCCCGTCTTTTGGAGCGGAAGGTCCACGAGGTCATGACCCGGCATCCGGTGACCGTTTTGAAAGACAAGCTTGTCGTGGAGGCCTTGCGTATCCTGCAGGAAAAAAAGATTGACGAGCTCCCTGTGGTGGACCGCCGCAAGCGGCTTGTCGGGCTTTTGGATGTCCAGGATCTCCTGAAGGCGGGATTGGTTTGAACAAGACATTAAAAGATAAAATTCAGAAGATTAAGCTCCTTGCCCTCGATGTCGACGGTGTCTTGACCGACGGCAGAATCGTTGTCGATGGCGACGGCAGGGAGACAAAGTTTTTCGATGTCCAGGACGGCTTCGGCCTTGTGCTCTTTCAGAAGGCCGGGCACAAGACAGCCATTATCTCGGCGCGCGCCGCCGGGGCGGTTACGGCGCGGGCGAACGATTTAAAAATTGACAGAATTCACCAGGATGCGTATCCTAAGATTCATGCGTATCAACAGCTTTTGGAGGATTTTAAGTTAAAGGACGAAGAGGTCTGTTTTATCGGCGATGACCTGCCGGATTTGGTTATATTAAAAAGGGTGGGATTCAGTGTCAGTGTTCCTGAGGCGGCCGCCGAGGTCAAGGGGACGGTTCATTATGTGACGGCCAAGAGAGGCGGCCGGGGGGCGGTAAGAGAGGTCGTTGAATTGATCCTCAAGACGCAGAGAAAGTGGGGGAAAATTGTTGCGGACTTTATCTGATTCCATGCGGGCAAAGGTATTTTTGATCATCGGCATTCTGGTTCTCGCGCAGGCGGACACGCTCCTTTTGCATGCCGGCGAACCCGGTCAGCAGTTTCAGGGGTTTAATCTTCAGGGGTATAAGGATGACGGGGAGAAGGCATGGGTGGTGAATGGAGACAAGGCCGATATTGCCGGCAGCGAGATACGGATTTCCAACGTGGATGCCGAGTCTTACGACGAAGAAAAGGTCAATCTGACGGCGCAGACAGGCATCATCGATCAGACAAGCGGCAACATGCACCTTGAGAAAGATGTGGTGATTACGAGTGAACGGGGGACTCAGCTTGTGACAGACTCTCTGGACTGGAATCGCAATAAGGATGTTGTAAAGACGAAAGATCCGGTGGTGATTACGGATGAGGGACTTAAGTTGACAGGAACGGGTATGGAGGCGAAGCCCGGCCTTAAGACGGCCCAGATTCATGAGGACGTGACGGTCACGATGGATACCGACCCGAAGCCGGAGGCGACCAAGACCGTCACGATTACCTGCGACGGGCCCATGGTCATTGACCAGGCGCGGTCCTTGGCAACATTTGAACAAAACGTCGTGGCGGTGCAGGACGACCAGACCTTGAAGGCAGACCGGATGGAAATTTATTTTGACGAAGAAAAGAAAGAGGTTAGAAAAATGATCTGTACGGGCCATGTGGTGATTGTCCGCGGGGAAAACAAATCGTTTGCGGACACGGCTGTTTATGACAGCGTTGATAAAAAAATGACCCTCACAGGACGGCCCAAGCTTGTCCTCATGACGGAAGGGAAAAATGCCATTACAGCTTTTGGAGACCCGGAATCTCGTTAAGAGGTACGGTCCGCGGCGCGTCGTTGACGGTCTGAGCATCACGGTCGGCCGCTCTGAGATCGTGGGGTTGCTGGGGCCTAATGGGGCAGGCAAGACGACCACTTTTTACATGGCGGTCGGCATTGTCAAACCCAATGAAGGGGAAATTTATTTTGACCATGAGAATATCACGCATAAATCCATTCATGAGCGCTGCCGCCTGGGAATGGGTTATCTGGCCCAGGAGTCGTCCATTTTTAGAAAATTGACCGTGGAAGAAAATATCACGGCTGTTTTAGAGATATTAAAGATCGGCCCGCGCGAGCGAAGGCGGAGGCTGCAGTCTCTTTTGGAAGAACTCAATATCGCTCATTTAGCCAAAAATAAGGCTTATACACTCTCCGGCGGGGAACGGCGCCGTCTGGAAATCACCCGGGCGCTGGTGACGAAACCGTCATTTCTTTTATTGGACGAGCCTTTTTCGGGCATCGATCCCATTGTGGTGGCGGAGGCGCAGGAGATCATTAAGAGTTTGAAAGAGAGGGGGCTGGGGATTCTCTTGACCGATCATAATGTGCGGGAGACCTTGTCCATTACGGACAGGGCGTATCTTATCGCCGACGGCAGGATTCTTATCTCCGGCACCGCGGAAGTTTTGATTAACGATCCCGAGGCCAAGAAAATTTACTTGGGGGAAAAATTCAGGATGTGAGGAAAAAAATACTTACTTAGGAGGTCAAAAGATTCGATGAAAATAGAGGTCAAAAAAGTGGATGCGGTTCGCCGCGAACTCAAATTCGAGATTCCCAAGGACCGCGTTTCCCAAAAGTTCAATGAAGTTTACGAGGAACTGGGGAAGGTGGTGAAGGTCAAGGGATTCCGTCCGGGAAAAGTCCCGCGCGCTATCTTAGAATCTCATACGGCCAAACTGGCCCAGGAAGAGGTCATCAAGAAATTAGTCCCGGAGGTTTATCACGAGGCCATTGAGAGGGAGAAAATGACGCCTCTTGACCTGCCGGAGATACTGGATGTGAATTTTAAGGCAGGGATGATAACCTTTACGGCCAAGCTGGATGTAAAACCTGATGTAAAAATCGAGGACTACAAAGGCATCAAGGTCACGAAAAAAAGCTCTGGGGTTACCGAAGAAGAGGTCAGTAAGACACTGGAGTTCTTGAGGAAGGGGCAGGGAGATGGAAAGGAGATCGCGCTTGATGATGTCTTTGCCCGGGGGTTGGGCTTTCCCACTCTGGAGGAATTTAAGAAATCCCTGACACGGCAGATGGAGATTGAAAAGGAACGGCAAAACAGGCTGGATGTCGAGAATCAAATTGTCGGACACCTCCTTAAAAAAGCTAAATTGGTGACGCCGCCCTCTTTGGTAAAAAAGCAGTTTGAGCGCCGTCTGCACGAGGTAATACATCGGCTTCAACAGCAGGGATTGTCGGATGAGGAGATCAAAAAGAGAGAAGAGGGTATTCATAAAGAGCTTCAAGAGGCTGTTGAAAGGGATGTCAAGGTCTATTTAATCGTTGATAAGATAGGAGAGTTGGAGCATATGGAGGCCAAGGAAGGGGAGAATCTACCGGCCAAGGTCATGGAATTTTTACTTAAAGAGGCCAAGTGGGAGGAGGCAAAATAATGGAACCGAAATCGCAAGTGTTGGTACCTATTGTTGTAGAGAAAACGACTCAGGGCGAGCGCGCCTACGATATTTATTCGCGTCTCTTGAAAGACAGGATTGTCTTTCTCGGAACGGCCATCGACGATAACGTCGCTAATCTCGTTATTGCCCAGCTGCTTTTTCTTCAGAGCGAAGAGGCGACCAAAGATATCAACATCTACATCAATTCCCCTGGAGGGTCTGTCACGGCGGGACTGGCCATTTATGACACGATGCAGTTTGTCAAGCCTGATGTGTCCACGTATTGTATCGGACAGGCCTCCAGCATGGGGTCATTGCTGCTGGCCGCCGGAACCAAGGGCAAGCGTTTTGCCCTGCCTTACTCCAGGATTATGATTCATCAGCCCTGGGGGGGGACGCAAGGGGCCGCCAGCGACATCTCGATTCAGGCCAAGGAGATCCTGCGCATGAAGGAGGAATTGAACAAGTTATTGTCTCTCCACAGCGGTCAGGCCGTTGAGAAAGTCCAGAAAGATTCCGACCGGGATTTTTTTATGTCGGCGCAGGAGGCCAAGGACTACGGTCTTGTCGACGAGGTGATTACGAGTTTCAGAAAGAAAAAATGAAGTAAAGACGAGGCATGCCTCGTCTTTACCCGAGAGAAAGGCAGCATTCCCGATGAAAAAGAACCTCCTGCTTACACCCGGACCAACGCAAATTCCTCCGGAGATCTGTGCGGCTTTGGGGCGGCCGATTATCCATCACCGCACCCCCCAATTTCAGGAAAATTTGAAAGAAGCCGTTGAAGGGCTCCAATATGTGTTTCAGACACACAATGACATTTATCTCTTGGCTTCCTCCGGGACCGGCGGGATGGAAGCGGCTGTAAGTAATTTGCTGTCGCCGGGAGATAAGGCGATTACGGTGGAGGGCGGAAAATTCGGGGAGCGCTGGACAGAGCTGTGCCGCAGTTACGGCGTTGAGCCCCACGTTCTCAAGGTCGAATGGGGCAAGGCTGTTTCCCCTAAGCAGGTTCAGAAGATTTTGGATGCGGATAAAGATATAGAGGCTGTTTTTATCACGCTTTGCGAGACCTCCACCGGTGTTACGACGGATGTCGAGGCTGTGGCGAAAGTCGTTGGCGGGACAAAGGCTGTCTTGGTTGTGGATGCCATCAGCGGGATTGGCGTGACGGATCTGCAGACAGACAATTGGGGGGTGGATGTCGTCGTTGCCGCCTCGCATAAAGGATTGATGCTCCCGCCCGGCCTGGCGTTTGTCAGCGTCAGCAAAAAAGCCCTTGCGCTTATCGAACAATCCAAGAGTCCGCGGTATTATTTTGACCTGCGGAAGGCCAAGAAGGCCATGGAGAAAATCGACACGCCGTTTACCCCGGCCATCGGCATTGTTATCGCCCTTAACGAAAGTCTGCGGCATATTAAACAGACAGGGTTGGAGAGTCTCTTCGCCCGTTATGAGCGCTTAGCCATGGCCACGCGCGCCGCCGCCAAGGCCTTAGGATTGTCATTGTATCCGGATGAGTCATGTATTTCCAATGCATTAACGACCATCCGCCTTTCTTCCAGTATCGACGGGGAGAAGGTCGTGAAACGCATGCGGGATACGTATGGCATCTCGGTCGCCGGCGGCCAGGGGGAAGAGCTGAAGGGCAAGGTTATCCGCATCGCCCATATGGGCTGTATTGACGAGTATGATATTCTTACCGGCCTATCTTGTTTAGAAAAGGTATTGCAGGAAATGAAGTATCCCTTTACGCTGGGGGCCGGTGTCTGCGCCGCACAGAGGGTATTTAACGAATAATAGGGAATGGAGAATGAAAGAGGAGCCGCTATGTTGAAAATACTCATCAGCGATGAACTCGCCCAGGAAGGGATAGAGATCCTGAAGGCTGTCAAAGATTTTCAGGTGGATTGCCAATATGGTTTGAATCCGGACAAGCTGAAGGCGATTATCGGCCATTATGATGCCTTGATTGTCCGCAGCAGCACCAAGGTGACGGCCGACATTATCAAGGCCGCGGGGAGACTGCGGTTTATCGGCCGTGCCGGGGTGGGTTTGGATAATGTGGATTTGGAGGCGGCGACCCAAAAAGGCATCGTTGCGATGAACACCCCGGCGGGGAACACGACCGCAACCGCCGAACACACCATGAGTTTGATCTTGGCGCTTTCCCGCAATATCCCGCAGGCCTGCGCGTCGCTCAAATCCGGCAAATGGGAGCGGTCCAAATTCAGCGGCGTTGAACTCTATGGAAAGACTTTAGGGATTATCGGTTTCGGCCGCATCGGCTCGACGCTGGCGAGGTTTGCGAAATCCTTCGGCATGCCTGTCATTGTCTATGACCCTTATATTTCCCTGGAGATTGCCTCGCAAAAAGGCGTGCAGATGGTTGACCTGGAGGTATTGCTGAAGAATTCCGATTATATCTCCATGCATATCCCCAAGAGCGCCGAGACGAAAAGCCTTATTTCGGATAAGGAATTCGGTTTAATGAAAAAAACCGTGCGTTTGATCAACTGTGCCCGCGGCGGGATCGTCGATGAAAAAGCCTTGGTCAAGGCCTTGAAGGAAGGAAAGATCGCCGGGTGCGCCTTGGATGTCTTCGAGCAGGAACCGCTTCCCGCGGATTCGCCGTTGTTGAAAATTGATAACTGCGTGATGACGCCCCATCTGGGCGCCTCGACATCGGAGGCGCAGATTAATGTCGCCATTGAGATCGCCGAGACTATCCGCGATGCCCTTTTAGGCAAGGGGATTGTCAATGCCGCCAATTTCCCGTCCGTGGATGCCGAGGCGTATAAAATCCTGGAGCCCTACATCAACCTGGCCTCCCGCATGGGGAGATTCGCCGGCCAGTTGATCAACGGACGCGTGAGTGAGATTAAAATCACTTATAGCGGCGTCATGACGAAATACAAGGTGGCGCCCGTGACCTTGTCTTTGGTGAACGGCCTTTTAACGCCGATTTTAGGCGAGACGATTAACTTCATCAATGCCCTGGATGTTGCCAAAGAACGGGCCATCAATGTGCAGGAGACTATATCCAGCAAGGAAGAGGAGTTTGTCAATTGTATTCATGTGGAAGTGAAGACCGATAAAGAACCGTTCACCATCCTGGGGACTTTGGCGGCCAATCAACAGCCGCGTATCGTTAAGATCAACAAGGTGTACGTTGAAGCAATCCCCGACGGTTATATCCTGTTTATCAATAACAATGATAAGCCGGGTCTGGTGGGCGCCCTAGGGACCATTCTCGCCGAGGCGAATATTAATATTGCCGGCATCACATTAGGGCGCGAGGCCCCCGGGGGTCTCGCCATCAGCGCCGTTAATGTGGACAGCGAAGTGCCTGAGGCCGCGATCAAGAAACTTAAGGGGACGAAGGATGTCTTGTATGTCAAGCTCCTTAAGGTCTAGGGCATCCTAAAGGATAAAGGCCTTGAGCGAATATGTCTTGTTAGCTATTGCCTTAGGGATAAACGACAGCCTCAATCCCTATGGCTTATCGATTGTTTTACTGTTCCTGATCTTTCTCTCGTTTTACGGCTGTGCGCCGGGGCATGTGATCATAAGCGGCCTCTTTCTAACATTGTCGCTGTCTCTAATGATATTTTTATCCATTGTCAGGGGTTACGATATCTGGCTGGAATCGGCGGTCATGAATACGGCTGTCCGCATCCTTTCTTTGGGTATGGCGGCGGTCTTGGGCGGGTTCGGCTTTATAAGCTTCTCTGAGTGGTGGCGCGGCAAGAAAGACAGCCGTGCCGGTGGCGCGGGAGTCAATCGTTTGCCGGTTTTTTTAGGCGCATACCCTGCTCATAATGCTGTCCCGTGCTCCAGGCGAGGAGTCTTAAGGGAATTTGTCAGTCTTATTATTGTTTCTGTGCTGCTGGGAACGCTGGGCACCGTTCTGGGTTCGCTTTGGCCTAAAAGTCAGCATTTGTATCTTTCGTATTATTCTCTGATGACAGCCGGCCGGCCCCAGGCGGTCATTTTATTTTTGGGGTTTTACAGTCTGGCATCTGCTTTTTGTGTCGTCGTTGTGTGGCTGGTGGTCTTGAGTATAAGTTATTCTGAGAGGATAAAAGGGATTCTTATAAAGGCTGTTTCGTTTGTCCGGATTACGTCTTCGGCGGTCCTGTTATCCATGGGATTAGGTCTTCTTTATTTATTTTTTTATCGTTGATTGCAAAGGAGAAAAATGAATGTTGTGGTGGTGGGCTCCCAGTGGGGAGATGAAGGGAAGGGCAAGCTTATCGATATCCTCTCGCAGGAGAGCGATATTACGGTGCGTTATCAGGGGGGCAATAATGCGGGGCACACAGTTGTTGTGGGGAATCAGGAATATATTTTCCACCTTTTACCGTCGGCTATTTTGCATAGAGACAAGGTGTGTGTTATCGGCAACGGGGTTGTGGTTGACCCCGGGGCATTGTTGAAGGAGCTTAGGGGCCTCAAGGCCAAGGGGATAGATGTTACAGCTAAAGGGCTGAAAATCTCCGGCCGTTCGCATGTGGTCATGCCTTATCATCGCATCCTGGATGGATTCAGGGAATCGCTGCGGAAAAATAAAATCGGCACAACAGGACGCGGCATCGGCCCTTGTTATGCGGACAAGGTCACGCGCTGCGGTATTCGCATGGTGGATTTGCTTAACCCCGGGATTCTTCGGGCCAGGCTCGAGGATAATCTGCGGGAAAAAAACGAGATATTCCGCAAGGTGTATGGGGAAAAGGGGTTTTCTTTCCCAGGTCTTTACAAGGAATATCTCGATTACGGCCGCAGGTTAGCGCCTTATATTTGTGACACGGCCGTGTATCTGAATAAGGCTATCGACGAGGGAAAGTCGGTTCTTTTTGAAGGAGCCCAGGGGACATTTCTAGATATCGATTTCGGGACATATCCCTTTGTGACCTCATCGAATTCTATTGCCGGTGGGGTGTGTGCCGGAAGCGGGGTTGCTCCCACGCGGATTGACAAGACAATCGCCTGTGTCAAGGCCTATACCACCCGTGTCGGGGAGGGGCCTTTCCCGACGGAGTTCTCATCGAGTCTTAAGGATGAAATCCGTATGAAAGGCAAAGAATTCGGGGCAACGACAGGCCGTCCCCGCCGGTGCGGATGGTTTGACAGTGTGCTGGTGCGTTATTCGGTCATTATCAACCATATCGATGCCTTGGCGATTATGAAGCTGGATGTTCTGGATGATTTGGCGAAAATCAAGATAGGCGTCGGCTACACTTATAAAGGAAAGGTTCATAAAGATTTCCCGATGGATTTTGAAGTGCTCAATAAGGCGAGGCCGGTTTATGAGGAAATGGACGGATGGAAGACTCCCATTAACGGTATCCGCCAATACCGGCAGTTGCCTCGAAATGCGAAGATTTACATCGAGCACTTGGAGGATCTTCTGAAAGTGGGTGTCAAATATATTTCCATTGGAACCAAACGCGATGAGATCATTGTTCGCTGAAGACTGTATCCTATTGGGGGAGTTCAAGTTGATAAACCACTTGACTTTGAAATAGGCCTATGTTAATGTATCACCATGAAAAAGGAGGAAGATATGCGTAGGATTCAATTCCCAGTGCTGACATATGTCTTGGTGGTTATTATGGCAATGAGTGTGAGCGGCTGTACGATTATATTTCAGAAAGGGCGGCGCTCAGACCTTGAAAAAATTGCCCATTTACAAGGGAAATTGAGCAGTCTGGAAAAGGCCAAGGCCGAGTTGGAGGCCCGCCTGAGGCAGGAAATCAGCGACCAAGAGGTCAGGGTCGATATGCAGGACAGGGGGCTTGTTATCACATTCCTCGCCGAGGTTTTGTTTGATTCCGGCAAGGCTGAGTTGCGCAAGAGTTCCTTGGAGAAACTGGGTAAAGTTGCCGAGGTCTTAAAGACAACCGTCCGGGATTTATCCGTGGGAATCGAGGGGCATACCGATAATGTCCCCATTAAACATTCGGGGTGGAAGTCCAATTGGGAATTGTCTTCGGCAAGGGCCTTAAGCGTCCTTCATTACATGACGGATACGCACAACATCTCGCCTCAGCGTTTGTCGGCGACCGGATACGGAGAATACAGGCCGATAACTCCCAATACAACGAGCGAAGGCAGGCAGAAGAACCGCCGGGTTGAGATCGTGATCATCCCTAAAAAAACCCTGTCGGGTCGCGAATAGAGAAACATTGTTTTTGGATTTTCAACCCGTACAAGTTTATCTCTATGAAAATTGCGGCGATTGGTTTGGGTGTTATATTATTCGTGCTGAGTTTTGGACTTGCGGTTCACTATAACCAGAATGCCCTGAATTTTCGCGCGGATCTTGAGCGGGAACGCTATGCCAGGTTGGTCGCCGAGGAAAATGGGGAAAGGGTTAGTGGGCAAATCCGGCAGTTGGAAACGGAGTTAGCCAAGATTCAAAAAAAGATGGCGGGGGCGCAGAAGTCGTTGGATCAAAGCCAATTGGCCAATGCCGATTTGCAGGCCCGGCTGGAAGAGGAAGCGGCCATCCGCGAGTCCCTTGAGAAGAAGATGAAGGATCTCGAAGGAGCCCTCGCCGATGCCCTGAAGCCGAAGGAAGCGGTCACGGTGACAGAGGCCGGGGCCATATAAATTTTATCTGATGTCTTAACCGGCCATTTTTAGGTTAGGTTCGTTGTGAGGCGATGGGGGATCATGATCCCCCATTTTATTTGGGGAACATCCATAAGGATATGAGGCAAGGGTTAGGGGAAAATATCCCAGGACATGTGGCGATTATCATGGATGGTAACGGCCGTTGGGCCAAACGCCAGCATTTGACAAGAACGCAGGGGCATGCGGAAGGGATAAAACGCGTTGAGGAGGTTATCACTGCCGCGCGAACGACAGGCATCAAGGTATTGACGCTTTTTACGTTTTCGACGGAAAATTGGCGTCGTCCCCCTGCTGAGGTCTCTATGTTAATGCATATGTTAAGCAGCGTTCTGAAAGAAAAGATATTGCACTTAAAAAAAAACAATATCAGATTTCATGTGATTGGGCGGCCGGAGCGTATCCCCCCATCTGTCAGGGATGTCCTTAAGACGGCCGTGGAAGAGACGAAAGATAATACAGGATTGGTTGTGAATTTGGCCTTTAATTACGGGGCACGTCTTGAGATTGTCGATGCCGTTAAAGAGATCGCGGCCGATGTTCAAAATAACCGGCTTGACATCGAAGACATCGATGAGGCAGCGGTCAGCCAGCGTCTTTATACGAAAGATTTGCCCGATCCGGATTTGTTGATCCGCACCTCGGGCGAGAAGCGCATCAGCAACTTTTTACTATGGCAGTTGTCTTACGCGGAGTTATATTTTACGGACAAATGCTGGCCGGAATTTACGGCGGAAGAATTTCAAAAGGCTATTGCGGATTATCAGAAACGCGAACGGCGCTACGGTGACCTGAAGCCATCTCTAAGCGGGGGGTTTCGATGAACAGGGAGCGTTTGATCAGTTCCACGATTATGATTTCGATTGCCGTCGGGGCGGTTCTCAACCCGTGGGTTTTTATTATCGTTCTCTTGGCCCTCACCATGGGAGGGCTTTATGAGTTTTTTTACTTGATTCAGAAAAAGGGCATCCCCATTTACAGCTACACGGGGATTCTGGCCGGGCTTTTGATTCCCCTTTCCGTTTTCAGCCGTTTTGAGCTCACCCCTCACTGGGAACTGCTGTTTATTGTTTTGCTATTGCTTCTTATATTTCTCTTGCAATTTGTCCGCAAAGATAATACGAATGCGATTGTCGGCATCTCGACGACCCTTTTTGGCATCTTATATGTCTCCTGGTTTTTCAGCTTTTTAATCAAGGTCAGGTATCTCTTGCCGGGGGTTGAGGGGGTGAAATTATTAGCCTTTATTCTTCTTGTGACCAAAGGCGGGGATATCGGGGCGCTGCTTATCGGTAGCCGGTGGGGAAGGCATTTTTTGCTTCCCAGGATAAGTCCGGGGAAAACCGTTGAAGGGAGTTTAGGGGGCCTTGCGTTTAGTAGTCTGGCGGCTGTCTTGGGGAAGACCTTAATTCCTGCGCAATTTGGGTTCTCCCCATGGCACATCGCCCTTATGGGGGTATTCTTTGGAGGGGTGGGACAGATGGGGGATATGTCGGAATCTCTTATCAAAAGGGATTGTAACGTGAAAGACTCGGGGAAATTGTTTCCCGGTTTAGGGGGCGTGCTGGATATGATTGACAGCCTTTTGTTTTCTGCCCCGGCGTTTTATTTTTATATGAGCTCAGTCCTGACCGCCCATTGATACTGCCATGACACGCAAGAGAATCGTCATTCTCGGATCCACGGGATCGATCGGCATCAACACATTAAAAGTTATCGAGCGTTTCCCGCAGCAGTTTCAGGTTGTCGGATTAACAGCTTGCAATAATTACCGGCTGTTGGAACAGCAGATACACCGATTTGCACCGTCTCACGTGGCCGTCGCTAAACAAGGTATGGATTATCTGCGGCGTCATGTGAACGGCCGCAAGACAAAGATTTCGGATGTCAGCGCGGATATAGAAGAGATTGCCTCTTTGACTTCGGCGGATATGGTTGTGATTGCCATGCAGGGGAGCGCCGCCTTAAAGCCTTTCTTAAGCGCAGTGCGTGCAGGAAAAACCGTTGCCCCGGCTAACAAAGAGGCGCTCGTGGTGGCCGGAAATATCCTCATGAAGGAGGCTGAAAGGCATAAGGCGAGAATTATTCCCATTGACAGCGAGCAAAGCGCCATTTTTCAATGCCTGGAGGGGCAGGATCGAAGGCGGCTTAAACGGATATGTCTGACAGCATCGGGGGGGGCGCTTCTGAACGTGCCTGAATCGCGGTTTGATCAATTGGCCGTTCATGAGATTCTCAGGCATCCGCGGTGGAAAATGGGCAAGCGGATTACGGTCGATTCAGCCACGCTGATGAATAAAGGTTTTGAGGTAATCGAGGCCCAACATCTGTTCCGCTGCCGCGTGGAGGACATTGAGGTTGTCATTCATCCCGAGGCGATCATTCACTCGATGGTGGAGTTTCAAGACGGTTCGATTATCGCGCAGATGGGGATTACAGATATGCGGTTGCCTATTCAGTATGCGTTGACTTATCCAGAGCGCTGGAAAAGCGGCTTAAAAGGGATAGATTTTTTCAAGTTAAAGCGGCTTTCTTTTGAGAAGCCGGATCTTGAGAAATTTCCGTCTCTGGCCTTGGCCATTTATGCTGCCCGAAACGGGGGGACGCTTCCGAGTGTCTTAAACGCCGCCGATGAAACCGCTGTAGATGCTTTCTTAGGCGGCAATATCCCCTTTACGGGAATTTATAAAGTCGTTGAAAAAGTGGCAAGGAAACATACAATAGTAAGGAGTCCGAGTTTAAAGGATGTCTTAGAGGCGGATCAATGGGCCAGGGAAGAGGCCCGGGGATTCATTTATCATTGAAGGAGATTTATGGAGGTCCTTATTGCGAATCTTCAAAGCACATTGATATTTATTTTGGTATTGAGTGTTTTGATCCTCGTGCATGAATGGGGGCATTTTATAACGGCTAAACGCCTGGGCGTGGGGGTTGAAAGGTTTGCCCTAGGATTTGGCCCTACGATCTATTCGAGGATGTATAAGGGGACGCGTTACCTGATTAATATCATCCCCCTGGGCGGCTACGTGAAAATGGCCGGTGATGAACGCTCGCAGTGTCAAGGGCGTCCTGAGGAATTCTACTCGAAACCTGTGGGGCACCGGGCCCTGGTGATTTTGAACGGCCCTCTTGTCAACTTTATCTTTGCGTATGTCTGTTTGTTTTTTGTCTTTATGCTAGGTTATCCGGATCTGAGCAATAAGATTGGGGAGGTCATTGAGGGGTATCCGGCTTACGAGGCAGGTCTTCAGGCCGGTGATCAAGTCGTCAGCGTTGACTCAAGAACAATTGAGAGCTGGAGCGGTATCCAGGAGGCCGTGACGACATCTTCCACACCGCAGATTGAATTGACAGTGTTGCGTGAAGGACGGGAAATTACAAAAATGCTTGCTCCCAAGATAGAAGAGATTAAGACAATTTTTGGAAAATACAAAACGGTCCGGCTTATAGGCATTCGTCCTTCCGAAGAGATAGTTTCTCTGAAATATGGGATGGGCACCGCATTCCTGAAGGCCTATCAGGAATTGGCGAAGATTACAACGATGACCTATAAGGCGATGTTTTCGATCCTCACCGGGAGCATGTCGGCCAAGGAGAATTTGACGGGTCCGATCGGGATCTTTTATATTATTAAAAAAGCCGCCGAGATGGGGATGTCTCATCTTCTGTTCATCCTCGGCGTCATCAGCGCCAGTTTGGCCATTTTTAACCTCTTGCCGGTTATCCCGTTAGACGGCGGGCATTTATTTTTGTTGGTTATAGAAAAGGTGAGAGGCCATGCCCTGCCGCCGAGGGTTGATGAATATATTGTCAAGGTCGGATTTACCCTCCTCGTTTTTATGGCGTTATTTGTATTCTATAGTGATTTTGCGCGCTTCGGATGGATTGATAAACTCAAACAGTTGTTTCCTTAAAGGATGGGATACAATGCTGAACGATGAAATTAAAGAGAAAGTCAACCGGTATCTTATTCACGAGACGGATTTTCTCAAAGTCAAGGATACGATGAGCGAGGACAGGTTAAGGGCATTTGTCGATGATGCCATCATCAACATGTGCCGGGATCAGAATATCCATTTGGAATTGGAGCAGCGCGCCGCGGTGATTCGTGAGCTTGTCAGCGCCGTCATCAGCATGGGACCCTTAAGGCTTCTGATGGAGGACAAGACGATATCGGAGATTATGGTCAATGGAGCTAATCAGGTCTATATCCAGCGCAGCGGACGTATCACGTTGTCGGATATTAAATTTGGGAGTGCCGCTCAGTTGGTGCACACGATTCAGAAGATTCTCGCGGCCTCCGGCTCGAACAAACGGGTCGATGAATCATCGCCTTACGTGGATTTTATTCTCAAGGACGGGTCGCGTGTCAACGTCATTTTGCCGCCGTGCTCTTTGATCGGCCCGGTGATGACCATCCGTAAATTCAACGAAGAAATCGCAACGGTCGATGACCTGCTGAATCTTAAGATGATTGATAAAAATATCGCAACGCTACTCATCGCGGCGATGAAGGCCAAGTTTAATGTTATTTTTTGCGGGTCGACCGGCGCGGGCAAAACGACAATGCTTAATGTCTTCTCGCGGCATATCCCCGAGGAGGAGAGGATTATCACCATTGAGGACACCCCAGAGTTGCGGCTTCTCCAGAAGCACGTGGTTTCCTTGGTTTCCAAACCGTCCAATATTGAAGGCAGGGGAGAGATCACGATGCGTGAGCTCTTCATCAATTCCTTAAGGATGCGCCCTGACCGTATCATCATCGGCGAGGTGCGCGGGGAGGAGATGCTGGATTTGATTCAGTCCATTAGCAGCGGCCACAGCGGTTCTTTGGCGATTGTCCATGCCGAGACGCCTGAAGATTGTTTTAACCGGATGGTTTTGATGATGCTGATGGCAGGGGTTCGCCTCAGCACGGAAGAAATCCAGAAGCAGGTGATTCGGGCCATTGATATCATTGTCCATGTCGAACTGTTTTGGGATGGAAGACGCCGCGTGACCGCCATAACGGATCCCGTTTACGATAAGGATACGGGAAAAGTTTCGTTGCGTAATGTTTTTTGGTTTGAGCAGCACGGCATGACCAAAGACGGGGAGATCATCGGCGAGTGGGCTGTGGATCGCAAGAAACCTTCTTTTTATGAGAAATTCAAAAAGAGGATGGTTCCCTTACCCGAGGGTTTTTTTGAGGCGTAGAAGGACAGACATGTATTGGTCGAAATATTTTATACCGACGTTAAAAGAGACGCCTGTGGGGACAGAGGCCGTCAGTCATCAGCTTCTGTTGCGGGCAGGGCTGGTGCATATGCTCACCTCAGGGGTTTATTCCTATTTGCCTTTGGGCTTAAGGGTGCTGCGCCGGATAGAAAATATCATCCGCGAGGAGATGCGCACAGCCGGCGCGCAGGAGCTGTTTTTGCCCTGCCTGCAGCCGATAGAATTGTGGCGGCAGACGGGCCGTGACCAGGTCTTGGCGGATGTGATGATCACCTTTGAGGATAACCGCGGCCGGCAGATGTGTCTGGGGCCGACACATGAAGAGGTCATTACGGATTTGGTGAAGAACTTTGTGCAGTCCTACCGGCAGCTGCCGGTAGTCTTGTACCAGATACAGACAAAATTCAGGGACGAGATGCGCACGCGTTTCGGCATCGTGCGCGCCTGTGAATTCATTATGAAAGATGCTTATAGTTTCGACCGTGATCAGGAAGGGTTAAGGAAAAATTATCAGTTGATGTACGAGGCCTATGGCAGAATTTTTAAGCGCTGCGGTTTGGAGACGGTTGTTATCGAGGCCGATTCGGGGGCCATGGGGGGCGATGTCTCCCATGAGTTTATGGTGCCTGCCCCTATCGGAGAGGATACGATTCTGTACTGTCCTTCCTGCCGGTTTTATGGTGCTGTAACTCAAGGCCAGCAGGAGGGCAAACCCTGTCCTCAGTGCAGGGAAGGGACATTGCAAGCTCAGGTTGCCATCGAATTGGGCCATATCTTTCAACTGGGGACAAAATACAGCCAGGCCCAGCAGGCACAGTTTGTCGATGTGGATGGGGTGCAGAAACCGATGATCATGGGCTGTTATGGGATCGGCGTCAGCCGTGTCATCGCTGCCGTCATTGAAAAACACAATGACGAGAAGGGCATCCAATGGCCTCAAGGAGTTGCCCCCTTTGACATTGAAATTGTGCCTCTTCCTGGTACGGCTGAGAGTGAGGGAATCACGGATTTAGCCAATCGGTGTTATACTTATTTGACGGATGCTGGTTACAGCGTCCTTTTGGATGACCGCGATGAGACGGCGGGGATAAAATTTAACGACGCCGATTTAATCGGTATTCCGCTGCGTATAACCATAGGTAAACGTAACTTGGCTGAAGGCAAGGTTGAAGTCAAAAAGCGCGGGACCGGTGAGACTCTTCTTGTCGATAAGGATAAGATAGGTGAGGCTCTATTGGAGATATCAAGGGGCGTATGTTTGAAGAATTGACACATAAGATACATGACCTTATAATGTCCTCCCTTGAGCCAATGTCTTCGGAACTCATTGAGTTAAATATTAAACAGCGGGCAAAGACGTTCGTCGTCGGGCTTCTGGTGGACAGGCCGCAGGGAGGCATCACCATCGATGAATGTTCAGCAATCAATAAACATATCGTCCGGGAGCTGGAGAGGATGCGGCTTTTAGGGGAGAATTTTGAGGTGGATGTGGCCTCTCCCGGTGTTGACCGGCCGTTGAAAACGTGCCGGGATTTTGAGCGGGTAAGGGGCCGTTGTGTCCGGTTTCACCTTAGGGGGCCTCTGGACCACAAGTTGGAATATGCCGGCATTATCCGAGAGGTTAAAGATACGGCTGTTGTTATTGATGCCCGGGGACAGATGATGGAACTTAATTTTGATAACATTCATAAAGCGGTCCAGGTATTATAGATTCCTACTCTAAACAATTGACACATTCTAGGAAGGAAAGTCGCATGGAAAGCAGCGAATTATTGGGGATACTGGAACAATTGGAACGGGATAAGGGCATTGACAAAAGAATCCTTATCGAGACGGTGGAGGCGGCTGTTGCCTCTGCGGCAAAAAAGTTGTGGACTGTTGGCAAGGACGAGGAAGTCCGTGCTGTTCTTGATCTGAAAACGGGCCGGATTACGGCTTATGCGGGCAGTCAAGAAATCCGCTCCAGCGAGTTCGGCCGCATTGCGGCCCAGACGGCCAAGCAGGTGGTGATCCAGAAGATACGTGAGGCGGAAAAGGATGTTGTCTTTCATGAATATCAGGCGCGTATCGGCGAGATCATCTCAGGGGGTATTTACCGCTTTGAGCGGGGGAATATCATCGTGGATTTGGGCAAGGCCGAGGCCTGTATCCCTAAAAAAGAGCAGTCCGGCAAAGAGGAATTCCGCCAAGGGGATCGCATCCGGGCTTATGTGCTGGATGTCAGGAGAGAGAGTAAGGGCCCGCAGATTATTTTATCGCGCGCTCATCCGAATTTCGTCAAGAGGCTTTTTCAACTGGAGGTCCCGGAGATTTATGAGGGTATTGTGGAGATCAAGGCCATCGCCCGCGATGTGGGCGAAAGGACAAAGGTGGCGGTTTACTCGAAAGATGAAAAGGTGGACTGTGTGGGGGCCTGTGTGGGGATGCGGGGATCCCGCGTAAAAAACATCGTTTCCGAACTCCAAGGGGAAAAAATTGATATCGTTCGGTATTCCTCCGATATCAAGGAGTATATCCAGGCGGCGCTTTCCCCGGCGGAGATATCGCAGATTCAGCTGAATTACGACGAGAAAAAGGCCAACATTATCGTAGCCGACGATCAGCTGTCCCTGGCGATCGGCAGGCATGGACAGAATGTCCGCCTGGCAAGCCAACTGGTGGGATGGGAACTGAATTTGTTTTCCTTTGCTCAATGGAAGGCATTACAGGAAGAACAGGATAGGGAAGAAAAGGGTGGAGAGGCGAAAGCCCCCGCAGGAAATCTCGAGAGCCTCCCCGGTGTGGGAGATAAACTGATTGTCCAGTTGAGGGAATCCGGCTTTGAGAGTTTGGAGAAAATTGCCCAGGCGGACATCAATGATTTAACGAAGATCAAAGGGCTTGGAGAGATCCGGGCTCAAAAAATTATCGACGGGGCCAAGGCCTTACTTAAGCCGTTGAGAGAAACAAAAGGATAGTATATTATGAAAGTATCGGAATTAGCCGAGCAATTGAAGACCACGGATGAGACAATTTTAAAGACTCTCAAGTCTTTGATGTTGAAGGCCAAGGACAGCACTCAGGAATTGAGCGCGGCGGTTGTCTCTGTGGTGCGCAGTGAACTGTTAAGGAGCGCAAAGGCGGCGCCTCAAGCCTTGACACCGATACCGGTAACACCGGCAAAACCCGAAGAAGCCCCACTGAAGAAGACACGGGGCAGGGCACCAAAGACCGTTGCTCCTAAAAAAGAAGAGGCTGAGCCAAAAATCAAGCGCGCAGCCCTTTTAAAGGCTCCAAAGACCGAGGAGGCAGCGGGAGCGCTTCCATCCCAAGAGAGAAAAATGGCGAGTCAGCTATCGGCAAAAACCAAGGTCAAGATTGGTAAAGAGCCGATGATTACTTTGAAGCCGCTTGTTCGCAAGAGAAGAAAGTCGGCAACGCTTCTTAAAGAAGAGATAAAGGCCGAAACCCTTGGGGAGGGGTCTTCTCGGGGGCAGGAATTAGCGGGATCTCTTCTCCCGACGGCAGGCGTTGTCCTCCAAGAGACTGGGACAGCACAGCCTGTCTCTATCGATGGAAGGGACGTCCTCCTCGAGAAATTGGCGGATCTGGAAGTCAATCTTCCCATTACAGTTAAGGATTTCAGCGCGAAGATTCAGCAGAAGCCCAGCCTGGTTTTAAAACAGTTGATGAAGATGGGGCTATTGGCCCATATCAATCAAAGCATGGACGGTGCGGTGGTCAATAAACTCGCCACAGACTTCGGGTTTAATTTGGTCAAGATTAAAACCCAGGAAGAACAGCTTGTCGACGATCATAAACATGAAGAAGAAGACCCCAAACTCTTGAAACCGCGTGCGCCTGTGGTTACGTTTATGGGGCATGTGGATCATGGGAAGACCTCCCTTCTGGACAGGATTCGCAAGACAAAGGTCACGGATACCGAGTATGGCGGCATTACGCAGCATATCGGTGCCTATTCTGTGCAATTGCCGAAGGGGCGGATTACGTTTCTTGACACCCCCGGCCATGAGGCTTTTACCGCCATGCGGGCCCGGGGGGCGCACATTACGGATATCGTTGTTTTGGTTGTGGCCGCGGATGAAGGGATAATGCCGCAGACCGATGAGGCCATGGATCATGCCCGGGCCGCCGGGGTTCCGATTGTCGTTGCCCTTAATAAAATTGACCGCAAGAATGCCGATTGCGACCGTGTCAAAAAGCAGCTTTCGGAAAAAGGTCTGATGCCGGAGGATTGGGGCGGCAAGACGGTTGTCGCGGGCGTTTCGGCTGTGACAGGGGAGGGTGTTGATAGTTTATTGGAAATGATTCTTCTGGAGGCGGAACTGCTGGAGTTAAAGGCCAATGCGGAGAAAAAGGCCTTGGGAATTGTTGTTGATGCGCACTTAAGTCCGGGCAAGGGGGCCGTAACGACATTGATTGTCCAGAGCGGGACGCTGCGGGAGGGAGATATGATTGTTGCCGGGCCGTTGTGCGGGAGGGTCCGGGCTATGCAGGATGATCGTCGGCGTGCCATCAAAGAAGCCGGTCCTTCGATGCCGGTTGAGGTGCTGGGGTTATCCGAGGTGCCGGCGGCCGGCGAGATGTTTTATGTTATTGAGGATGAACGGCGGGCCAAGGAAATTGCCCAGAAACGGCAGGAGCAGGTTAAGAACAAACGGTTACAGACGACCTCCAGGGTCACCTTAGAGGATCTTTACGCCCAGGTCCAGGAGGGGGCCATCAAAGAGTTGAATGTGATCCTTAAGGCCGATGTGCAGGGGTCTCTGGAGGCATTGAAGGATTCGTTGGCCAAGATACCCAGCGACAAGGTCCGAATCAATTTTATTCATTCGGGGGTAGGCGATGTGAATGCCTCGGATGTTCTTTTGGCGGTCGTTTCCAAGGCGATTATTATAGCCTTTCATGTGGATATCGACGTGAAGGCCAAAGAGGAACTGGACAAAGAGCCTGTGGATGTGCGCCAGTACCGGATTATCTACGATGCCGTTAATGACGTGAGAAATGCCCTTGAGGGGCTGCTGGAGGCCAAGACGAAGAAAAAATTTTTAGGCCGCGTCGAAATCCGTCAGGTCTTCAAGCTGTCCAAGCAGGGGGTGGTGGCCGGCTGTTATGTAGCTAAGGGCAATGTTCGTCGCAAGGATCCTGTGGATATCGTCCGTAACGGTGAAATCGTGTTCTCGGGGACGATTACGACTTTGAAGCGCTTCAAAGATGAGGTGCGCGAGGTAGGAGAGGGTATGGAATGCGGGATCTCCTTGGAAAAGTTCGACCAATTTCAGGCAGGGGATACGCTGGAGGTCTACGAAATCGAGAGAATCGCCCAGAAGTTATGAAAAAAATCGTCTTTAGCGCGATGCGTCCGACAGGCCGGCTCCATCTGGGGCATTGGGTGGGAGCCTTGCAGAATTGGCTGGCGCTTCAGGAAAAATACACCTGTATCTTTGCCATTGTGGACTGGCATGCCCTCATGGGTGAATACGAACAAAGCCGAAGCATCCGCGAGAATATCGTCGAGATGGCTATCGACTGGATCGCCTGCGGCATTGATCCGAAAAGATCCATCCTTTTCGTGCAGTCGCATGTCCCCGAACATCTGGAACTCCAGATGTTTCTCTCCTGCATCACTCCTTTGGGTTGGCTGGAGCGCAACCCCACCTATAAAGAGCAATTGCGCGAGATCAAGACGCGCGATCTGCAGACTTACGGGTTTCTGGGTTATCCTGTTTTACAGGCGGCGGATATTTTGCTGTATAGGGCCAACGCCGTTCCGATCGGCGAGGATCAGCTCCCGCATATCGAGTTAACCCGCGAGATGACCCGCCGGTTTAATCATATCTACAAAACGGATTTTTTTACGGACTGCGAGGCCATCTTAACGAAGACGCCGCGCCTTTTGGGTATCGATGGCCGCAAGATGAGTAAAAGTTATCAGAATGCCATCCATCTCTCCGATTCTCCCCAGGAGATTGAGAGAAAAACCAGAAGCATGTTTACGGACCCTAAGCGCATTAAGCTTTCAGACCCGGGGCATCCGCGCAAATGCAACGTGTACAGTTACTATACGGTCTTTGCCGAGGAGAAATCTCAGGAAGTCTATCAGTGGTGCACCAATGCCCAGAAAGGCTGCACCGAATGCAAGAAAACCCTTTCCGGCATCCTCATAAAATATCTTGCGCCCATCCAAGAGAAAAGGGCCGAGCTTGTCAAAGATAAAAATCGTGTCTATGGCATCCTGGAAGAAGGGCGAAGACAGGCAGAGGTTATCGCGCAAGGGACGATCCGCCATGTCCGAGAGATTGTCTTTGGAAAAGATTCTCCCTCGGGCAGTGATCCGTCGAGGCCATAAGCCATGAGTTATAAGCTCAAACTGGATATCTTTGAAGGCCCTCTGGATCTCCTCCTTTATCTTATCAAAAAGAACGATATTGATATCACCGATATCCCCATCAGCCAGATTACCGAGCAGTATATGCAGTATATCGAGATGATGAAAATGCTGGATTTAGATATCGTGGGGGATTTCCTGGTTATGGCGGCGACCCTGATGCAGATCAAATCCCGGATGCTTCTTCCGCCCGATCCTAATCAAGAAGAAGCGGAGGAAGAAGACCCGCGCGATGAGCTGGCCCGGCGGCTTCTGGAATATAAAAAATTCAAGGAGATTGCCGACTGCCTCCAGGCCAAAGAGACCCTGCGCCGCGATTTATTTTCGCGTGCTGTCGATGGAGAGACGACAAGACAATTTATCGAAGAGGCCAAAGAGATTTGTTTCGAGGCCAGTCTTTTTGATCTGATCAACGCCCTGACCGATGCCCTCAAAAAGGTGCCGGAAGAGGTCATTCACGAGATTATCACCGAGGAATTTACGGTTGAAAATAAACTTCACGACATCCTGCACCTTTTGTTGAACCAGTCGTCGGTTCTCCTGAGTGATCTCTTTCAAAGATCCAGAAGCAAGATTGAGATTATCGTGACATTTCTGGCCGTGCTGGAGCTGATCCGGCTTAAGGAAATCAAGGCTGTCCAGAAGCGGCTTTTCGAGGATATTGAGATTTTGCGTAATACCGACAACATGGTGCCTCTTAAAAGGGGAGAACCATGACACAGGAAAAACAGAGGATTGTGTTCCATCAGGAGACGGAAGAGGACCGGGTTTACAGCCTCTCTTTAAGGCCTGCCCGCTTGGAGGAATTCGTCGGCCAAAAGGATATTATCAGCAATCTGCAGGTCTCCCTTCAGGCCGCCAAGAAGCGCAAAGAATGTCTCGAGCACATGCTCCTTTCGGGGCCGCCGGGTTTAGGCAAGACCTCACTGGCCAATATCATCGCGCATGAAATGGAGGCGCGTATTACTGTGACCTCGGGTCCGGCCATCGAGCGGGCTGGCGATCTTATCGGCATATTAACGAATTTGGAATACGGCGATATTCTGTTTATTGACGAAATTCACCGTCTTTCGAAGGTCGTGGAAGAGTTTCTATATCCGGCCATGGAGAACTTTAAGATTGACTTCGTCGTCGACAAAGGGCCTTATGCCCGCACGATCAACTTTAATCTGAAACCTTTTACGCTCATCGGCGCCACAACACGCAGCGGTCTTTTGACCTCGCCTTTGCGGGGAAGGTTCGGGATTTTTCATCACCTGGATTTTTATGAGGCGCAAGACTTGAGCCAAATCGTCATGAATTCGGCGAAAAAGTTAAATGTTGCCCTCGAGCCGGAGGCGGCCATGGGAATTGCCCGGCGCGCCCGCGGCACGCCGCGGATCGCCAACAGACTCTTGCGGCGCGTCAGGGATTATGCCCAGGTCAAGACGAAAGACGGCCGCATTGATTGTGCCGTCTCCGACGAGGCCTTGCAGACTCTGGGTATCGACGGGATGGGCCTCGATGAAAACGACCGAAGACTCCTGCGGATTATCGACGAACATTACCGGGGAGGGCCGGTCGGCATCGAGGCGCTGGCGGCCACCCTCAATGAGGAAGTGGACACCATCGTCGATGTGATCGAGCCGTATTTATTGAAAATCGGATTCCTGCGGAGGACCCCGCGGGGACGAGAGCTGACCGAGCCTTCGGCGAAGCATATAAGAAGTCTCTCATTTCGAAAAAAAGAAATCCAGCCCGAACTCTATTAACCTTACTTCACATGACGGAAATGGCCAGGACATTTATTGCCGTAGGGGTCGTCCTTATTATTGTCGGCATAGGGATACAGTTTTTAGGCAAAATCCCCGGTTTAGGAAAACTGCCCGGCGATATCTTGATTAAAAAAGAGAATTTCACGTTTTATTTCCCCCTCGCGACCTGCCTTTTGGTGAGCATTGTCCTGAGCCTCATCTTTTTTTTATGGCATCAAAGATAATACAATATCTTGCAATAATATGCCTTGTGACGGCCTTCGCTGTAAGCCGGGGCATCTGTTCGAGCGCATCGCCGGATCAAAGGTTTATCCGCATTGCGATTCTTAACAATGTCCAGGAGTTTGAGGTCTCTATCCGCGGGAAATACGATATCATTCACCCCCAAACCGGCGAACGGTTCGGGAGAGGGAGAGTCCTCAAGGCCTCTTTGGTCCATTTTAAGGAAAACGGTATTCAGATCGGGGATCAATGGTATCCTTCGAATCGCATCCGGCTCACCTCCTCTAAAGACGTTCTTCTGCGCTGTGCAGAAATCAACAGGCGTTATCGGGGGAGCGTGGATATTCTCTTGAATGAAAATGGCACCCTTCTTGTGGTCAATATCGTCGAGCTCGAGCAGTATATTAAAGGGGTTTTGTATCATGAGGTTTCCAACCGCTGGCCCATGGAGGCGATGAAGGCTCAGGCCGTGGCGGTGAGGACCTATGCCCTTTATCAGATGAAGAAGAATAAGACGAAGGAATACGATGTGACAAGCGACATCTACTCGCAGGTGTATGGCGGCAAAAGCGCGGAACGGTTCCGCACCAATATCGCGGTCAACCACACCGTGGGACAAATTATGCTTTACGACGGGAAAATTCTGCCGGCTTATTATCACGCCTCCTGCGGCGGGCACACGGAGAATGCCGGGAATCTGTGGGAACATGCTCTCTCTCCTTTGGAGGGTGTCGTTTGCGATTTCTGCCGGCTGGAACCGCATTATGCCTGGAAGAAAAATTACCGCTCTCAAGACATCCAGGAAAAACTCAATGCGCACGGTTATAAGCTGGGCTTCATTCAGGAAATCAGCGTCGCTGAGCGCAATGAAAGCGGGAGGATCAAGACTTTGAAGATCACAACGCGCGACGGCCGACAGAGGCTGATGGAGGGGATCCAGTTCAGGAATATCGTGGGGCCGAACACCATCAAAAGCAATAACTACGAGGTCGTGATGAAGGGATATTATTTTGATTTGGTCGGCAAGGGCTGGGGGCATGGGGTGGGTCTATGCCAGTGGGGCGCCCATCGGATGGCGCGGGAGCGTTATTCCTATAAGGAAATTTTAGGGTTTTATTATCCCGGCGTTGAGGTGGTGGATTATCACCAACACCCCCCTGGGGATCTGCCATGAGATTATGAAAAATATTAAACCTTTGCTTCAGTTAGATGAATTTGTCTATGACCTCCCGGCTAAGTTGATTGCCCAGTATCCTCTTCAAGACAGGGATCAGGCCGGATTGATGGTCGTGGACAGGGCCCGAGGGAAGATCTCCCACGACATCTTCGCGCATATTAGTTCTTACCTGCCGTCCATGTCTTGTCTTGTCTTGAATGAGAGCAGGGTGATTCCCGCGCGATTGTTTGGCCGCAGGGAAAAGACTTTGGGGCGCGTGGAGGTATTTTTGCTCAAGAGGCTGCCGGACGGTTATTCCTATGAGACGCTCCTGCGGCCTTGGGCACGGTTAAGACCTAACGAAAGGATCTGTTTTAACGGCGGCCGTCTTACGGCGGAGATTGTCGATAAAGATAAACGCATTGTGCGATTTAATAAAAAATATATCACCCGTTCATTGGAGCGATACGGCCATATGCCCCTGCCGCCCTATATCAGACGAGGGGACGAGCCGATGGACAGGGAATACTACCAGACGGTCTATGCGCGCAACCCCGGCTCTGTGGCCTCGCCGACGGCGGGCCTGCACTTTACGCCGTCTCTTTTGGATGACTTGCGCCGGAATGGCCATACAATCGAGAAGGTTACTCTGCATGTCAATCACGCCACGTTTAAGCCGGTCAAGGAAGAGGACATCACAAGACACAAGATGCACGGGGAGGATTACGCGGTTTCCCGTCGGACTTTCGAAGCGATCCGGCGCGCGAAAGACGGCGGTCAGAAAATCATTGCCGTCGGAACAACAAGCTGCCGCGTCCTCGAGACGCTGGGGCGGTATAAAAGCAACGAGCGTCATTCCGTTGCGCTGGAAGGCAGCACGGACATCTTTATTTATCCCGGATGTGCGTTTCGCATGACCGATGCCTTGATTACCAATTTTCATCTGCCGCGCAGCACTCCTTTGATGCTGGTCTATGCCTTCGCAGGTGCGGATCTCATGCGGCGGGCCTATGCCGAGGCTATTGAACGCAAATACCGGTTTTACAGTTACGGGGATGCGATGATTATTCTGTGATCATCGTTCGTCGTTTGTACATCGCACTTCGACGTACGATGTGCGAAGGACGATGTGCGATGTACGAAGTATGGCACTTTTAAATTATGTTTGAATTGCTCAAAAAAGACTCAACCGCCCGCGCCCGACTGGGAGTGCTGACAACCGCTCACGGAGCCATTGAATCCCCCTTTTTTATGCCTGTGGGGACGAATGCCGCTGTCAAGACGCTCTCCGGCGAGGACCTGCGGACATTCAACACACAGATTATTTTATCGAACACCTATCATTTATTCTTGAGGCCAGGGGTGGAGGTCATGCAACAAGCCGGCGGCCTGCATCGGTTTATGAATTGGGACGGCCCGATATTGACTGACAGCGGAGGTTATCAGGTTTTCAGCCTGGCAAGGCTTCGTAAATTAACCGATGAAGGGGTTGAATTTCAATCCCACGTGGACGGCGCGCGGCATTTCTTTACGCCGGAAAAGGTCATTGCCATCGAGCAGGTTCTGGGGTCGGACATCATGATGCCTTTGGACGAATGCGCCCCGTATCCGTGCGGACGCAAAGAGGCAGAGATCTCCCTTCGGCGCACCACGCTGTGGGCGAAGCGCTCCAGGGAATATTTCTTAAATCACGCCGCCAAGGCCCACAGACAGTATTTGTTTGGGATTATTCAGGGGGCAACCTACAGGGATCTGAGGGAGCGCTCCGCCCGGGAAATTATGGATATCGGCCTGGACGGTTATGCCATCGGGGGGGTCAGTGTCGGCGAGCCGGTGGATATTATGTTTGAGACTCTGGATTGGATTATTCACCTTCTTCCGGAAAACCAGCCGCGGTATTTCATGGGCATTGGTCTTCCGGATCAAATCGTCCGGGCCGTGGGCGAGGGGGTGGATATGTTTGATACGTGTATCCCCACCCGTTACGGCCGCAACGGTTCGGCCTTCACCTCGCAAGGCCGACTGGTCATCCGCAACGCCCAATATGCTCAGGATTTTGGCCCCATGGATGCAACGTGCGAGTGCCTTACCTGCCGCCATTACAGCCGAAGTTACATACGGCACTTAGTGAATATAAACGAGATTTTAGGACTCAAATTAATTTCGTATCACAATGTTTATTTTTATGTTACGTTAATGAAGCGCATCCGCCAGGCGATTGCGCAGGACCGTTATCGGGAGTTTCAGAAGGAATTCTTAGAAAACTATTGTTCTTCATCGTCGAAGGAGAAAGACAATTGCGCTTTGATGTGATCACTATTTTCCCTAAGATGTTTGATTCCCTCCTCAATGAATCCATGATCAAACGGGCCCGGGAGAAAAAAAAGATTTCCGTTTTTGTTCATAACCTGAGGGATTACACAAAGGACAAACACAAAAAAGTCGATGACCGCCCCTTTGGAGGGGGGCCGGGGATGGTTTTGATGCCGCAGCCTCTCTTGGATGCCGTCAGAAGAATAAAAGGAAAAAGGAGGGCCAAGGTTATCCTCATGTGTCCTGCGGGAAAACCCTTGACGCAAAAGCTGGCCCGAAAACTGGCCCGAAACAGAAATTGGATTGTCCTGTGCGGCCATTATGAGGGGGTGGATGAGCGCGTCCGGCACAAAATCGTCGATGAGAGCATATCTATCGGCGACTATGTCCTTACAGGCGGGGAACTGCCGGCCATGATTCTGATGGATTGTCTTGCGCGGCTGGTGCCGGGGGTCTTAGGCAAGGAGGCTTCTCTTAAGGATGAGTCCTTCGAGCGGGATTTGCTGGAATATCCACAGTATACGCGCCCCGCGAATTTTCGTGGCATAAAAGTGCCGGATGTGTTATTATCGGGCAATCATCGGGAGATTGAACAGTGGCGTCGGAAAGAGGCCCTGGCCGTGACCCGCCGGAATCGCCCCGATCTTTTTAAAAAATATAATCCAGGGTTTAATGCGGAGGTTATCCATGATGTCAACAAATCTTGATAATAGCATCAAACGCGTTGAAGAGCGCTTTCAGAGAAAAGACCTTCCTGATTTTGAGGTCGGGGATATGATTAAGATGCGCATTAAGGTGCGTGAGGCCGACAAGATCCGCGTGCACCCTTTTGAGGGAACCGTGATCCGCAAAACCGGCAAAGGCCTGAAAGAGACTTTTACTGTCCGCAAGGTTTCCTTCGGGGAGGGGGTGGAGAGAGTTTTTCCCCTTCATTCGCCCGTTATCGACAGCCTTCAGGTGATCAGCAAAGGCATGGTCTGCCGGGCGAAACTCTATTATCTGCGGGAGCGTGTCGGGAAAGAGACGCGTATCAAGAAGCAAGAAAGTTCGGCTACCCCCTTGCTATGATCTGGATAAATCGAGTAATCGGTAAGACGTGTTGAGAACGTGAGACGTTTCTGTGGACCGGCGTATGCAGAAAAATATCTCAGATGCTTGATGTCGAGAAGAAAGTCAGGAAGGCCGGGTTTAGTCTCATTATCGGGATAGACGAAGCAGGAAGAGGCCCCCTGGCCGGCCCTGTGGTTGCCGCCGCTGTTGCCTTAAAGAAACACTCCCCTCCTTTTCAAGTACGTGATTCCAAAAAATTATCCGCTGCCCAGCGCGAAAAAGCCTTTCACAAGATTTATGAATATGCTCATGTGGGTGTGGGGATTATGAGCGAGGGTGTTATCGATGAGGTCAACATCCTCCAGGCTACATTCTTGGCCATGCAAATGGCTGTTATCCAGCTTCTGTCCGGCCTCCCCGGTTCGCGCAAGACAAAAAAGAATTTTGAAAAAAGAATATGCCTCCTCATCGACGGCAATCAATTCCAGTCGGATTTGCCATACTGTTTTAAAACCATTGTCAAAGGGGATGAGCAGGTTTTATCCATCGCCTGTGCCTCAATCATTGCCAAGGTGACGCGGGATAGAATCTTGGGGGCGTACCACCGC
Source organism: Omnitrophica WOR_2 bacterium RIFCSPHIGHO2_02_FULL_50_17 (assembly GCA_001805645.1). Lineage (GTDB taxonomy): Bacteria > Omnitrophota > Gorgyraeia > Zapsychrales > Zapsychraceae > O2-FULL-52-10. The sequence continues at coordinate 328 of MHGQ01000014.1, read as the reverse complement.
GTCTTTCCGGAGTATGGATTTAACCAGCACAAAGGTTATCCGACTCGCCGGCACAAGCAGGCCATCCGCCGGTGGGGACTGTCGTCCATTCACCGCAAAACGTTTCATTGTCAGCTATGACACGCGAGCGCTTGGACTTGGGGCGTTTGGGAGAGGATTTGGCCGCCGAGCGGCTGAAAAAGGAGGGCTACCGTATTGTGCGGCGCAACTACCGCAATCCTTTCGGCGAGATCGATATCATTGCCCAAGACGGCAAAACGCTTTGCTTTATTGAAGTCCGGACCCGCACGAAAGAATGGCATGGGCACCCCTTCGAATCCATTTCAGC
>MHGQ01000013.1 GCA_001805645.1 Omnitrophica WOR_2 bacterium RIFCSPHIGHO2_02_FULL_50_17 | reverse complement strand
TTGCCCAAAAGACCGAAACCCGCCTGGACGATGTTGTTATCGGTGCTGCGGATTTTCCCCTGACACTGCTTATCTTCGCAAGCGGCGCGGCCATGACGGAGAGGCTGATGTCCGTCGTCGTCCATGCCGAGCTCACGAATTATTTTCCGTCTATCTTCAAAGCCGTTACGATTGCGGCCGTTGTTCTTTTTATTGACCGCTTCCTCAACGCGCTTATCCGCGTTTATGCCGATAAGGTGGAGATTCTTAAAAGCTCCGGTGGGATTGCGCGCGGGTTCGTCCGCATCGCCGTTATGGGGATGGGCGCTTTGGTTCTTTTAGACAGCTTCGGCGTCTCCATTACGCCCATCATCGCCTCTTTGGGCATCGGCTCTCTGGCGGTGGCCTTGGCGCTTCAGCCGACGCTGGAGAATCTTTTCTCCGGCATTCAGATTGTCGCTGATAAACCGATTCAACTGGGGCATTTCATTAAGCTGGAGTCAGGGGAAGAGGGATATGTTCACAAAATCGGGTGGCGCTCCACGTGGATCCGGATGCTGCCGAATAATATTGTCGTTATCCCTAACAAGATGCTCGTTAATTCCAGGGTGACGAATTATTATTATCCCCAGAAAGAGCTTGCGGTTTTGGTGGAGGCGGGGGTGCATTACGCCTCGGATTTGGAGCGTGTCGAGCGGGTGACAATCAAGGTGGCCCGGGAGGCCTTGAAGGAGGTCGCCGGCGGGGTAGAGAGTTTTGAACCGTTCATCCGCTATCATACCTTCGGCGATTTCAGCATCCACTTTACCGTTATCCTGCGGGCGAGGGAATTTGTAGACCAGTATCTTATCAAGCACGAATTTATCAAGAGGTTGCATAAGCGGTATGCCCAGGAAGGCATTGTGATACCTTATCCCATTCAAGCGGTTAATTATAAGCAGGAAGCCGAAGGTTCTGCGAAGCAAGAGGCGTCTGAGCGTAGAGACTGAAGACCATAACGAATAGACAATAGATCCAAATGAAGGGATGGCGGCATGTTTATATTCAGTAATCTCGTGGTGGCGGTTGCCAAGATGGTTGATCTGCTCCTGGGTGTTTTGTATTGGTTGATCCTGATTCGCGCGCTTATCAGCTGGGTCAACCCCGATCCCTTTAACCCCATCGTCCAGTTTCTTTACAGGACAACAGATCCAATCTTGACTCCCCTAAGGAGGATTCTGCCGGCGACGGGGATTGACATTTCTCCCCTGGTGGCGTTTTTCGCGATTATTTTCCTGAAATCGTTTTTGGTGGCCACCTTATTCGATATTGGCATGCGATTGCGGTGAATATTCAATTAACCCTTGAAAATCAAGCTGGGGACATATATTATTTCTTAGCCGCGAAATTTTGATACAACCATCCTAAAGAAAGGGGTTTTATATGCCTTACGATCAGTCTTTGGACGTCGAATCATTCAAAGAAACAAAAGAGTTTGACGGAACGCGCATCACCGTCGGGGTTTTCTCTTACCGGGGAGGGGAGAAGAAACTGCAGCTGACGCGGGAGAATAAGGATCAAGGCGATGAATGGCGGTTTTCCAAGCTGGGGCGCATGACCCAAAAAGAGGTCAAGGAGATTGTTCCCCTCATGATGAAGGCCGTTGAGACGATGTGAGGTGAAGGGTCTATGACGCACGAGGTTTATTTAACGCGCGCCGGGTATCAAAAATTGCACGACGAGCTGGGGGCCCTTCAGAAGGAAAAGCGCCGGATCTCCAAGGCCATCGGCGAGGCGAGGCTTCAGGGGGATATCTCTGAGAATGCCGAATACGATGCGGCCAAAGACGCCCAGGCGCACAATGCGGCGCGGATTGCCGAGCTGGAAGGAAAGCTCGGCAAGGTGAGGATCATCGAGGACCAGGATATCCCTGCCGACAAGGTTTTTATCGGGGCCATCGTTACGTTGAAAGACCTGGTAACGGGAGAGAACTTGGAGTACATGCTGGTCTCCCCTGAGGAGGCCAGCTATGAGGAAAACAAGCTCTCCATTCACTCGCCCGTCGGGAAAGGGCTCATAGGCCGCTGCGAGGGGGAGGAGATGGATATTAAAGTGCCTGCGGGTATCTTGAAATATAAAATTCTGAAGATCGAACGGCCCAAATAAGTCACAAGGAGTTTTAAGTTGATCAATGTCGGTGTCATAGGGTGCGGCCAATGGGGGCCGAATCACATACGTATCTTTTCCCACCTGCCCCATTCCAAGGCGGTCATGTGCGCCGATTTGAGTGAACAGCGTCTCAAGGCCGTTAAAGACACATTCTTAAATATTCAGACGACGACGGATTACAGGGAGATTCTGCGGGAGGGCCGTGTGGATGCCGTCTGTATTGCTTCGCCGACCGATACCCATTTCTCCATCGCCCAGGAAGCCCTCAGGCACAATAAGCACGTCCTTTGCGAGAAACCCCTGGCCCTGACGGCGCAGGAGTGCGAAGAGCTTCAAAGTCTCGCGGTCCAAAAGCAGAGGATTCTGATGGTCGGGCATGTGTTTTTGTTTAATCCCGGGATTCTTCAATTGAAAAAATACATGCAGGATGGGGAATTGGGCCGCACCTATTACGCCTATGCCGCCAGGACCAATTTGGGGCCGTTTCGCTACGATGTGAATGCCCTGTGGGATTTGGCTTCTCACGATGTTTCCATTTTCAATTATCTCTTTGACGCCCCTCCTGTGTGTGTCTCGGCGCGGGGGCATCGCTGTCTTGGAACGAAACTGGAGGATGTGGCCTTTGCCACCCTCGAGTATCCTCACAATATCGCCGCCCATATTCACGTCAGCTGGCTTGACCCCCGGAAGATACGGCAGATCACAATCGTCGGCGACAAGAAAATGGTTATGTGGGACGACTTAGACGACCTGGGACCCATTAAGCTTTATGACAAGCATGTTGAGAAGACCAACGTTTATTACGAGACCTACGGTGAATTCCGCCTCTTGTCCCAGGAGGGGGGAATCACAATCCCCAAGATTGAATTAAGAGAGCCTTTGAAGAATCAGGGGCAGTATTTCATTGACTGCATCGAGCACGGCGTCCGGCCGGAGCTGGCGGACGCCCAGAAGGGTTTGGATGTCGTCAAGACCTTGGCCGCGATGCAGAGATCCGTTGAAGGAAATGGGGCGAGTGTCCCTATTGAAAGGCCTGCCTCGTAAAAGCCCTTCCAGGGCTCTGCGAGGCCTGACGGCAGGCAGGAATCGGGAATGAAAAAGGCAAAATATTTTAAGCACAAAACCGCGTTGGTAGAGCCGCGCGCATCCATTGGGGAGGGCAGCCGCCTCTGGGCGTTCACGAATATTCAGGCCGGCGCGGTCATCGGATGCGGCTGCAACATCTGTGACGGCAGTTTTGTGGAGAAGGGGGCAGTCGTCGGTAATAACGTCACGATTAAACACCACGTGGCTGTCTTTGACGGGGTCACCATTGAAGACGACGTCTTTGTCGGTTCCAACGCCGCCTTTATCAATGACCGTTATCCGCGCAGTCACCGCAAAGATCCATGGGTCTTGGAGAAGACCATTGTCCAAAAGGGCGCCACCATCGGAAGCAACGCTGTTATCCTGTGCGGTGTCACAATCGGAGAGTATGCGGTTGTGGGAGCGGGAAGCGTCGTTACCAAAGACGTCCCGTCTTTTGCGGTTGTCTGCGGGAACCCCGCGGCGCGGCGGGGATATGCCTGCCGCTGCGGCCGTAAACTTGATGAAAATTTGAAGTGTTCCTGCGGCTGTCGGTATACAAAAGATGAATTATGCATAAGATTCTCGTCTGCCCCGTTGCCTACAACGAAAACATTAAGCTGAAAAGCGCTATTGAGCGGTTTTTAAGAAGCCCGGTGCGAGGGGATGCGGATTATCTCATCGTCGATGATGCCTCGGACGACGGGACAACCGCGGTGATTCAGGGGTTTGCCTCCCAGGGCGTGCAAACCATCCAGCATCATCACCGAAAAGGTGTCGGCGCGGCCATCCGTACAGCTATTCAACACGCCCGCGGCCAGGGTTATGAGGTCTTGGTGATTATGGCCGGCAACGACAAGGATAATCCGGATGAGATCCCGCGGCTGGTTGACCCCCTTCTGAAGGAAGGTTATGATTTTGTGCAGGGTTCCCGCTATCTGGGGCACAACGCCAGCGTCGGGGATATGCCTTTATATCGAAAATTAGCCACGCGTCTTCACCCGATTTTGATGTCTTTTATCACAGGGCACAAGGTAACGGACAGCACCAACGGCTTCCGGGCCTTCCGGCTGTCTCTTTTTGATAATGAGGAGATCCGCATTGACCAGGCCTGGCTTGACCATTATGAATTAGAGCCTTACTTGCTGTATAAGGCGATTGTCTTAGGTTACAAATTTAAAGAGGCGCAGGTCACAAAGGTTTACCCGCCACAAAGATTAGGATATACTAAGATGCGTCCCATTCTGGGGTGGTGGAGTATTTTAAAGCCGCTTGTTTATTTGGGCTTAAAGTTAAAAAGGTAAAGTCGCGTATTGGGGATTTAAACAGGAGGAAGGAATGAAAAGGGCGATACTGTTTTTTTTGATGCTCATCTTAACGGGCTGTACGTTTATCCGGGAGGAGATGCTGGAAAATTATTCTTACGGTCCTGTGGGATGGATTAAGGATCCCCACTTCGCTCATTACAAAAAAGACTGCGAGGCGCTGGAGAGCCAGTATCTGAAGGAGAATATTTCTTATGCGGACTATTTGGAAAAGAAAAAAGTCCTAGACGATCAATATGACCTGGAAGTCCAGGAGAGAAACGCCATCATCAGAGGCGAAGAGAACCAACCCCGATGAGATTGTTCGGGAAGAATCCCGCCATCGAGCGCTTAAGGTCCAACCCCAAAAGTATCCGGCAGATCTATATCCAGGAGGGTTTCCGCGAGGCCGCCTACATTTACAAAAAGGCCAAGCAGAACGGCATCCCGGTTATCGCCGTTGCGGCTTCCCGATTGTGGAAGATGGGCAGGGACAAGAATACGCAGGGCATCCTCGTTGACGTCGAGGACTTTGCCTATACCCCTTACGAGGATCTCCTCGAGGCCGCCCTTCATAAAAAGCGGTGTCTGGTTTTTTTAGACGGCCTCAATGACCCGCAGAATTTGGGGGCCGTCATCCGCAGCCTGGCCTGCCTGGGGAGGTTTTCCGTTGTCCTGCCGGCGCATGGTTCCGTCGAGATAACGGAATCCGTCCTGCGCGTTGCCTCAGGCGGGGACAATTATGTGCCTGTGGCTAAAGTCACGAATCTGGCGCAGGCCGTGAGGTCGGCGAAAGAGGCGGGCATTCACGTGATGGGCTCGGTGGTGGAGAGCGGTGTAAATATCTTTGATGCGGAGTTTTCCTTTCCGTTAGGCCTCGTGGTCGGCTCGGAAAGACAAGGAATCCGCGAAGGGATTCGCAAGCTCTTGGATGGGGAGATTACCATCCCGATGGCGATGGAGACGCTGTCGTTCAATGTGGCGCAGGCCGCGACAATTTTGTGCTATGAAATCACAAGGCAGAGGAAAATCCGTCAGGACACCCAAGAATCTCAGCGGCCTTAACGCCATCCGTTTTTTCGCCGAGGCTGGGTTGTTAAAAAAGATTAAGCGCAGCGGCTGGTGGGTGGCCGGCATCAAGGACCCTGAGAGCGTGGCGGAGCATTCGTTTCGCTGCGCCATCATGGGCTATTATATGGCGCATCTGGAAAGAGCGGATGCCGCCAAGGTCATGCTCATGGCCCTTTTTAACGATGTGCACGAGGCGCGGATCAACGACCTGCACAAGATGGGACATTATTACATTGATTTCAAAGAGGCGGAGAAAAAAGTCTTTAAAGATCAGATCAGGGACTTAGACGGCTCTGTGCGGACACAGCTCAAGGCCGTTCGGGACGAATATGAGGCTCAAAAGACAAAAGAAAGTCTTATCGCCAGGGATGCCGATATTCTGGAGTGCCTCCTCCAGGCCAAGGAATACTATGACAGCGGCTATGCCCAGGCCAGAAAATTTTTTAAGACCGCACCAGATCACCTCAAGACCGCCTCGGCGCGGAGGTTGTGGCGGAAGATGCAGCGCTGGGACACCGGACGCTGGTGGGAAAAGGTTGTCAAGTTTGAGCGATAAGGATGGACGATAGACTCAGGGCAAGCGATGGATGGCATGATGAGATTATCTTGTTTGGGATCATTCCGAAGGTCTTTCGTTTATCGTCCATGGTCTATGGTCTTAATCCTTGTCCTGCAAGGCTGCAGTTCCCTGGGAGTATACAATCCAGCTACCGGCCGCCGGGAATTCATCATGATCTCCACCCCCTCGGAGGTGGCGATGGGAAAAAATGTGCACCGCAGCATCGCCCAGCAGTACAAGGTTTTGGACTATTCGGAAAAATGGGATCGTATCCGCCGTATCGCAGGGCGTTTGGCCGCTGTCTCTGACCGCCAGGATTACCAATACAATCTTCATTTGATTGAGAAGGACGAGATGAACGCTTTCACCACCCCCGGCGGGAATATCTATGTCTACACGGGACTGCTGGACAAATTGAAGACTGATGATCAGGCGGCCTCTGTCATCGCCCACGAGATCGGCCATTGCGCGGCCCGGCATACGGTCAAGAAATTCCAGGCCGCCCTCAGCTACAATATTTTAAGCAGTCTCCTTATCAGCCAGATTGAGGAGGATAAGACCAAGAGGGTGACGGCCCTGAGCGCCAATACCCTGATGAGCGTTATTTTTTCCGGGTACAGCCGCCAGGATGAGCATGAGGCGGACCGCCTGGGGGTAAAATACATGCACCTGGCCTGTTTTGACCCCGCCGCCAGCGTCGAGACCTTTGAGGTCTTAAAGAGCGAATCGGAAGGGGCTGAAGGTATCCTGCTTTTTCGCAGCCACCCTTACATCCAGGATCGCATTCGGGACATCCGGGGAGAGATCCCTCTTTTGGAGCGGAAATACGGCCCCCGGCCATCTTCCTGCCTTTGATGGTTCCAGGATTTAATGTTTTTGGGTTTTACAACGGGGAAATGATGGTAAAATGATTCTGCGTCAAAGTCAAACGAAGAGACTTTAATAGAGATTAAGGAGAGGATATCCGCCGGGATGAAACGTATCGGCATCACCGCCAGTCATATCGCCAAGGGCAACCTCGCCCTTTATAATCTCTGCGTCGTTCTCATTTCCTGCGTCTTTTCCCTTTTTATTTTTGCGGCGGCCGGGGCGGCTATTTTTTTCGCCCTTGTTCTCATCGGTTACGTCGGGACGGAGCTGATGGGGCTGGGTTTTAAAAAGGACTGGGCCTTTATTATGACGGTCTGTATGATGTCTTTGACAATTGTCGTTGCCTTATTTAATATCTTTGCTATTCTGATGAATATCAAACTCTCCAGAAAGGATTAGCGGCGATGGGAAGGGAAGTGCTGGATTTGAACGAGTTTTTGGAGAGGGTCCAAAACGACAAAGAACTTCTCTTGGAATTGCTGGATATCTTTGTGGAAGATTTTCAAGAGAAACGAAAACAGATGGAAGCAGCCCTTAAGAACAACGATTGCGACCAGATCAAGAGGCTCTCCCATGCCCTGAAAGGCTCTTCGGGCAACATTTCCGCCAAACCTTTACGCAGTGTCTTTCTCCAAATGGAGGAAAAAGGGAAGAACGGCGACCTGACAGGCGCCGACGGGCTCTTGGCCGAGATGGACAAAGAGTTCCAGGCATTGGCCGCCCATATCGCGACGCTCAAAGAAGAGCTTAAATGAGTGCGCCCCTTTCCTAGACAATTCGGTTCTTTTCAGATTATCCTTTTTCTATTCTTTCTCGGCCTTTTAGCTTACGGCCAGACCTTGTCCTACCCTTTCGTTCACGACGATGTCGTCTTTATTCAAGAAAATCCGCACATCGCCGACTTAAATCTTAAAAGGATTTTTTTAGGTACCGGCGCCGCCGGCCAGCCTGCACCTGTCATCAATGTCTATTATCGTCCTTTGGTGGACTTGGCCTACAAGCTTCAATACAGGTTGTTTCATCTCAATCCGGCCGGGTATCATTTTTTTAACATCTTATTTCATGTCGCCAACAGCTTTCTGGTCTACATCATCCTTGTCGGGAGTCTTGGCGCAGACAAAAAAGGGGTGGCGTTCGGCACAGCCCTTTTTTTTCTCCTGCATCCCGTCCAGACCGAGGCCGTCGCTTGCATCGCGGGGATGTCCAACCTATTGTTTGCCTTTTTCGGTCTCTTGAGCCTTTCTCTGTATCTGCGCTGGCGTTGCCGAAAGGAGAGGCCGGCGTATGTCCTTTCCTTGTCGGCCTTTTTTCTCTCCCTCTGGGCCAAGGAGCAAGCGGTCATCTTTCCCTTTCTTATCCTTCTTATAGAGGCGTTCTTAGCGACGGGCGACAAGGATTATGTGTCCCGACGGATTCTGCGCCTGAGTGGTTTTTTTGCCGTGTTGATCGGATATTTTATTTTGCGGCACGCCTTCTTAGGGCAAGGGGGAATACCCCTGATTCCTTTTAACGGCGAACTGCTGTTGCGGATTCTCTCTATCCCGCGCACCCTTCTTATGTATCTCGGCATTATCTTTGTGCCCCGCCACTTGCATTATTACCGCAGCACCGATATCTTGACGCCCGACACGATATCTTTTTTAGTCATGCCGGCGGTTGCGCTGGCCGTTTTTCGCATCATCCGTTGGACGCCGCCGGCGCATAAAAGGATACTTCTCTTGGGCTGCGGATGGTTCTTTGTATCTCTCTTGCCGGTTCTTAATATTGTCCCGCTTATCAACGAGTACTCCTTGATATTGACGGCGGAACATTTCCTGTATGTCCCTCTTATCGGTGTCCTTTTATTCGTCCTGGGGCTTGGGCACTACTGGCTGGGCAGGAGGGAAGGCGGCCCGCCGACAGCGAGGCTCGCCTCGGGGCGAAGCCACGGGCTCGCCCAAGGCGGCCGCCCCGCTGTTTTCGCAGCATCCGCACTCGGTCTCATCGGTTTGATATTCCTCATGCTTACTGTCCAACAAAACAGCTATTGGTCCGGCGAGGTTTCTTTGTTTGAGCGGACGGTCCGGTTCGAGAAAAACTTTGGACGGGCGCATATCCTATTGGCCAGGGCTTATTATTTTAACGGCGAATATCCCAAGGCCATCGACGCTTACCAAAAGGCGCTGGCGATTATGCAGGGGTATGTCCCAAAGGCGGGCGTCGAGGGGGCAAAAACCGTTTATCTGGGGTTTATCAAGGGCATCCATTTTGATTTGGCCAACTGTCTTGAGGCCGCGGGGGATGGAGAAGGCGCGTTGAATGAATATATAAAAGCCTTGAGACTTGACCCGCGGGATGCGATTCTGCATAATAATACAGGCATCTTGTATCTGCGGCTTAACAATAGCAAAGAGGCCATCCGGCATTTCGAGGAGGCCGTTTCTTTGGATAAAAATAATCTGACGGCCCTAAACAATCTGGCCGCCTGTTATCTGGAGACGGGAAGGCGCAAAGAGGCAGAGGGGCTCCTGAAAGAAATCCTCGTAAGGGATCCCCGCTCCGCCTTTGCCAGGGAGCATTTAAAAAAGAATTCAGTTCCCCCATAAACGGATATGACACTGACTCATTTTGTTATCGTTGCCGGAATTATTTTTGTGGCCGTGTTTCTCGCCCTGCTTTTCTTAATACCGACGGAGAAGAAAAAGAAGGATAAGAAAAAAAGAATACTTAAGGAGGAAAGCGCCCCTGCCCAACCCGGAGAACAAGAGGCGGTCCTTAAGCTGCAAAGGCATGTCCATGCCCTTCATGAGAAAATAGCGGCCATAGAAAAAGAGGGCAAGGACAGAGATCATCAACTGGCCGTGGAGCGCTTGAAGGTTCAGAAACTGCAGGAAAAATTATCCCAGGAAAGAGAGTGGCACGAAAAAGAAGGGAGGGCGCTCGATAAAAAGGGAGAGGAATTTCGTCACCTGAAGGAAGAGCTCTCCAGGGCACAGGATCATTTAAGCAGGGAACATGCCGAGAATCTGCGCCAGAAGCAGGCGTCGGAGGAATCACGAAGGGAAACGGATGCCCTGCAGGAAAAGCGCAGGGCGCTTGAATTCGAGAACGCTCAGCTTCAGGCCAAGGGGGAGAGTTATAGGGCTGAGATTGCCCAACTGCGCCGGGAGAACGCCGAACTGCGCCAGAAAAAAGAAGACACGGCGTGGGTGGCCAAGTCCGATTATGAGCGGCTTGAGATCCTTTTGAGGGAGAAGGACAAACAGCTCCAGCGGTTTCAAAGAGAATCCGGGAAGTAATCCGATCCATGCCGCCGTTGCCCGTTGAATCGTTTGAGGAGAAGATAGTTTTCGTGTATAATTTTTCTGGTCAAGCGCGTCGCAAGACGAATCGCTGAATCAATTGGAAGATTATGTTCAGTCAGGAGGGAAGGATTATATGTTAAATAAGAAAATGGAAACAGCCTTAAACCAGCAGATCATTAAGGAATTTTATGCGTCGAGTTCATACCTGTCCATGGCCAGTTGGGCCGAGACAAAGAGCTTGCGGGGATGCGCTTCTTTTTTCAACGCTCAATCCCAGGAAGAGCGCGGGCATATGCAAAAATTGGTCCAGTACATCAACCAAAGCGGCGGTCACGCTTTGGTGCCGGCTGTCCAAGAGCCGCCGGCGCAGTACAATTCCCTGGCGGATCTTTTTGAAACTTCCTTGAAGCAGGAAACGGATGTCACTCAGGCGGTTCACAAGCTGGTTGATTTGGCGCTGACCGCCAAGGATTACGCCTCGTTTCATTTTTTGCAGTGGTATGTGGGTGAACAGCATGAGGAAGAGAATCTCTTTCGCACCATTTTGGATCTCATCAAGATGGGCGGCGCGGATGGAAAAAATCTTCTGCTGGTCGATCGCGAGATAGGTCAAATTCGTCAACAGAAGTGAAACGGCAAGTTTGCGAAAGGGGTCAGGCCGCAAAATCTGCGGCTTGGCCTTTTTTCATCCGTTTCATTGCGGGGAAGATGCCCGTCAATTCCATTTTTGCCATCCACGGTATCCGCGCTTGACAAAGTTTAAGAAAAGTATTAGATTAGTATTATGTTAGTAGAACATAATACTGTAAGCATAATAGTCCATTAGGATTACGTCATGAATACCATCAAAGAATTACTAGATCAATTTACAACCGAACGTTATCTGGCAAAAGAAGAAATCGGGTACCGGATACCCAATAATTTTTCTTTGGAGGAAGTCTGGCGCGAGGTGCGAGATCATCGCAAACAGCGCGCTGAATATATGCCTTTTGAGGATCAGGATAAACACAGATTTTGGTATGTATTGCTTGCGCAATTGCAGAAAAAGCTTCATGAAATCGATTCCCTGGGAAGAGATTCCATTTATTCTCTGGTCAAACAAGAGATAGAAATGGAAATGATCAAGGACTCTCTGATGGAAGAGGCTGTTTTCTCAAGCG
>MHGQ01000012.1 GCA_001805645.1 Omnitrophica WOR_2 bacterium RIFCSPHIGHO2_02_FULL_50_17 | reverse complement strand
TCAAAAAGACACATGGGACAGCCTGTCCGCGATTCATGGCGCGGATGTCGAGAAAAAGTTTTTGTACCGCCTCAATCAGGAATTGGATAGCCGCGGTATGCTGGATTGCCTTCGTCACGGAATCACAGATTACGGCAAAAAATTCACCCTCGCCTATTTTAAGCCAGTCAGCAAACTGAACCCTGAAACGCAACGGCTCTATAACAAGAACATCCTGACCGTTACCCGTCAGGTTCATTACAGCACAAAGGATGAAAGCTCGATTGATATGCTTTTATCTGTAAACGGCCTTCCGGCGGCCACTATCGAATTAAAGAATCCATTTACCGGTCAGGATGTGGATGACGCCAAACGGCAATATAAATATGATCGCGACGAGCGCGAGTTTTTATTCCAGTTCAAGAAGCGCGCCCTTGTTCATTTTGCCGTGGATACGGATGTCATTTATATGACCACGCGACTACAGGGGAGCAAGACAAAGTATCTGCCTTTCAATAAGGGTTACAACAAAGGTGCCGGGAACCCGCCCGCTCCCAACGGGCATAAGACAGCGTATCTATGGGAAGAAGTTTTAATGAAAGACAGCTGGATGGATATTTTAAGCCGGTTTTTGCATTTGGAAGTCGAGGAAAAGACTTTTGAGAGGAGAAAATTCAAGATCGAAACAATGATTTTCCCCCGGTATCACCAGCTTGACAGTGTTAGGAAGCTTTCTGCGGATGCCCTCACAAGCGGAGCAGGCAAGAATTATTTGATCCAACACAGCGCTGGAAGCGGCAAGAGCAATTCCATCGCATGGCTGGCGTATCATTTGGCTGGTCTTCATGACAAAAGTGACTTGCGGATATTTGATTCAGTCATCGTTATTACCGATCGTATCGTCCTTGATAAACAGTTGCAGGATACGATTTATCAATTCGAGCACAAGTCAGGTGTAGTTGAGAAAATTGACAAGGATTCAGCACAGTTGGCAAAAGCTCTTGCAAGCGGTACGCCAATTATCATCACTACTCTACAGAAATTTCCCTTTGTGGCGGTCTTGGATGAAATTAAGAAATTACCTAAGCGTAATTATGCCGTTGTTGTCGATGAGGCGCATAGCTCGCAGGGCGGTGAATCCGCTAAAAAGATGAAAGACGTTCTTTCGTCGGTTGATAAGAGCGAGGTGGTGTCCGAGAAAGTAGATGAGGACGATGACGTTGAAGATGAAATCCGTGAATCCATGCTTAAACGGGGCCCCCGTCCGAATTTGAGTTTCTTTGGGTTTACGGCGACCCCAAAAGCGAAGACGCTTGAGTTTTTTGGTCAAAAAGGCGCGGACGGCAAACCTCAGCCGTTTCATCTTTATTCCATGCGGCAAGCGATTGAAGAGAGATTTATTTATGATGTCCTTGAGAACTACACGACCTATCAAACATTCTTCCAGCTGTCCAAGAAGATTGAAGACGATCCGAATATGAACAAGAAAAAGGCCGCCTGCGCGATCGCGCGGTTCTTAACGCTTCATCCCTATAACTTGGCGCAAAAAACTGAGGTTATGATTGAGCATTTCCGGAAGGTTACTATGAAGAGGATCGGCGGAAAGGCCAAGGCCATGGTAGTTACGGCTTCGCGCGAGCATGTCGTTCGGTATAAGCATGAATTTGACCGTTATCTCAAGGAGAAGGGATATAAAGATATCAAGGCCCTTGTTGCTTTTTCCGGCACTGTCCTTTTAGACGGAATTCCACCGGAATATACGGAATCAGGCATGAATGGGTTTGGCGAAAAAGAATTGCCGGAGAAGTTTGCCACATCCGAATATCAGATTCTGCTCGTCGCGGAAAAGTATCAGACCGGCTACGACGAGCCGCTTTTACATACCATGTATGTCGACAAGCGGCTTGACGGCGTCAAAGCGGTTCAGACGCTAAGCCGGTTAAACAGGATGTGTCCGGGAAAGGAAGATACTTTTATCTTGGACTTCGTTAATAAGCGAGAAGACATATTGGCGGCCTTTCAACCGTATTATGAGCAGACGCAATTGAGCGATGTCACAGACCCGAACAAACTTTATGACCTGAAAACAAAGCTGGATTCATTCAAGGTGGTGCATCCTTCAGACGTTGATGCTTTCTGTGATGTGTTTTTCAAGAACAAAGAGCTGCAAACAAAGCGCGAACATGCCCAACTGAACGCCATTGTGGATGTTGCGGTGGAGCGGTTCAAAGCGATTGAAAAGGAAGAGCATAAAGAGGACTTTGTGAATACATTGGGCGTTTTTGTCCGCCTGTATGCGTTCTTGTCCCAAATAATGCCTTTTCAGGACATCGAACTTGAGAAGTTTTACGCATATTCTCGCTTATTATTGAAAAAGCTTCCGGGCCCTGACCGGGGCGAAAGATATCATCTCGGGGATGAAGTTGCTCTTGAGTATTACCGTTTGCAAAAAATAGCTGATGGCAAGGTTCAATTGCAAAAGGATTCAGGCGCGGCTATCGAGCCGATTTCAGAAGCCGGAACAAAGAAAGACAAAGATGAATATGCCCGGCTCTCCGAAATAATCAAGCTTCTCAATGACAGGTTTGGAACGGATTTTACCGAAGCTGACAAGCTGTTCTTTGACCAGATCGAAGAAGAGATGGTTATGGATGAGAAGCTGGGTGTCCAAGCCAAGACTAATACGATAGATAATTTCAAATACGGTTTTGAAGATGTGTTTATCGCCAAACTTGTTGACCGCATGGATCAGAACCAGGACATTTTCAACAAGATCATGGATGACAAAGCCTTTGCCGGCGTCGTAAAGGATTATTTACTGAAGAAGGTTTATGATCGTTTAAACAAAGACAGTGATGGCCAATCGAAAGATACTTTATTTTTTAGCGATATAATTCCCGATGAAAAAATAACGCCGGAACAGCGGAAAACGCATGTCCGGATATGCTCTCTCCAGGCGGTCGCGACCTCATTTACCGAACAACGCGCGCCGGAAGTGATCGGCTGGAAGCCTTTAGGCGGTGTCTTCAAACTGAATAAGGACATGTTCATCGCTCAAGTCGTTGGCAAATCCATGGAGCCGACGATTAAGGATGGCAGCTGGTGCCTGTTTCGTCCCGATCAAGGCGGGTCGCGTAATGGAAAAATTGTTCTGGTTGAATCGCGAAAAATTTTGGATCCCGAGACAAATACAAGTTATACGATTAAACGTTACTTTAGTGAAAAAGCCGCTGGGGAGGATGAAAACAGCTTTCGCCACAAGAAAATTATTTTGCGCCCGGATAATAAAGATTTTGATGATATTGTCTTGGAAAATGTCCGCGAAGACGAATTTCACGTCGCGGCGGAGTTTGTGGAGGTTGTGAGTTAAGGTAGTCTGAATGAATGTTTCGGCCGCATGTCATATATCTGCATTTACGATTCCTGTTCCATAGTATATAATACGCAGTTATGGCGAATCCGCCCGTAAGCGAGATCACACCTCACAAGAGCAGCGTATTTCATTTCCCCGAGGTTCGGGGGGTGGAGGCCTCGGCCGGTTCGGGCAAGACTTATGCCTTGTCCAGACGTTACATTCAGCTTCTCTTAGACCCTGCCTCTTCTTTTGAGCCAGCCTTCCTTCGACATATCCTTGCGATCACCTTTACCAACAAGGCCGCCGTCGAGATGAAAAGGCGTATCCTGGAATCGCTGCGAAAGATTGCCCTGCAGCGGTTGCCGGCCTGCGAGAGGGCAGAGATCCTCCGGCCTTTGGGGATGAGTGATGAGGACGCCAGCCGGAAGGCCTTCAGGATTATGGAGGCGATTATCCATCATTATCACCTTTTCCAGGTTCAGACGATTGACAAATTCATCAATGCGCTTCTTTGCGGCTGCGCCTTCAAGATTGGTCTTACGGCCAATTTCAAGATCAAGACCAATGCCCGGGATTATCTGGAATACAGCCTGGACCGCCTGATCGACCGGGCTCCCCAGGAAAAGGCCTTGGCGAAAATTTTCGAGCATTTCCTTCACAACTATCTTTACCTGGAAAACCGTTCGGGCTGGTTTCCCAAAACCGATATGCTTTCTATCCTTTCCGCCCTGTTCGGACACCATAATGTCTACGCAGGGAGATTCAAGGAGGGGCCGTTTACGCCTCAGGACCTCATAAAAAAGAAGAAGGCGATCTTGGAATCTTTGGGGACCTTGCGCCGTCACCTGCCTCAAGAGACGGATAAACGCTTTATCAACAGCCTGGATATTTTTTTAAAACGCAACAAACAGGCCTTCGACATCGATGCAGTCTCGGATTATTTTGCGCGCGAGTATCCGCCGGTGCGCCAGGGGGCCGAGATTCCGGCAGAGACAGAGCGATTGTGGTCAAGAATTCGGGGAGATTTGCGGCAGGCCTGCGAAGAAGAGGCCTATTGTTTATTTAACCCTTATATCCGGATATTCGAGCTGGTCCGTGAGGGGCTGGGGGAATTGTCCTTTCGGGAGGATATCCTTTTCCTGGAGGAATTGAATAAAAAGGCCAGAGGGCTTTTTGACGAGGAGGATGTGACTGTAGCCGAGCTTTACTACAGGCTGGCCGGCCGTTTCCGTCATTATCTCATCGATGAGTTTCAGGATACAAGCGTTTTACAATGGCGCAATCTCGAAAAGATGGTCGAGGAGGCCCTCTCGACAGGGGGGTCTCTTTTTTATGTGGGCGACCGCAAACAGGCTATTTACGGTTTTCGCGGGGGCGAGGTCGGTCTTTTTGATGACATCAAGGGGAAATGGGGCGCCTTTAACGTCCGTACGGATTTTTTGACCAAGAACTGGCGCAGCCAAAAGGCGATTGTCGAGTTTAACAATTGCGTTTTTTCGTCTGAGAATTTAACGAAGTTTCTTTCCCGTAAACAAGAGTATGAAAAAGAGAAGAACAAACGCCCCCGGGTGGATTTTCAGGCCGAGGACATCCGCGAGTTGAATAATCTGTTTCAAAGCTCCCAGCAGAACTTTCAGGAGGAGAAAGACGGCGGTTATGTGCGGGTGGAGATTCTTGATATCGACAAGAAGGAGGAACGGGACAATGCCCTGCGCGGCAAGGTCATCGGCCTGGTCAAGGAGATGAAGGCACGGTTTTCCTATGGTGAGATGGCTATCCTGACGCGCAGCAACGCCCAGGTCGAACAGATGACCAGCTGGCTTCTGGAGGAAGGGATTCCGGTTGAATCCGAGCGGACAAGCGATATCACGAAAAACACCCTGATCCAGGAGGCCATAGCTTTCTTAAGATTCCTGGACTCTCCCATCGATAACATGGCCTTTGCGGCATTGATCTTGGGGGATCTCTTTGCGAAGGCCACGGGTGTCCCTCAAGAGGCCGTGCATGATTTTGTCTTCCGTCTGCGGGAACGTCTCAGGAATGAAAAGGATTTTTATATTTACACGGAATTCCGCGAGACGTACAGGGATGTCTGGGAAAAATATTTTGATGAGTTTTTTAAGAATGTGGGGCTTTATCCGTTGTATGAGCTTTTGGTCAGCATGTATCACCGCTGGGAGATCCTAAAGCATTTTCCGTCCTATCAGGGTTTCTGGATGCATCTCTTGGAATTGGTCAAGGATCGTGAGGAAGAACACTGCGATATCACGTCCTTTCTGGAATATTTCGACCATCTGGAAGGGGAGGATCTCTATGTCCATGTAACCAAAACGGACGCGGTTTCCATCATGACCGTGCATAAGGCCAAGGGGCTGGAGTTCCCGGTTGTCATCCTGCCTTACCTGGGGATGGAGGTGCAGGTCGGAAACAGCGCCGAAGACTATCAACAGTCTTATATCCTGCGCCAGGACAATTCCCTTGTTGAGTTATTAAGGCTGAAAGCCAAATACCTGGAATTCTCCGACGACCTTTACGGAATTTATGCGCAGGAGTATAAAAAGGCATTGGCCGCCGAGCTCAATAATATTTATGTGGCCCTCACACGGCCCGAGTGCGAACTCTATGTGTTTATTCCTAAAAGGATAGGCAATGCCTTTAATCCGGTTCAATTTCTTATTCCGGACCACGTCCGAGAGATAGGCGCGCCCCGCAGTTATCCCAGGAAGCCCCCAGGTGAGGCCGCCCTCCATTATCTTGCGGCCGCCGGGCATCATGACTGGATTGATTATTTGAAGGATGAATTTCCCGCCCTTTCTGAGGTGAGGCATCGGGAACAGCTCCTGGAGGGAAGCGTCATCCATTTTATGCTCTCAAGGATAGGGAATTTGGATAAAGAGGATTTCGACAGAAACCTGGCCTATGCGCTTCAGCAGGCTCCGGCCTATTTCCCGCAGATTCAAGATTTTTCTTCTTATGGGACATGGATTAAGCGTCTTCTGGAGGCAAGGGAAATCAGGCCGTTTTTTTATTGCGGCCCCGCGCTTGTTTTTACCGAAAAAGAAATCGTTGATAAAAGCGGCAGGACGAGGCGCCTGGACAGGCTTATCGTCCGTGACAACGAGGCAGGCATTGTAGATTTTAAATCATCGAGGGATGCCGCAGGGCAGTATGAGCGCCAGGCGGGGGAGTATATGAGCCTAGTGGGCGCCCTGTATCCGAGGCATAAGGTGCGGGGGTATCTGGTGTATTTGGATAAGGCGGACGTGGAGGAAATAAGAGCACAAGAGCACACGAACACATGAGCTCCAGATTAGCCATGAGTAAAGTTATCACGTACAGTTTCTGCGAATCCTTCATCGATCGTCTTGTGGATTATATCGAAGAGAGCTATCTTAAAAAGGGACAGGATTTGAGCCGTCTCGCCGTTGTTTTTGGCGGCCGGCGGCCTGTGTTATTTCTTAACAGGGCATTGGCAAAACGGACAGGGAAGAGCTTTTATCCGCCGAATTTTTTTACCATCGATGAGTTTGTCCAATACGCGCTCCGGAAAAAAGAGGTCTTCCGTGGCGTCCAGGATTTGGATCAGTCCTATGGGCTCTACCGCTTGGCCCAGCAAAAGACCCCGCAGATTTTAAAGGGGCGCGAGACCTTTGCCCAATTTCTACCCTGGACGCGGGAGATCCTTGCCTTCATTGACCAGATGGATTTGGAGCATGTTGACAATAAACAATTAAAGGGCATCCGGGCCAATGCCGAAATAGGCTACGACGTCCCCGAAGATATCAACCGGCTCTTGGAGCATTTGGTTATCTTAAGGGGCGCTTATCACGAGAAGATTAAAGAAGAGAGGCGGTATTCGCGCGGATTTCAATATTGGCGGGCAGCGCAGTTGATGGAGGGAATCGATTTTGAGGAATTTGACCAGATTCTCTTTTGCAATTTTTTCTATTTTAACCGCTCGGAGGGCAAGATCGTCAAAGAACTTTACGAGAAGGGCAAGGCCACTTTAATCTTTCAAGGGGACGAGCGCAAGTGGCCGGTATTGGAGAAGACGGCCAGGGACTTTGCGTGCACGATTTCCGAGGGCGGGGCCCCTAAGACGCCGTCGTTTCATCTGCATCTTTACAAGGCCTTTGATGTGCATTCCCAGATCGGTGTGGTGGGGGAAATCCTGAAGGGAATCAAAAATGCGGAGAACACGGTTATCGTGCTTCCGGCAGCCGGCCATCTGGTGCCGCTGTTATCGCAGATTACCCCCTTTCTGAGGGAGTTCAATATTTCTATGGGGTATCCTTTAAGGCGCAGCAGCTTGCATGCCCTGTGTGAGTTTATATTTAAGGCCCAATTGTCCAGAAAGACACAGCGTTATTATGCACGAGATTATTTAAAGGCCTTGAGGCATCCTTTTATCAAGAATTTGCAGCTATCGGCTGAGGTGCCGGCGGCGGCTGTCCGTATTTTGATTCATAAAATTGAGGAGATCTTGACCGGCAGAATTCCAACGGTCATCTCAGGCGGCTCATTTGTGCGTTTGGATGAGATCACTGCCTTGGACGATCTGTATCTGGCGGCCATGGAAACGGCAGGGAGATTAGGCTTAGAGGTCTCCCGGGAGGGGTTGAAAACGGCCCTCCAGCAGGTGCACGAGCTTCTTTTTATCCGATGGGAGAAGGTGCAGACCTTCGGGGAATTCGCCGCGATTCTCGGCCGCTTTTTAGATACCTTGGTCGATAAAAGTTTTTTGAAGAATTATCCCTTAAATCTTAATATCGCCGACAGGATGTATGCCCTCAGGGATGAGTTTCAGAATGCCGCTTTCCGGCAGGAAGACTTCAGTCAGGAGGAAATCTTCAAGATTTTTGACAGCAAGATATCGCGCGAGATGGTCGCCTTTCACGGATCCCCTTTAAAGGGATTGCAGGTCCTGGGGCTTTTTGAGACCCGGTCGCTTAGTTTTGAAAACGTGATTGTCCTGGATGTCCAGGAAGGTTCTTTGCCTAAATTAAATGTTTATGAGCCTTTGATCCCGCGGGAGGCAATGGTCAGTCTCAATCTGGACCGGCTTGAGCTGGAGGAGGAGATTCAGCGCTATCAATTCATGCGGCTGATTTCTTCGGCTCAAAACGTGCATCTTGTTTATCAGGAGGGCAGGGATAAGGAGAGAAGCCGCTTTATCGAGGAGCTTATCTGGGAGGAACAGAAAAGGGGGAAGCGGCTCGACGTCATCCCTGTGACGGAGGCCGGTTTTGAGGTTAAGGTATCCCAGCAAAAGACCGTTATCCCCAAGACGGCGCCGATGATGGACTACTTGCGCACGATGCGCTATTCAGCCTCGAGCATTAACACTTACGTGCGCAATCCCGTGGAATTTTATTACAATTATGTCTTGGGGTTGAGGGAACAGGAAGACCTCTTGGATGAGCCGCAAGGCCGCCACGTGGGGACATTTATCCATGAATTATTGGAGGAGGCCTTTACGCCGTTTTTGCGCAAGCAGCCTAAAATTGACGAGGCCTTCCGGCGCCGGTTTGCCCGGATGTTTGAGGAGAGATTCGAGGCGACCCTGGCCCGATCCATGAGATCCGACGCCTTTATGCTTAAGACCATCCTGGTCGAACGGCTGAATCGCTTTTTGGACAATGAGGAGGTAAGTGAAGAGCGTCAGGTTGAGGAGATCCTTCATTTGGAGAGCCGCTTCGAGGATGTGATTCCCCTCTCCTGCGGGGATATCCGTTTCAGTTACGTGGTCGATCGCATTGACCGGTTGAAAGATGGAACGCATATGATTATCGATTATAAGACGGGCACGGCCGACCGCATCCCTAAGGCCATAGAGCGTATCGCCTCAATGGAGCTTTCGCGCGAGGCGATTCGAGAACAGGTGGGGTCTTTTCAGATACCGCTGTATTTCCATTATCTGGACAAAGTGTTTACGGATAAGCCGGTCAACGCCGCTTTGTACAATTTAAGGACATTGAAGCTCGATAAATTTATGGATGAGAAGATGACAGCCAGACGCAATGAAATCGACAAGGTTTTCTTGCGGGCACTGGACTTTATTATGGGCGAGATTTTGGATCCCCAGGCCGCCTTTGAGTCTGAAGAGTCCGTAACAATCGGCAGGAGTCCAAGACGATGATTACATGGCTTTTTGTGCTGCTTGTCGTCGGTTCCTTTATTCTTATCATCTGGGCCAGTACGGTTCTGAAAGAAGAATACAAGGAAGAGGAAAAAAACTTAGGCGAGCATAACGGTTACTGAGCCGCTGCCGGCTATTCAGTTTTCTTCGGGGTTTGCCGAGAGGAGAGCCGTCACAAAACAGGGAAGGAGACTCGTCCATGAAAGAGATGCGCCCCTTATTGTTTGCAGCATTTTTTATTCTTTGCAGTCTTGGCGTCGCCTGGGCCGAGAAGCGGGAGGGGCTGATTAGGGAGCATTATGAGGACGGAGCCCTGCATTCCGAGAAAAACTATCGAAACGATCAATTGAACGGCGTTTCCAAGATTTATTACCCTAACGGAAAAATTCAGAAATTGTACAGGTTTGAAAATAACCAATTGGACGGTATCCAGAAAGAGTATTACGAAAACGGCCGACTGAAGAGACAGGCCGTTTACAAAGACGGCCAGCTCGATGAGGCCGTCAGCGACTATTATGAGAACGGCGCTTTGGAACGCAAGATGACTTATAAAGACGGCAAAAAGGACGGGCGGTTTCAGCAGTTTTATCAGGAGGGGACATTAAAAGTGGAAGGCCAATACAAGGGGGATCAGCTCAGCGGCCAGATGATTTCATTTTATCCTAATGGCCGGAGGGAAAGAGAGGATGATTATAAAAACGGAGAATTAGACGGGATATCGAGACTCTACTATGAGAGCGGGAGTCTTAAGAAGGCGGCCCATTATAAAAACGGCCAGCTTTCCGGCGGTACAGAAGACTATTATGAGAATAGCGTCTTAGCGGGAGCGGCCGTTTATGAAAAAGACAAGCAGGTCGGGACGCGCAAGAAGTATTATGAGGACGGCAAGCTGCTCTCGGAGTGCGGCATGAGGGGCGGGAAGGAAGAGTGCACGATCCGGGTCTATCATGACAACGGCAATCTGCGCAAAGAGACCATTGTTCGGGGAGGCTATCAGATTCTCAAGAGAAAAATTTATGACCGGGAAGGCAGTTTGATTTCTATCAAACAATAGCTTTAACAGCCCTCTGGCGAGGGAAGCTGTGCTAATATGCAATAGAAATCATGGAAGCATG
>MHGQ01000011.1:40554-47297 GCA_001805645.1 Omnitrophica WOR_2 bacterium RIFCSPHIGHO2_02_FULL_50_17 | reverse complement strand
CCATGGCCAAGCCTCTCATTACCGCTGATACTCCCGCGGCACGGGAACTATTGACGCATAAAATGAACGCTTTTTTATGCGAGGCGGCCAATCCCTCTCGACTGGCGGAGGCGATATTAGAGCTTAAGGGGGATCCCTCTTTATGTTCACAAATCGCTGAAAACGGCCATAAACTTTTTCAAGAGAAATGCTCGCCTTTTCAGATAGGCAGGCAGATCTCCGAGATCGTTAGCGGAGCCCTGGCGGATTGATGAGTGTCCCGACACCAAACTCCGACAATATCGTTGCTGTTATCGTTACGTATTATCCCGATGTGAATTTTATTGACCGTGTGGCAGCGATTCTGCCGCAGGTTGCCCAAATCATTATCGTGGATAACACTTCTTCAGGCCGGCTTGCCGATATTCAGCAGCGATTGAGCAGCTTTGATCGTATCCATTGGATTTTGAACCCACAGAATTTTGGTGTTGCCAAGGCGCTGAATCAGGGCATTGGGTGGGCAAAAAAGAAGGGTTATCCGTGGGTATTAACCTTTGATCAGGATTCGCTCCCTTGCCGGGATATGGTTGATCGATTAAAGCAGGTTTATGAACAGTTGAATGACCCGGAGAAAATCGCTGTCATCGGTTCGAATTATGTAGAACCCAATAGCGGGCGGGTGTACTATGCTAGCCGAATGCATCCAAAGAAGTTGTGGGTCGAACAAAAG
This sequence comes from Omnitrophica WOR_2 bacterium RIFCSPHIGHO2_02_FULL_50_17, assembly GCA_001805645.1. Lineage (GTDB taxonomy): Bacteria > Omnitrophota > Gorgyraeia > Zapsychrales > Zapsychraceae > O2-FULL-52-10. The sequence continues at coordinate 46,588 of MHGQ01000011.1, read as the reverse complement.
ACAGTGGTGACGTCGGGGAGTCTTATGCCCATTGGGTTGTTTGATAAAATCGGAACTTTCCGCGAGGATTTTTTTATCGACAATGTTGACATTGAGTACTGTTTGAGGGCCCGTCGCAGTGGATACAAGAACATTTTGGTTGTAGAACCCCTGTTAAAACATGCGATAGGAAACCCCAAGGCGCACCACATGTTTAGCTTGTCTTGGTTTAAAACGTATACGTCTCATTATGCCCCATTCAGGTGGTATTTCATCATCAGAAACCGGTTAATCCTGGTTGGTGAATATCTGCTGATTGACCCCTTTTGGGCGGCGCATCATTTCATCCATTTTATAGGATTCATTGTGAAAGGTATCTTATTCGAAGAAGATAAAAGGGAAAAGTTGCGATGTGTATGGCTGGGGGTCATAGATGCCATCACAGGGAATAGGCATATATGGCCCCCGAAGTAAAACGGATAATTTCGCAAGTGTGTGGAATGCGTGGCGTGGTCTCTTCTAAAAATGAGGATAGGCTGGTTGAAATTTTGATGGCGGTCTATAATGGCGAGAAATATATAGGGGAACAAATTGATTCTATCCTTTCGCAGACGTATCAGAATTGGTTTCTGGTCATCCGTGATGACGGATCTACCGATGAAACAGTCGATATTATCGGGCATTACATAAGGCAGCATCCACAAAAAATTAAATTAATCAGCGGTAATGGCAACCATATTGGTAGTAGTATGAGTTTTAGCCGGTTGCTTGAGCATAGTGAGGCCGTTTGTATTATGTTGTGCGACCAAGATGACGTGTGGCTGCCCGATAAAATAAATTTATCATTGCAGAAATTGCGCGAATTGGAAGAAAAATACGGGAATCAACGGCCTCTTTCGGTATTTACCGATTTGGTCGTGGTTGACAGTGGATTGAATGTAATCCACGACTCTTTTTGGGATTATCAGCGAATTAACCCGGATCGTACAGCAGCCAATCAGTTGATTGTTGAAAATGTGGTAACCGGTTGCACAATGATGATGAACGCCGCCTTGCGTCGTATCGTCCGGGCCATTCATCCCAATGCCATCATGCATGACCAGTGGATAGCGCTCGTGTGTTCCGTGTTTGGCGCTATGGATTATGTGAAGACTCCAACAGTACTTTATAGGCAGCATGGGGTAAATCAGCTTGGCGCCCGGCGATGGAATATAATAAGAATGCTAAAGGAGCCGGATTATTTTCATGCTGGTATCCGTCGCATGCGGGATTTGTTGGCGGAGAAACAAGTTCAAGCGGCTGCTTTTTATGAAACTTATAAAGATAGCGTGACCGAGGAAAAGAAGGCGGTACTGGATTTCATAAGGGATTACTCCCAATTAAGCAAAAAGAATTTCTTTCAAAGGATTAGTTTTTTGGCCCGGAACAAATGTTTTTGCAATCACATCTTGAAAACCTGCGGCGTTTTTAGCCAGTACCTTATTAACGTTAACGACTGTATTCGTACTCTAAAATAGTGATGTCTGGAAATGCTTAAGACCATAATAAGGCGAAATAAAGGGACAATCATATAGTGAATACTGTCCAAAGGATAGCTAAAAATTTTGGAGTTCTATTTACCGCGAATATGGTCGGTGGTATTCTGCGTTTTCTTTGTCTTATGTATGCCGCGCGGTATTTGGGGCCCGGAAATTTTGGTGTTTTATCGCTTGCGTTAGCGTACGCTGAAATCTTTATTGTTTTCTCGGACATTGGTTTAAACACATTAACAACGCGCGAGGTTGCTAAAGACCGTTCGTTGGCCGACAAATATATCGGAAATCTTGTGGTTATCAAATTAATCTTGATTATTTGCACTTTGGGATTAATTGCGCTCACAATGCATTTCTTAAAATCTCCTCCACTGACTCAACGGGTTGTTTATCTTGTCGCATTATCATCCATGTGTGTAACTTTCCGTAAGATGTTCAATGCCGTATTTTGTGCCTTTGAGAAGATGGAGTACGTTTCCTGCGGGGAAGTTGTCAGTGGGATGTTGTCGCTTGTTGGCACGCTAGTTGCCGTAAAACAGCAGTTTGATGTTGTGGGGATAGCATTGGTTTATTTTGGTGCCAATTTATTTGCTTTGGGGTATGCTTTCGCGGTCTTTCTTTGGAGAGTTGCAATGCCTAAGATAAAAATTGACTGGGAGTTTTGGCTGCAGATTCTTCAACAGGCATGGCCGCTGGGGGGGATGGCATTATGTATTATGATTTATTTTCGAATAGATACGGTGATGTTATCTTTTATGAAAGGGGATATGGCAGTGGGGACATATAGCGCAGCTTATAGACTGTCAGAAGCAGCGACAGTTGTGCCCTCCGTGTTTATGTCCTCTGTTTTTCCTCTCATGGCCAAATATCATGAGGACTCTCAAAAATCATTTATAAAAATTTATGGGAAAGCTGTGAAATATTTATTCTCTCTCGCTCTCCCGATGGCTTTAGTTGTGACTTTTTTTTCGAAATCAATTGTAAACTTAATTTACGGTCCTAATTTTATTGGAACTGACGTTACGTTGCGGATGCTGATATGGGCATCGGCCATTATGTATGTTACAATGATTTTAGGGACGATCTTTGTAACTGCCAACAGACAGATGATGAATTTCAGGCTTGCCATTATAGTCGTTTTATTGAACATAACCCTTAACCTGTTTTTAATTCCTGCATATAGTTATGTGGGAGCAGCGGTATCTACCGTGGCAACGGAGGCATTTGGATTGCTAGTGGGCATCTTTTTTCTGCACCGCTGGGGCTACAAATTGGATCTTCTCAAAATTTGTTTGCCATCTTTATTCAGCTTCTGTATAGCGGGAGTTGTCGCGTTTATTTTTGTATCCATGGGTGTTCCTTACTTGATCATGTCATTAGTTGCCATAGCAATTTATGGGGTATTGTTATATAGGATGGCCATGGATGAGGATGATAAGCGCTTGATTAGAGATATTTTCCATTTTTCATATGGTAGGTAAAACTTAAGGGAGGAGGATTCGATGAGCCTGTCAGAATGCAGAGTAATAAACCTTTCAAAGATAGCCAGCGAAAAGGGCAATCTCACTTTCATTGAGGCGAACAAGCACATCCCCTTTGAAATCAGGAGAATCTATTATCTCTATGACGTCCCTGGAGGGGAGACAAGAGGAGGTCATGCCCATAAATGTTTACAACAGTTTTTTATTGCTGCCAGCGGCAGTTTTGACGTTGTTTTAGATGACGGCATGGGGAAAAAGCGGTTTCATTTGAACAGATCTTACTACGGGTTATACGTCCCGGAGATGATGTGGCGGGAATTGGATAATTTCTCATCGGGTTCTGTTTGTCTTGTTTTGGTTTCGGAGCATTATGATGAGAAGGATTATATCAGAGATTACGAAGACTTTAAGCGATCCGTTTCATTGTCCAGATCATAATCGTAATGCGTTAAAGGAGGTTCTGAAATGACGGGAAAGAAGGAAAAATTGATTATCGTTGGTGATACTGCTTTCGCGGAGATTGCTTACGAATATTTCACCCACGACTCATTCTATGAGGTGGTGGCATTTACGGTTAATGAATCATTTTTAAAAAAAGAAGAATTATTCAATCTTCCTGTCGTCCCTTTTGAGACATTAGAAAAAATGTATGATCCTCGAGAACACAAAATATTTGTGGCCACAACTTATACGAAGCTAAATAGGCTGAGGGCTATGTTTTTCGCCCAGGCGAAACAAAAGGGATTTTCGTTGGCCACGTATGTCAGTTCAAGGGCATTTGTGTGGAGGAATGTTGAAATTGGCGAAAATTGTTTTATTTTTGAACATAATGTTATCCAGCCGTTTGTCAAAATTGGGAACAATGTAATTCTTTGGAGTGGAAATCATATTGGACATCATTCTGTTATTAGAGATCATTGTTTCATTTCTTCCCACGTGGTGATTTCGGGATATTGTGAGGTGGGGGAGTATTGTTTCTTAGGGGTAAATGCCACATTGGCGAACAATATAAAAATTGCGAAAGATTGTCTGATCGGTGCCGGGGCCGTAATCTTAAAACCCACCGAGGAGGGCAAGATTTACGGGGTCAAGATGACGCCCCCCAAAGAGACTGGCGCCTTGGCATATTTTGGCCTAGAAGGTAACTCGAAATGAAGTGGCGAAAACTTGGTCGTGTGTATGTCGCGCAGGGAGAATCAGATTGGGCCCAGACGCATGCTTATATACCAACGCCGGTCTGTCTGGGAGAAGTCATCAGGGTATATGTTGCGTTCCTCGACAAGCATCGTGTCGGAAGAATTGGATTTGTTGATCTTCAGGCAGACAATCCATTGATGGTTGTAAATGTTTCCAAGCGGCCGGTATTGGATGTCGGTCAGCCGGGGACCTTCGACGGTAGCGGGGTAACACCTCTTTGTCTCATCAATGAAAATAACCGAAGACTGTTATATTATATCGGATGGCAGAGGGCGGTTGATATCCCATATTGCTTGTTTGTTGGGCTGGCCGTAAGCGATGACCAGCATCCAGAGGCTTTTGTGCGATATTCGCAAGTTCCTCTCTTGGATCGAAGTCCAAATGAACTTTTTATACGGACTGCCTCGTTTGTTTTGAACGATGATGGTTTGTATAAAATGTGGTATGTGGGGGGAAGCCGGTGGATTGATGTGCGCGGGAAAAAACTCCCGATGTATAACCTGAAGTATTTGGAATCTGATAATGCTTATTCCTGGGGTAGAGAAGGGATTATGTCCATGGAGGTTTCAAATCCCGATGAAATTGGGTTCGGCCGGCCATTCGTTATAAGAGAAAACAATCGTTATAAGATGTGGTATTCGGTGCGAACTATTAGCAAAGGATATCGCCTTGGTTATGCAGAATCTCTTGATGGTGTCCAGTGGGAAAGGAAAGACGGGCAGGTTGGCATCGACGTGTGTTCAAGCGGTTGGGATTCCGAGATGATCTGTTTTGCCAGCATCCTTGATGTCAAGGGGCAAAGATATATGTTTTATAACGGGAATAATTATGGGGAGACGGGTTTTGGCCTTGCCGTCTTAGAACGATAATGGTGGATATTGTTAGATACTCGGAAGGCAGGAAGGGGGAATGGAATCAATTTCTGCAATATTCAAAAAACGGTTTGTTTCTATTCGACAGAGATTACATGGAATATCATTCAGATCGGTTCATAGATTTTTCGTTAATGGTTTATGCTGATAATGAACTGATAGGATTATTGCCGGCAAATCTTGAACAAGACATGTTTGTTTCTCACGGGGGGTTAACGTTCGGGGGTTTTATTACGGATTCTGGGATGGGAGCAGAAAGAATGCTGGATATTTTTGATCATGTGTTAAATTATTTGACGTCAAAATCTATCCGCAAGGTGGTTTACAAATGCATCCCGTATATTTACTGTTCCCTGCCCGCCGAAGAGGACAGATACGCTTTGTTTAGAAAAAGCGCAATGTTATATCGGCGAGATGCGACATCGGCTATTTACCTGCCCGAACGGCCCGTATTTCAAAAGGCAAGAGACAGGGGGATTAAAAAAGCCCTGAAAAATAACCTCGCCGTAAAGCTATCCAATGACTTCAAAACCTATTGGGAAATTCTGAAGGACAATCTAATAAAAGTGTATGAAACCAAGCCGGTTCATTCTTTGCAGGAAATAGAAAATTTACATCGAAAATTCCCGGGGAATATTAAGCTTTTTGCTTCATATCAGGGTAAGACCATGATGGCAGGGGTGGTGATATATGAAAGTGCTCATGTGGCGCATGCGCAATATATTGCCAACTCTGAGGAAGGTCGAGAAAAAGGGGCATTAGATATTGTCTTTTCCTATTTGATCAATGAACACTATCGGGATAAGAGATATTTTGATTTTGGTGTCTCGACCGAGAAAGAGGGGCAGTTTCTTAATACCGGCTTAACAGCTTACAAGGAGAGTTTTGGGGCGCGTGCCGCAGTTCATGATTTTTACGAGCTCAATTTGTAAGAGCGGCTATGGGGAGTTGTCAAAGATTTATGTTCCATATT
>MHGQ01000011.1:0-40515 GCA_001805645.1 Omnitrophica WOR_2 bacterium RIFCSPHIGHO2_02_FULL_50_17 | reverse complement strand
AATATTTTAGAGGTCGGATGCGGATTGGAGCCGCTATTTCTTTTTTATAAGGATTTTAAGAGTTTTTGCATTGTTGAGCCAGCACTCAAATTCACCAGACATGCGCAGAAACTCTCCAGAGGTATGGCCAATGTGAGTATCGTTAAGGGATGTTTTGAGGACGTCTATCAAAGTCTGACGGCAGGATGTCGTTTTGACTTCATTGTCTTGAGCAGTCTCTTGCACGAGGTGGCCGATCCTGACAGATTGTTGCGGTCCCTAAAATATATTTGCAACCGTGATACGGTTGTCCACATCAACGTCCCGAATGTTCGCTCGTTCCATCGTTTGTTGGCCTATGAAATGGGACTCATTGATGACATTTTCGAAAAATCCATGATGGAAAAAAAATTTCACCGGCACACCCGTTTTGATAAGGCCTTGTTGTTTAAAATGGTTAAGAGGAATGGTTTTCGTATTTTGTCCTACGGCACATATTTCATTAAGCCGTTTACGCACAGACAGATGGAGAAAATTATTATGCAGAAAATAATGAATCGGAAAGTTTTAAAAGGTCTGGAGAAAATGAGCAAATACATGCCTGAGTTGGGATGCGAGTTGTTTGTAGAGGCGCAAAGCGACAGTTCGAGAATTCGTTAAGGTCGATTTGCCTGTTGGGGGTTTTAAGTTTCCCGATTAACAAAAAATATTCGGAATGAGCAGATATGCCATTGGTGTCAGTCGTTTCCCCATCCTACAATCACGAAAAATTTCTCGCCAGAGCCATTGAAAGTATTATTTGTCAGACCTTTGCTGATCTTGAATTGATCATCATCGATGATGCTTCCGCGGACGGGTCGAGGAAAATCCTTGAGGATTATGCAAAAAAAGACGGTCGCATTCGCGCCGTTTTTCATCGCGAGAATGCTGGTATTGTCAGAACGATGAATGAGGGATTGGAGATGGCCAGGGGGAAATTTATTTCGCTGTTTGCATCTGATGATGAGTGGGCAAGGGATAAGCTTGAAAAGCAGATGAAGATACTAGTGAATGATGAGGATTTGGTGGTTTGGTCCGATGGTTTGATCATTGATCAAGAAGGCGCAGAAACCGGAAAAACTTTCCTGCAAATGTATGGTGCCACGCGAAGGAAAAAGAATGGCTATATTTTTGAAGAATTGCTCAAAGGAAACTTCATTTGCGGGTTAAGTATTATTTTTAAAAAGGAACATGTCAAGGATATCCGCTATGATGAACAGTTCAAATATCTCAATGACTATAAATTCATGATAGATTTGGCGTACAGATATAAGTTTTATTTCATCCCAGAGCCCCTCGTGAAATATCGCGTCCATGTGGATAACAGTATTATTGCACGAGAAAGAGAATGCTATGAAGAAACCATCGCGCTTCAAGAGTTTTTCTTGAAACAATACGGCGGAGAAATCACAAATATGGCAAAGGCAGATATCCATTTTGGGCTGTCGAGCATCTATCGGCGGTTGGGTGATTTGAGTAGCACCAAGTATCATCTTATTCGAGCATTTAAATTCGATCCTCTCAGTTTTTTTCGGAATTCAGCGGACCGGGTTCTCTCCAAAATTGATAAGTTTGGTTTATTGGCTCCCTTTTGGAAAAGATAGTCGGTGTTTTTTGTCGGAGAGATTTGTAAGAAATTGCGGATATGAGTATCGCGGAATCGCGAGTGCCTCAATCGATGAGAAAGAAGTGTTCTTTGGCGGTAGGGATATCTTGATATTTTATTTGACAACAGTCAAATAAAGTTTATACTTATTTCTACTACGGTATAAATTGGAAGAATATGATGATTAAACGTTATCTCGAAGAGATTATTAAAGAAGACCTGAAAGAAAAGATGGTCTTTATCAGCGGTCCCCGCCAAGTGGGTAAAACGACGATGGCTGTCAATTTAGCCAAAGAAATTTATCCGACATCGTACGCGTATTTGAATTGGGACAACGTGGCGGACAGGCGGCAGATGGTTCAGGGGCTCTGGCAGGCGGATAAAAAATTGTTTGTTCTGGATGAGATCCATAAATACCGTAAATGGAAAAATTATTTAAAGGGCGAGTACGACAAGCACAGGGAATCATTCAACATTATGGTTACGGGAAGTGCGCGGCTGGATATTTATAGAAAGGGGGGGGACTCCTTGCAGGGGAGGTATCACGCTTTCCGGTTACATCCTTTATCCGTGGCGGAACTGGCGGGAAATAAAAACAAGGATTTTGTTCCTTTCAAGGATCTGCCTTTCGACGCATCTCCCTTTTCCCTATTTGAAAGCTTGTATCGATTTGGAGGCTTCCCGGAGCAAATCAATAAACAAGATGAGCGGGAATTAAGAAGATGGCACCTGGAAAGAGTGGATCGGCTGATCAAGGAAGATATACGGGACGTGGAGAGCATCCGGGACTTATCCGCCATGCAGGTTTTGGTTCAGTTGTTGCCCGCAAGGGTTGGGTCATTGTTTTCCATTAATTCCTTAAGGGAAGATTTGCAGGTGGCGCATAAAACCATGGCGGCGTGGGTGGAGATCCTGGAAAAATTTTATTATCACTTCAGGATTTATCCTTTCAAGAATAGGCTCCAGGGATCTTTGAAAAAAGAGCCGAAGCTGTTTTTATGGGACTGGTCGGAAATAAAAGATGAAGGGGCTAGACTGGAGAATATGGTCGCCGTTCATTTATTAAAGTTATGTCATTATTTGGCGGATGTCGAGGGGCACATGGCCGGGCTGAATTTTCTTAGAAATAAACAAAAACAAGAAGTGGATTTTTTGGTAACAATCGACAATATCCCGTGGTTTTGCGTTGAAGTCAAGAAATCCATGGAGCCGAACATTTCGGCTTTAAAATATTTCAGCGCCGGCTTAAAGATTCCATATCTGTACCAGGTGGTCGATACGCGAGGTGTGGATTTGATCAAGGATAATGTGAGGATCATTTCCGTTGAGAAATTTCTGGGCGGCATGATTTGATTGGGTAGAAGGGAACCGTCTCACCTAAAACCCGCATCTGTCCCCGCCTGCCCCGCCAATGACGTGGACTGCCAGACGGGGCATCACAAACCTTTCGAGAAAAATAAATTGACTACTTTCGATTATCATGATATATGAATGTTATGATTCAGAGAAAACTTCAGCTTCCCGCAAAGCCACAGGAGAGTTTCTTTTTGTGGGGGCCTCGCCAGAGCGGGAAAAGCATGCTCCTAAAAGCAGATTATCCTGACGCAATCTGGTATGATCTGTTAAAGACCGACCTTTACGTTCGTCTTATGGAGAAACCCAGCCTGTTGCGCGAAGAGCTCCTTTTTCTTCAATCTAAAAAGGACGTCCAGTTTGTTGTTATCGACGAGATTCAAAAAATTCCCGCGTTGCTCGATGAGGTTCACTGGCTTATGGAAAACGCGGGGTTTGTGTTTGGGCTATGCGGATCAAGCGCCAGAAAAGTCAGAAGAGGACACGCGAACCTTCTTGGGGGCCGTGCGGTGCGTTACGAATTATTCGGGTTTATCTGTGAGGAAATCGGTGCTGATTTTGACCTTGTCCGGATGGTCAATCACGGTTATCTTCCGAGGCATTATCTGAGGCCGTCTTATGAGCATCTTATCCGCTCTTATGTCAACGACTACCTGAAAGAAGAGATTGCCGCCGAGGCGCTGGTAAGAAATCTTCCGGCATTTTCCAGTTTTCTCGCCGTGGCCGCTCTTTCCGACACTGAACTCATCAATTATGCCACGATTGCAAGGGAATGCGGTGTCTCCGGTCCCGCCGTGAGGGAGTATTTTCAGATATTGGTTGACACCATGCTGGGCCGATTCCTTCAGGCTTGGCGGAAAAGACCCAAACGCCGCGTCATCGAATCGCCTAAGTTTTATTTTTCGGATGTGGGGGTCGTTAACTGCCTGGCCAAGAGGGGGAAACTCGCACCCGGTTCGGAACTTTTTGGGAAGGCTTTTGAAAATTGGGTGTTTCACGAATTGTGCGCGCACCGGGCCTATAGCGGGATAGATTATGATTTGAGTTATTGGCGGCTGGCCAGCGGTATTGAAGTGGATTTTATCCTCGGCGATATGGAAACGGCCGTCGAAGCCAAGTCGGGCAGTAAAATAACTTTTGATCATCTCCGCGGCTTGCGCGAAATCATTAAAGACCATCCTGGCCTAAAACGTAGGGTCGTGGTATCGCTAGAGGACCGTCCACGAAAGACGGAAGATGGGATCGACATCATGCCGTATTCGGTGTTTATTAAACGCCTTTGGTCGGATGATTTGATCGGGTAGAACGGAGTTTGGAAGGCTTTATTTGCCCAAGGTCTTTGTAGCATAATGCAAAGTTTCGTTTTCAAAACTTGTCCAGGTCGTTGGCAAGGGTTAAGGGCTATGCTGAGCGCCTCAATCGATGAGGAAAAAGTATTCTTTGGCCTTCACATAGTCAAGGAAGGCGGGGTCGGTACAGTCCTTCCAAATGATTTTGTTGTATATCTCTTCCGGGAGGATATACTGCGCATAATGTTTTGTGCTTCGGGCGAATATGCGAGTCTTGTTCTTAACCTCTAAAGTCCCCGCCACTTTATGCTCGTGGAAATAATCAACGAAGGCTTTTTTAAACAGAATACAAAAGTTTTTTATCGCAACCGTTTTCTGGGCGAATAACTGCCCATTGGCATGCCGTCGCAAATTGCCATTCGTGACGGCAGAGAAACATAACAGATAAACCAATAAAAGAGTTGGAACGTTTTTGATCCTGGGGTTGTTGCGAAAGAGGGGATGGAGGATGATGGCATAGCATAGGGCGATCATGGCCATGGGGAATACATAATAGCGGGGGCGACTCAACAAAAAGGCCATTCCCCAGGCGCTTCGGAAGACGAAGATAATATAATTATTGAAAAGCCCGAATAAGATAAAGAAAACGACCTTTTTCCACTCGATTTCTTTAGGGCGAGTGATAGCCGTGAAGAAAGATAAGAAGAAGAGGCCAAACGCTAAATAGGAATTGGCGGTCACGGAGGGGATGAGGTTTAAGGCCGTATATTTTGTCAGCCATAAGATCGGCGCGATAAAATGCATGATTTCAAAGACGGATCGGGCCCCTACGGCTTGATAGTGCCCGGCATGGATGATGGCATCGATCGAATAAAGATAGGGGAGAAGGCTTAATAACCAAGCAATCGTCAATGCTGGAAATAATCTTTTGTTGTTTTGGCGTTGCTCTTGTGAAAGGCATAGACGGTCGAACAAAACGACAAAGATAAGGGATGTTAATCCGAGGGCGAATGTGGAAGGAAGAAGGAGGACAGCAAAAAAGGCGGTCAGTCGCCAGGACGTTTTTTTCTTCAGGGAATGTTGATACATCGCGTAAAATAAAAGAAGGAAGAAAAAGAGGGAAAATAAGATATGTGAGTTGGCTATGACAACAATCGCCTCGTCAAAAAGGTTGGTGGCCGCGATGATGGAGGCGCCCACCAGAGCCGCAGGCGTTGATTGGGTCAGTAGGAAGGTTAATTTGTACGTTAGAATGATGATGCCGACACATAGGACGATCACAATCAGGTGGAATGCTTCAGGGTCAATCCGGGAATATTTGTAACAGAGAAAGTAAATCGCCTTTAAAAAAGGAATGACGTGTTCATTGTGGGGAGTTAAGAGCCAGGATGCCATAGTCGAAGAGCGTATGGCGCGGGCCACATTGTGAAAATGGTCTATATCGTCGTTAAGATAGGGGACGGTTAAGCTGGGCGACAAAGAAAGCGCAAAGGAAATTATGATGAGAAAGAGTACGGGTTTAGCGCCTTGGATGAGATTGCGGTTCATTTTTTTCACATTAACAGAGAAGAGCAGGCAACGCAAGGATTCCCTTGGGATTCTCTCGGGATTTGCCAGAAAGGGATAAAAGAATGGCTCGTTTCGTATCCGTAATCATTCCCAGCAAAAATGAGGAGTTGAATATTCAAGATACAGTCGTCGGTATCCGTAAGGAATTTGCCACGCATTCTTTTGACTATGAGATTATTGTTGTCAATGACGGAGGAACTGACCGCACTGAACAAATCGTTTGCGCCATGGGCATTCATGATTCGCGCATCCGTATGATTAATAATAAGCCTCCCTACGGGTTCGGCAACGCCATCCGGAAAGGACTGGAGGAATATAAAGGCGATATGGCGATCATCACCATGGCAGATGCCTCGGATGATCCCAGGGACATGGTCCAATATATTCGTAAGGTCGAGAGCGGATATGACTGCTGTTTCGGGTCGCGATGGGGAAAGGGGACGGTCGTGGAGGGGTATCCTCTTCTTAAATTGATCTTAAACCGAATCGTTAATAGGTTTATCGGTATTTTTTTTGGAATCGGCTACAACGATACGACGAATGCTTTTAAGTGCTATTCCCGAAAAGCCATAGACGGGATTAAGCCGATCTTGTCCCGGCATTTTAACGTTACGGTGGAGTTGCCTCTGAAGGCCATTGTTCGCGGGTATAGTTATGAAGTCATTGCGACCAGTTGGCGCGAACGCCGCAGAGGCAAAACAAGCCTCAAGCTGCAGGAAATGGGCAGCAGATATTTTTTCATCATCATGTATGTACTCTTGGAAAAGCTTTTGTGCGGGAGCGATTATCGGAAATCATGAAAAAAAACCTTCTCATTACGGGCGGGGCTGGATTTGTCGGGTCGAACCTGGCGATTTTCCTGAAAAAACATCTGCCGGATTGCCGTATTCTTTGTTTGGATAACTTGCAGCGTCGCGGCACCCGGATGAATATCGCCCGCCTGAAAGACCACGGGATTTCCTTTATTAAAGGGGATGTCGCCAACCCAAGACATTTGGCACGGCTCGGGGATGTCGGACTGATTATCGACTGCGCCGGCGAACCTTCTGTCCTGGTTTCTCATGAACAGCCCTTGCGCGCCCTTCATTCCAACTTGATAGGCACCTTTCATTGCTTGGAACTCGCCCGACGATGCCGGGCGGATTTTATATTCCTGTCGACCAGCCGGGTTTATCCTATTGCCGGGTTGGAGCAAATCCCGTGGGAGGAGCTTCCGACACGATATGATTGGAAAAAAGATGCTTTCGGAGTGGGGCATAGTTATGAGGGGGTTACGCATCAGTTCCCTTTGCAGGGTGTGCGTTCGTTTTATGGCGCAACCAAGCTGTGTTCTGAGCACTTGATCATGGAGTATTTAGATATGTTTCAACTGCGGGGTGTTATTAACCGTTTTGGGATCATCGCCGGCCCATGGCAAATGGGCAAGGAAGATCAGGGGGTGGTTGGTTTCTGGGTCATCAGGCATAAATACAAGGGATCCCTTAGTTATATTGGTTATGGAGGAACAGGGAAGCAAACCCGTGATGCCCTTCATATCGATGACGTCTGTGAGCTCATTTTGCTTGAAATTAATCAAATGGATCAGGTTAGTCGTCAACTGTTCAATGTGGGGGGCGGGCGGCGGAATTCTTTTTCGCTTCTGGAATTAACCGCTATGGTTTCCTCGATTACTAAGGTATCCCTCCCAACGATTTCCGTCCCGGAGACGCGTCCTTGCGACATTCGGATTTATATGGCGGATAATTCTTTTGTCCGGGCATCTACCGGATGGTTGCCTCAAAAATCGCTGGAAGATATCATCACTGATACCAGCCAGTGGATTGATGCGCATTTTTCAAGGCTTGCCAAAGTCGTTGGCGAGGGTTAAGGGCTATGGACACCAATTAAAAATAGCACATATCATTAGGATAGCTTAGCAGAAGATCGATCGCATAAGTTTTGGCAACGGTATAAATCATCACCGCCGTCCATCCTCCCGCTCCCAAGACATATACCAACCGGCTTTTTAGAGATCTGGCTTTCTCAAAATTTTCTGTCCAAAAGTGCACTCCCAGGATGACGAGAAAAGGGATGGCCGCAAGAATATAGCGGGATTGGTAGTTGCCCCACATTATATAAAAGATAAGGATAATGAAGGCTGAACTGCGCAAGAGGGCGACTTCCGGGTCATGGCCAGACCGGTAAATGAGCAGGGCGATAAACGCCAGGGCGTACAAAAATGAATATTCTATTAATCTTCCGATATAGAATAAGGAAGATCCGCCGGCATAAATAACGCCTCCCGCCCACGAAACAAAGGGCAGATGATTGAATTGGAGGCTGTGCAATAGATTGTCTCTGAGGAAAATCCCCAGGAAGAGTAAGAACAGGATGCTTATTTTTTTCAATGAACTTGGGGGAAGAGGTTCTGTAGCCGGCCGCGCGGCGTTGCCTTGATGAGAAAATCTTTCTTTCAGCCACAAAACCGCTGTCAGGATTATTCCAACCAGAAATACAAGAGTCCATTTCGCTGGAAATATTTTAAATAACGCGTTTATTTCCTCGTGTTGGGGTATGGATTTTAACCCATAAACCCGGTAATTCCAATACATCCATGGCAGGAGGGAGAAGAAAGGCAATGCGAGGCTTATTTGGAATTTCCGGTTACAAAAGAGATCTTTGTCATAGAAAGAAGCGTAGAAAACAAATGCCACGGTAATTAAAATGCCCGGATATTTTGTATTGACGGCCAACCCGCTGGAGAGTCCGCTTAAAATAAAAAACCAGTCACTATTTGATTTTATTCCCTTTGCGAAAAAGACAGCGGATAAAAGGGTGAAAAAGGCCACGGTTGTTTCCATCCAGACTTTTTGTGAGCATATGATCGTTACAGGATCGATCCAGAGGAAAAAGGCTGACAAAAGGCCGATTCGCCGGTTGAACAAAAGAGCCCCTAAAATGTACACCAGGGGAATCAAGAAAACGCCGAACAGAAGGGAGATATATTCGGCCGAGACCAGCAGGGGCCCGAATATTTTCATGGATAATGTTATCAGGAATGTAAAAAGGGGAGGATGTTTAAACAGTGGTTCGAAGAAATAGGGAGGCAAAGGACGTCCTGTCGCCGCCATCTCCCGTCCGTAGGGAATGGTGTTGTATCCCGAGATCCCTTCCTGAAGGATCTGCTTTCCCATCCGGTAATAGACGATCTCATCAATGGAACGGGCGGGGGAGTTCTTGAAGTTTTCTAATCGAATCAGAAAAGCCGAGATTGTCAGCAATCCCAAGAAGACGGTAACGCCGATTTTTTTGACTGTTTCCGGATGCATTAAGGAACTAGAGAAACCGTTCAACGGCGTTTTCTTGTTTGAGGTAATCAAATGCGGCTGGTTGTGGTTTCCGCCCGAAGCATGTCCCCATTTGTTCGTGAAGGGCAACGACGGCCAGGTCCACATGACGTTGCTTGATGGCCGCGGCGGTTTCCATGTATTGGATCTTGCCGCCGGCGATACCGGTAACGGTGACTCCGGAGAGATTATCTTTAAGAAGGATGACCGCGGCGGCGCCGGCCTCTTTGCCGAAATTGACGTCATAAACGGAAGAATGCCCGCAGCGGACCAAATGCCCCGGCGTGACCGCGCGGACTTCAGGGATTTCGTTCAGGCCTTTGACGTACATTTTCTCGCGCTGCATAAGTTTTATGATTTCAGAATCGTTTTTAAAGCGTTGGGTCAACTGATCGCATACGTATTTGCCCGCACCGGCGAGCCGCTTATGGCCGAAGGCATCGACCCCAGCGGTTTCATCGACCAGTTCCTTGCCGCTGGCATCCTTAAGCCCTTCCGCGACAAGGATCAAATATGTCCCGGCTTTGACATCACTGGCGGCGATGCGGTGGAAATATCTTTCTTTGCAATGGGTATAGAGCACGTCAAAATCCGTCGGGATTTCCGGAATTAGGATGGCGTCGGCATCGGCCGCGATGCCGGCACGAAAGGCCGTGTGGCCGGCGTAACGCCCGAAGACTTCCATGACCAAGATGCGGTTATGTGTTCTGCCTGTTGTTTTTAAATCTTCGGCAAAGCTGGCGATGCGATTGGCCGTCGAATCAAAACCGACCGAATAGGTCTGCAAGTCCAAATCCATGGTCTTGGGGGCGTGAATGCATTTAATCCCCTGGGCGGATAGATCGACCATGACACTCCCCGAATCATCGCCGCCGCTGATCACGAGGCCGTCGATGCGGAATTTTTCGAGGCCTTTTTTGATCCGTGCGTACTTTTGAGGGTCTTCGATCGTTTTGATTTTAACCCGGGAATGTCCGGCCTCGGAACCGGCCAGATTGCAGTCGATGAGGTCGCAACGGTCCGTCGTTAATTCAACGAGGGAATCGAAATCAACGAGATTATAGAGACCGGCATAACCGTTGGGGATGACAAAAGAGGAGATGCCTAATTTCGCAGCCATCTGCGCGGCGCCTTTGATCACGGCATTAAGCCCGCCGCAGTCGCCGCCGCTTGTCAGGATACCGATTCTTTTCATTGCCGATAACTCCTTTTTTTATGGAGCGGGAGAGGGGAATCGAACCCCCGCTACAAGCTTGGAAGGCTTGAGTTCTACCACTGAACTACTCCCGCAGAATTTTATCGAAGATTGAAAAGCGAAAATGGAAAAGCGATTTTCTATCTCCCACTTCTCGGTCTTTCATCCCGGATTCGAATTTTATGGTGGGCAGAGGAGGATTCGAACCCCCGAAGCGCAAGCGCAACAGATTTACAGTCTGTCCCCGTTGGCCACTTGGGTATCTGCCCTAATTTCTCCGGATTGAAATTGTGGTAATTAGGGCAGGATTCACATTCTATCTAAATAAAAACATTGTAAATGTGAATACTGCCCTTTCAAGTCTTATAACCTTAAACTTATCACCTAAAAGCTCATGAAGCCGATGAGAGGAATCGAACCCCCGACCCGCTGATTACAAATCAGCTGCTCTACCAACTGAGCTACATCGGCATATCTTCAACTGGCAGAGCCAGCTGAAGAAACATCAATATAACAGATTTCCAAAAAGCTGTAAAGAGTTTCAGCGGCGTTTCAGCGGTGTTTAAAGTCTTTAAAAATCGATATACATTTAAAGACCAGTATGTATAATACATCCAAAAAGGAAGAAATGAAAGTTACCCTCCTTATTCCTACGTTAAACGAAATTGATGGGATGAAAACCATCATGCCCCGGATTAAGCCTGAATGGTGCGATCAGATTCTCATCGTAGACGGCCAGTCCACGGATGGGACGGTTGACTATGCGCGCCAACAAGGGTATGACGTGGTCATTCAGCAAAAAAAAGGCATGCGCTATGCGTATATGGAGGCCTTGCCCCATGTCAGAGGCGATGTCCTCCTGACATTTAGTCCCGATGGCAATTCCATCCCGGAACTTATTCCTGAGTGTGTCGAAAAAATGAAGGAGGGCTATGACATGGTCATCGTCTCGCGTTATGCCAAAGGCGCCAAGAGCTACGATGACGATCCCGTCACGGCTTTCGGCAATTGGCTTTTTACAAATCTTATCAATCTTCTCCATGGGGGGCACTATACGGATGCCATGGTTATTTATCGGGCATATCGAACAAGCCTGATCTCGGAATTGGGCCTTGATAAAGATTCAAGTTATGCCTTTGAGGAAAAATTGTTTAAAACAAATATCAGTTGGGAACCGCTGTTGTCGATTCGCTGCGCCAAACGGAGATTGAAATGCGCCGATATCCCCGGCGACGAGCCTGGCCGCGAAGGGGGAGAGCGCAAACTGCAGATTTTACGCTGGGGCGCCGCGTACATGTTTGAGGTATTCCGGGAGATTTTTGTCTGGCAATGATACGCAAAATTCAACATATAGCCGTTATCGGAGATGGTGGATGGGGGACCACCCTGGCTGTTTATCTTGCCCAAAAAGGCTATGCGGTCAGCCTTTGGGGCCCTTTCCCCGAATACGTCCGTCAGATGCGCCAAAACCGCTATAATCCGCGATTCCTGCCTGGGATACGTCTGCCGCAAACCGTGGAGGTGGTGGATTGCCTAGAGGCGTCTTTGGAGAAGGGCGATCTTATTGTCTTTGCCGTCCCGTCAAAATATGCCTTAAAGGTCATGACAAGAATCCAAAAGACAAGAGTCCCTTTGTCCCATAAGGCCTTCCTCAGCGTCACGAAGGGAATAGAAACGACAAAACTCATGCGCATGTCGGAGATGATCCATCAGCGGTTAGGGAATCTGCACTTAGCGGTTCTTTCCGGGCCGACCATTGCGATGGAGGTGGCTAAGGGTATTCCGTCAACGGCGGTTGTGGCCTCCCGCGACGTTCAACTTGCCAAGACGATTCAGGCTGTTTTTAATTCGCAGAGTTTCCGAATTTATACAAATACGGATATAACCGGCGTTGAGCTGGGTGGCAGCATCAAGAACATTATTGCCATCGCCTGCGGCGTCTGTGACGGTCTAGGATTGGGCACCAATACGAAGGCGGCCATTATGACACGCGGCTTGGCCGAGATGGCACGTTTAGGAAAGGTCATGGGGGCCAAGGTCAAAACCTTTTGGGGGCTTACAGGACTAGGGGATTTGGTCACGACGTGTATGAACGCGCAGAGCCGGAACCGTTATGTAGGCGAACAATTAGGTCTGGGAAAACCCATTAGGACAATTGTCGGATCCATGGAGATGGTGGCCGAAGGTGTCGAAACCGTCAAGGCCGTCTACCGCTTAAGCCAGAAATATAAAGTCCCTATGCCCATCACCCACGAAGTTTACCAGATCATTTATAAACACAAAAAGCCTAAGCTCGCCTTGACAGACCTCATGACCAGAAAAATGAAGCCGGAATAAGGCGGGTCGGCGTTGCATGGGGGATTGTTCCCTTCTTTCCCCTTTGCATGTTTTTCGGAATATAGTATAATCAATGCCTCTTAGAATATACCGGAGCGTAGCGCAGCTGGCTAGCGCACTTGAATGGGGTTCAAGAGGTCGCAGGTTCGAAACCTGCCGCTCCGACCAATTTTGAGATAGACCCCTAAGACATGTATAAAAAGACGCACAGACTCCAGCATAAAACCGAGAAAGAGCGCAGACAAAATCCGCGCCTGGAGAGAAATTTTATACTTTCCTACTTTGATAAGGCAAGGCCGGAGACCAAGTTCGAGTTGACGCAGCTTAAGAATATCGGCAAAGGAGGGATGTGTTTTGTGACTTCCCAGAAGTTTGAGCCCGGCACAAAAATGGAACTTGAATTAAAGACCCCTTATCTGGCCGAGGCCACCTACTTGGAAGGCCGCGTCCTTGAGTCCCACGAGAAGGTGGAGGGTATGCTTTATGAGACACGGCTGCAGTTTGAATTCCTCGATCCCAAGGGAGAATTTTTATTGGCTAAGTTAATCGAATTTTTTGTCAACGGAGAAAAAGGCGCCCATGACTAAGGTTAATATCGGCTTGATTGGTTACGGCACGGTCGGCTCAGGGGTCGTTCAATTCCTTCATAAACGGGAGAAATACTTTAGGGATAAATTTAACCTGGAGTTTGTCCTGCGCACCCTTTGTGATTGGAACATCCACAAGAAAGATATCCGTGGTCTGGGAAATACCAACTTGACAAAGAGGTTTATGGATGTATTGGATGATAAGAATATCGAAGTGGTGATCGAGCTCATCGGCGGGATGCATCCGGCCGAGGAAATCGTTACCACCGCCCTTAAAAAGGGTAAGCATGTCATTACCGCCAATAAAGAATTGATTGCCAATGAGGGCAAGAGGCTGTTTCAACTGGCGAAGGCGCAAAATTGCCAGCTGTGTTTTGAATCCTCCGTTGGGGCCGGTATCCCTATCATCAAAATGATTACGGAGGGTCTCGCCGGCAATACCTACGGCGAGTTTTACGGGATTATCAACGGCACGTGCAATTTTATCCTGACGGAAATGACGAAAAACCACCTTTCCTTTTCCAAGGCCCTGCAATTAGCCCAAGAGAAGGGATTCGCCGAGAGCAATCCCACGCTGGACATCAACGGGATGGATTCGGCGCATAAGCTTGCGATTTTGGCATATTTGACGTTCGGAAAATTTGTCAAACTGAGTGACATCTATACGGAAGGCATCACGCATATCTCCCACGATGATATCGAATATGCCGAGAGTCTGAATTTAGCCATCAAACTGTTAGGTATTGCCAAGAGGGGCGAAGAGACGATCGAGGCGCGCGTGCATCCCACCTTGATTTCCAAGGATCATCCGCTGGCCTCCATCAGCGGAATTTACAATGCGATTTATCTGCATGCCAAGCCTTTGGGAGACGTGCTCCTCTCCGGCGAGGGGGCAGGCCAGATGGCCGCGGCCTCGGGGGTCATCAGCGATTTGGTGAACCTCGCCTCAAGGGGAAAGGATTCGAACCTGCTGTGCAATCTCTACAGCGAGGCCCCGCATTTAAAAGTCCGCAAGATCGACCAAATCAAGACGAAATTTTACATCCGTTTTATGGCCGTGGATAAGCCCGGCGTCCTCTCCAAGATCGCAGGCATCTTGGGCAGGCACGGGATAGGCATCAACTCGGTCAACCAAAGGGCACACAATCCCACATCCGCCGTGCCGGTCGTGATGCTGACGAATTACACGACGGAGAAGATGATGCGCCTTGCCCTTCAAAAAATCCAGAAGCTGTCGATTGTCAAAAGTAAACCCGTCGCTATTCGTATGGAGAAACTGTGGTGAGCTGGAAGGGGATTATCGAACGATACAGGGACTTTCTCCCCGTTTCCGATAAAACACCGGTTGTGACCCTCCACGAGGGCAATACGCCCCTTATCCCGTCGCGCGATCTCTCGGAGGAAATTGGACTAGAGGTATACCTGAAATATGAGGGGTTAAATCCCACCGGGTCTTTTAAGGACCGGGGGATGACGATGGCTATCTCCAAGGCCAAGGAAAAGGGCTGCACGGTTGTGATGTGTGCCTCGACGGGCAATACCTCGGCGTCCGCCGCGGCCTATGCCGCGCGCGGCGGATCTATGAAATGCGTTGTCTTAATCCCTGAGGGGAATATTGCCTTGGGCAAGTTGGCTCAGGCCATGATCCATCAAGCCAAGGTCATTGCCGTTCAGGGCAACTTCGATGAGGCCTTAACGCTGGTGAAGGAAATTACGCGGGATTATCCCGTCGAGCTGGTCAATTCGCTGAATCCCTATCGTATCGAGGGGCAAAAGACCTCTGCCTTCGAAATTTGCGATGTGCTGGAGGATGCGCCGGAATTTCATGCTATCCCTGTCGGCAATGCCGGCAATATTACGGCGTATTGGAAGGGATACAAGGAGTATAAACAGAGACAACGATCACAGAGTCTGCCGCGGATGCTCGGGTTTCAGGCCGCCGGTGCCGCCCCCATTGTCTTAGGAAAAATTGTCGAACGTCCTGAGACGATCGCAACCGCCATTCGTATCGGCAATCCGGCCAGCTGGAAAGCCGCCGAGGCCGCGCGCGATGAATCCAGCGGCAGAATCGATGCGGTTACCGACGAGGAAATCCTCCAGGCCTACCAAAGGCTGGCAGCCGCAAGCGGTGTCTTTGTGGAACCGGCCTCGGCCGCCTCTGTCGCCGGCATCCTGAAACTGCATCAAGACGGTTATTTTAAAAAATTTAAGGGTGCGCGGCTCGTCTGCACCCTGACCGGCCACGGCCTCAAAGACCCTGATATCGCCATCAAGAATGTCAAGGCGCCTGTTTCCCTGAAACCGGATATTAAAGAAATTCTAAAAGAAATTGGGCTATAAAAAAGATTCTCTGAGAGATAAAAAAATCCTGATCACCTGCGGGCCGACGTGGGTTCCCCTGGATCAAGTCCGTGTTATCAGCAACATCTCCAGCGGTATCTTAGGGCAGACGCTGGCTTTAAGTCTTGCCCAAGCCGGTGCGAAAGTAACCCTGTTGGAAGGACCGGTCGCCAGGCCCCTCCAGTCGGCCCGGGTAAAAATTTTGAAATTCTCATTCTTCGATGAACTGCATCAATTGCTGAAAAAAGAGCTGAAAAAAGATTATCAGGCCGTTATCCATGCCGCTGCGGTAGCGGATTATAAACTGTGCAGGCCATTTGCTTCAAAACTCGATTCCCATCACAGGAAGGTAGCGTTTGTATTAGTCCCGACGGCGAAACTGATCAATAAAATAAAGAAGCTTAATCCCGGGATCATCCTGGTTGGATTCAAGCTCGAGTCAAAAATTTCCGGTCAATTGGCTAAAGAAAAAGCCAGGCGGCTTTTTCAAGAGGCCGGTTGTGATTGGGTTGTCGCCAATAGAGTCTGGAAAGAGCGTTATGAAGGGTACATCATGGATAGGAACGATACGATTTTGGCCCACGAGACCACGCGCGAAGGGATTTCTCGGAGTTTAATTCAAATTATGAAGGCCCGGTTATGAAATACATCGTTATTATCCCTGATGGGATGGCGGATGAACCTATTCAGGAATTGGGGAATAAAACGCCTTTGGAGGTCGCCCGCAGGCCGAATATGGATTATATGGCGCAGCATGGTATGACAGGTTTAGTGCAGACTATTCCCCCTGGGATGCAGCCAGGCTCTGATATCGGCAACATGGCTCTCTTAGGCTACGACCCCAGGACATCCCATACAGGACGGGCCCCTCTGGAGGCGGCTAATTTGAATATTGTCTTGAAAGACGATGAGATTGCCTTTCGCTGCAATCTGGTTACCGTCGGAAACGGCAAGATGGTAGATTATAGCGCCGGCCATATCTCGTCTAAGGAGGCGGTTATTCTGATTGAGGCCTTGAACTCCCAGATTGTGCAGGAGGGCGTCAGATTTTATCCGGGGAAAAGTTATCGTCATCTTCTGGTCTTGGAGACACGCCGGCCTCAAGAGTATCTGAAAATCAAGACATATCCGCCGCACGATATTCTTAACAAAGAAATCAAGGCCTATCTTCCCTCGAAGGGGCCCGCTTCTGAGATGCTTCTTATGCTGATGGAAAAGTCCAAGACAATCTTTGAGCATCATTCGGTGAATCAGGTGCGTATCGATCTTAAAGAAAATCCGGCCAATATGATTTGGCTGTGGGGGCAGGGGATAAGACCGAGTTTCCCGTCTTTCCGCGAGAAATTTGGTGTGGAGGGGGCCATCATCTCCGCGGTGGATTTGGTGAACGGCATCGGCCGTCTGGCCGGGTTGGAAGTGATTGACGTGCCTGGGATTACAGGGTATTATGATACCAATTATTCAGGCAAGGCCCAGTACGCCCTGGAGGCCTTAAAGACCAAGGACTGCGTTTATATTCATATTGAGGCGCCGGATGAAGCCGGCCACAACGGGGACTGGCAGGCCAAGATTGGTTCCATAGAAAGAATTGATAAAGATATTGTGGGAGCTATCTTGAATTATTTCGGGGAATATGAGGAGGTGCGCATCCTTGTTGTACCGGATCACCCCACCCCTGTTGCGTTAAGGACGCATACGGACGATCCTGTCGGTTTTGTCATGTACGGCAGCGGCATTCCGCACGATGGTTCTGAAAAATTCACAGAGGCCTCAGCCCAAGAAAAGGGTCTGCGGTTTAAGAACGGCGAGAGTCTTATCAGGGAGTTTATGAAAAAATGATGCCTAGGGAAAGTTAGATGAAAAAATATATTATCGTGCAAAAGTACGGGGGCTCGTCGGTAGCGAATATCGCCCGTATCAAGGCGGTGGCCAAAAGGGTTGTGGCGGCAAAAAACAGCCGTAATCACGTGGTGGTCGTCGTTTCCGCCCTGGGGGATACAACGGATGATCTGGAGGCCCTCGCGTTTAATCTTTCCAGGACTCCGCCGGATCGGGAGATGGATATGCTGATGTCTACGGGAGAGCAGATTTCCTGCGCGCTTTTGGCGATAGCGGTCAAGGAGATGGGGCACGACGCCATTTCTTTCACGGGGCCGCAGGTAGGAATCCAAACAGACAAGACGCATACAAGGGCGCGTATCGAAACGATCAGCGGCCATCGGATCCGCAAGGCGCTTGCGCAGGACAAAATCGTTATTGTGGCCGGTTATCAGGGGGTTACCGATGAAGATGAAATCACAACCCTTGGCCGGGGCGGATCGGATTTAACGGCGGTGGCGCTGGCCCAGGCCTTAAAGGCGAAGGTCTGCGAGATTTATACGGATGTCAACGGAATCTATACAGCGGATCCGCGTCTGGTTAAAGAGGCCAGGAAGATAAAGGTGATTACCTTTGATGAGATGCTTGAAATGGCTTCCCTCGGCGCCCAGGTCATGCAGGCGCGCTCTATTGAGGTGGCCAAGCGGTTTAATATTTCTTTACATGTGCGCTCATCTTTTTCCAAGGAGGAAGGAACCATGATTGTCAAAAAGAATGAGAAATTAGAGGACGTGGCCGTTCGCGGGGTGACCTGCAGCAAGTCCGATGCCAAAATTACCATCTGTGCCGTTCCCGACAGGACGGGCATCGCGGCGAAGATATTCACGGAGATTTCAAAAGTCGGCGTGAGCGTGGATACGATTGTGCAAAATGTTAGTCACACCAAGCAGACGGATATTTCCTTTACGGTTCCCAAGAGCAGTCTTCCCAAAGCCCTTCAGGCGGCCAAGGCGGCGGCCCGGGAGATCCATGCGGGAGACGTGCTTTATGATAAGAATATCGCCCGTATTTCTATCGTTGGTTCAGGGATGCGCTCTCATCACGGCATTGCCGCCAGGATGTTCCAGGCATTGGCGGAAAACAAAATTAACATTGAAATGATTGCGACATCCGAGATAAGCGTTTCCTGCATTATCAGTCAAAGACACGCCGAAAAGGCGGTTCGATCTTTGCATGAAAAATTTGAATTAGAGAAGGTGGAATAGATATGCCGCGGCAGATTATACTTTATGACACGACGTTAAGAGATGGGGCGCAGACAGAAGGGATCTCTTTTACCGTCGCTGATAAACTCAAGATCACCGAAAAGCTTGACGATTTGGGCATTCATTACATCGAAGGGGGATGGCCGGGCTCGAATCCGAAAGATAAGGAGTATTTCAAGAGCGTACGCAAGAAGGGGGTGAAGAATGCCAAAATTGTCGCCTTTGGTTCGACGCGCCGGACTAAGGTTAAACCTTCGGATGACCAGAACCTTAAGGATCTTGTGCGATCCCAAACCCCTGCGATAACCATTTTCGGCAAGAGTTGGGATTTGCACGTGACGGACGTCATTCAGACGACCCTCGATGAGAATTTGAAAATGATTGCCGATTCCGTAGAGTATCTTAAAAAATATAAACGTGAGGTTTTTTATGACGCCGAACACTTCTTTGACGGCTACAAGCGCAATCCCTCGTATGCTTTAAAAACCATTCTGGCGGCTCAGGAGGCCGGGGCGGATTGCATTATCTTGTGCGATACCAATGGCGGCACTTTGTCCCGGGAGGTCAAGGAGATCATCCTCACAATTAAACGGCGTATCGATGTCCCTTTGGGTATTCATGCCCACAATGATTTAGGACTGGGGCTGGCCAATAGTATTGCTGCCATCGAGGCGGGATGTGCGCACGTGCAGGGGACTTTTAACGGACTGGGAGAAAGATGCGGCAATGCCGATTTATGCGCGCTGATTGGCGTCCTGCATACGAAACTGAAGATAAAATCAATCCCCGACAAGAATGTTTTGAAGCTCAAGGAGACTTCCTACTACATCAGCGAGGTCAGCAACTCGAAGCTGCCCGATAATGCGGCTTTTGTGGGACATTCGGCGTTTGCCCACAAGGGCGGGGTGCATATTGACGCTATGATCAAAAATCCGGTTGCCTATGAGCACATGGATCCGGCTATCGTCGGCAATCATCGCCGTTTCATCACCTCTGAGCTGGCCGGTAAAATGCCTATTGTTTTGAAAGCTAAGGAGATGAACGTTCATCTGGATAAAAAGTCGCCGGAGACTCAAAACCTGTTAAAGGCCCTCCAGGATAAGGAGCACAGCGGCTATCAGTTTGAGGCGGCAGATGCCTCGTTTGAATTGTTCATGAAGCGCTCTTTAAAGAAATATAAATCCTTTTTTGAGCTGGAAGGGTTTAGGACAGCCTCTGAAAAACGTTTTGACGGAAGGATTTTTGCCGAGGCCTCGATCCGCGTGAAGGTTAAGGGAGAAAGTCACTACAGCGCCGCGGAAGGAGGCGGTCCTGTGGAGGCCTTGGATAAGGCCCTGCGCCAGGCCTTAACGAAGTTTTATCCGCGCCTTAAAGAGATGCATCTTGCCGATTATAAGGTGCGCGTTCTGGATACCAAAGAAGGGACGGCGGCCAAGGTGCGCGTTCTCATTGAGTCTCAGGACAATACCGATTCCTGGACAACGGTTGGCGTGCATGAGAACATCATTGAGGCATCATGGGAAGCGTTAACAGATAGCATCGAATACAAACTGCTTAAAGATCAGAAAAAGTAAAAACACGGATACGCGAGGCCAGCTCCGACGCTCTCTATCGTTCGGTCGGAGCCCCGACCCGAGTGAGGCGAGGCGTCGGGGCTGGGAGGCCCTGACGGACAGCATCGAATATAAATTATTAAAAGACCAGACGAAATAGCACTGAGGCGGATGGCGTATAGCGTTAGAGGGGGTCTATGCGTTATCCGCTTTTCGCTATACGATTAAAATTATGATTGAATTATCCCCGCGCTTTAATTTTAAAGAAGTGGACGAGAAGTGGAGCCGTTATTGGGAAGAGCAAAATCTTTTCCATGCGGCCGTAAACCCTGCCAAGAAGCCGTACACCATTGTTATTCCCCCTCCCAACGTGACGGGTATCCTGCACATGGGACATGCCCTCAATAATACGTTACAGGATATCATGATTCGTTATAAGCGGATGTGCGGCTTTGAGGTCCTTTGGATGCCGGGAACGGATCATGCCGGGATTGCGACCCAAAATGTCGTGGAACGTCAGATTGCCAAAGAGGGAAAGACCCGCCATGACATCGGCCGTGAGGAATTCCTGACGCGCCTGTGGGCATGGAAGGAGGAATACGGTGACACGATTATCCGGCAGTTGAAAAAAATGGGGGCGTCCTGCGACTGGCCGCGCACGCGTTTTACGATGGATGAAGACTACAGCATGGCCGTGAGGGCGGGTTTTGTCTCTCTTTACAAGAAAGGCCTTATTTACCGCGGGGAATACATTATCAACTGGTGTCCCCGCTGTCTGACGGCCCTTTCCGACGAGGAGGCCGAACACAGAGAGATTCAGGGGAATCTTTATTACATCCGTTATCCCTTCCAGGGAAACGCTCGTGAGTATATCACGGTTGCCACGACCCGTCCCGAGACCATGCTGGGGGATACGGCCGTCGCAGTCAATCCTAAGGATAAACGGTTTAAGAATTTTGTCGGCAAGACACTTCTTTTGCCTCTGGCAGAGCGCGAGATTCCTATTATTGCCGACCCGCTCGTTGATTCTAAATTCGGTACAGGTGCTGTTAAGGTAACGCCGGCCCATGATCCCAATGATTTTGAGATGGGCAGGCGGCATCACCTGGAATTTATCAGCGTCATGCACCCCAATGCCGTTTTAAATGAGAAGGCAGGCGAATTTGAAGGGATGGATCGTTTCGAGGCCAGGGAATCTGTCGTCGAGACTCTCACCGAGCTTAAGCTGCTGGAAAAGGTCGAGCCGCATACACATGCGGTCGGCCACTGCTACCGCTGTCATACGGTCGTCGAGCCTTATTTGTCGAGGCAGTGGTTTGTGAAGATGAAGCCGCTTGCTAAACCCGCTAGGGAGGCGGTCAAAACAGGTAAAATTAAGTTTTATCCGCCGCGCTGGACCAAAGTTTATTTAAATTGGATGGACAATATCCGCGATTGGTGCATCTCGCGGCAGATCTGGTGGGGGCACAGGATCCCGGTCTGGTATTGTGTGGGCGATGGCCATTGCCAGCTTGCCTGCAAAGAGCCTATTGTGTCGGAAACGCCGCCGAAAGCCTGTCCGCATTGCGGCTCAAGCAATTTAAAACAAGATGAGGATGTCGTGGATACGTGGTTTTCCTCGTGGCTGTGGCCGTTTGCCACCCTTCACTGGCCTGAAACAAATAAGGACTTAGAATACTTTTATCCCACAGCCTCGCTTTTTACAGCGCCTGAAATTATCTTTTTTTGGGTTGCCCGGATGATTATGGCGGGGATGGAATTTATGGGGGACATTCCATTTTCCGATGTCTATATCCACGGCACCGTCCGTGATACGAAGGGAAGAAAGATGTCTAAATCCCTGGGGAACGCCATTGACCCTCTTGAGATTATCCATGAATACGGCGCCGATGCTTTGCGCTTTAGTCTCATTATCAATTCCGGACAGGATTTGTTTATTTCCAAAGAAAAATTTGAAATCGGGCGTAACTTCGCCAATAAAATATGGAATGCCTCCAGGCTTATTCTCTTGCGCGTGGATCGCCCTAATGCCGATTTTGCCATTGAAAAGATTAACAGGAAAGAATTGGATTTGCCCTCCCGGTGGATTATCTCCCGCTTTTTTTCAACGCGGGATAAAGTCAGCAGCGCCATTGAACGCTACCGTTTTTCTGAGGCCGAATCGTTGATTTATGACTTTTTCTGGGGCAATTTCTGCGACTGGTATCTTGAAATCATCAAGGACAGCTGGCACGAGGCAGGTGTTCAACAGATTGCGCTTGGGGTTTTTGAGAATACCCTCAAGATGACGCACCCTTTTATGCCGTTTGTGACCGAAGAGATATGGAGCCAGTTCAGGAAAGAGAAAGGCGCTCTTTGCGTGCAGGCCTGGCCTGCCTCAAATAAAAAATGCATCAATAAGAAAGCCGAAGAGGATATGCAGACCATGATTGATCTGATTGCTTCTATACGGCATACACGGACGCAATGGAGTATTGCGCCGAGTGAGCGTCTTCGATGTCATTTCGTTGTTCGTTCGCCGGAAGACAGGGCGCTCCTTGAAACCAACCGCGGCATTTTAATGAATTTGGGGCGTCTCGGCGATATCAGGATTGATGAGAAATGGACGCCTGTTAAGGATGCCGCCTTGATTCATGCGGGAAGTATTCAATGCGCCATTCCGCTCGCCGAAATTATTGATGTGGAGAAGGAGAAAAAAAGGATATGGAATCAAATAAAGGATCAGGAAAAAGCCTTAGAAGGACTTGCCCGGCGCCTCCAGAATAAGGATTTTTTGCGCAAGGCTCCTCAAGAGATTGTCGAAAAAGAGAAGAGCCGGTTGACAGATTTAGAAGTAAAAGTCGGCGAATTAAAACGGTCTATCGGCCGTCTGGAATAGGGGTGTTATGCTGGATGTGACTGCTGAGATCAATCGGATTATAGAAATGGCCCTGCGTGAAGATACGGCCAGAAATGATGTGACAACGAACAGTCTGATTGATCCCCGGCAAATTGCCCGCGCTGAAATCGTTGTCAGGCAAGAAGCGGTCGTCTGCGGATTGGATATTGTCCAAAGGGTTTTTCAGAAATTAGACAAAAGCGTCAAGCTGCGTTTTTTCTGTAAGGAAGGAGAGAAAGTTCGTAAAGATACGCGGATTTTGCTTCTGAAGGGAAAGACCCGGGCGCTGTTGTCGGGGGAACGGACGGCGCTTAATTTCCTGGGACATCTTTCCGGTGTTGCCAGTGCTGCCCGCCAATATGTTGAAGCCATCTATCCTTGCAGAACAAAAATTCTGGATACGCGCAAGACAACGCCGGGTTTAAGAGTTTTGGAGAAATATGCGGTAAGATGCGGCGGAGCGTTCAATCACCGACGGAATCTTCAAGAGATGGTTATTATTAAAGATAACCATCGTACGGCGTGCCGGCAGGACCAGTCTATTGTTGGGATGGTTTCTCATTTGCGAAGAATAACAAGAAAAGTCGTAGAGGTTGAAGTGGATACTTTGCCGCAATTCCAAGAGGCGCTGGAGGCGGGGGCGGATGTTATCCTTCTGGATAATATGACTGCCGTACAAATCCAAAAAGCGGTTCAAATGAGAGGCAGGATGAAAAAGCGTCCATCGCCGCTTTTGGAGGCGTCGGGAGGCATTACGCTTCAAAATGTACGGCGCATGGCGCAGACAGGCGTGGAGAGGATATCCATAGGCGCCCTCACGCATTCACATCGCTTTGTCGATGTGTCGATGGAGTTAGCCGGATGAAAAAATATCTCAAGTGTATATCGATTCTAGTTTTTCTTGTCGTAACGGCTTTTCCGTTAGGCATAAGGAGCGAGATTTGTGCGCAAGAGGAGTTGTCTGACCATACGATATTTGACGACAACTTGCTTCTGGAGGGTTATGCGCAGCGATATAGGCAGTTGCCCAAGGAGGTCATTCTGGCAATGATTAAAGACGACACCTTGGATCCCTACAAGACCGCCGCGGCTGTTCGTGTCTTTCGGGAAAATTACGGCGATGAGGTGGTGTCCAGGGAGAAACACAGTGTCGAAAAGGTATTAATCCGTCGTCTTAAGTTAACGGGCTCGCCTTTTACAGAGGTTGAGATTATGCACACGTTATGCCGTCTGGATCGTTACCGTTATTTCGATGCAATGGTTCCGGCGCTGATTCAGAAGTTGGGCCATTATAATTCGACCATTAATGAAATGGCCTCTAACAGCCTTAATCAGGTCGTTGAGTCTGGTGAAAAACGTGTCCGTGAGGCAAGAATTGTCTTTAATACATTGCGGAAAATCCTTTTTTTATCGCGCAAACGGCTGGCCAGCATAACCGTGGCGGACTCTCAACTGGCGAGAAAACTGAAATTACTACGATGGTCGATTAAAGTGCTCGGCAGTCAGGAGCTTAAAAAGCTGCCGAAAGAAGTCATTAACTTATTGTGAGGTTTTTATCTCAAAGGTTTTCTAACGGCCCCCTTTATGAAATTAAATCGCATTACATGGACCGCAGCTTTTTTTATCTCCCTTCTTAGTTTTGTCGCTTGGTTTCGTTTCAGCTATCCTCAGTTGGAATTTGTCAATTTTTCCGTGGACAGGGCAATGGCCATGCGGATTGCCAGGGATTATCTCGCTCAAAGAGGGGAGGATTCCGCGTCATTGCGAACGGCTATTGTCTCTGGTTCTGATGAATCGGCCAACCGGTATCTTCAGAAGACAATCGGTTTTGACGGGCTCATCCGGTTTGTTCGTGAAAATGATTTCGATTTGTTTTACTGGATTGTGCGCTTTTTTAAGGAGAATGAAAAGGAGGAATGTCGTGTCGTTATTAGTTCGGCGAGCGGGGAGATTATTTCTTTCCAGCATACAATTGATGAGAACGAGGCCAGACCCCCCCTTGAGCGGGAGGAGGCCAAGCACAGGGCCATAGAATTTCTTAAGTCTAATTTTTATTTTGATCTTGAACAATACACAATTCAAGGCGATCTTGAGACGGTCTTGGATAACCGATCGGATTTCTTTTTCAGCTGGCAGAGAAAAGATATCCATATCCCATGGGATAAAGACGAAAACGCAGGCACCGGGAAATTATTGATGGGGGTGAAGATTACCGGCGATGAGGTCCTCTCTTTTTCAAAGAATATGTTCCGTGTGCCGGATCAGTTTAACCGTTATTTGGCAAGGATGCAAAACACCGGCAATATATTGTCTGGGATTATCCATATATTTTATCTGGCCATATTTACGTCTGCTATTTTTTATATGATTGTCCGGCGGAATCACTTGGCCATGCATGCAACAAAAAGATTCTATATCGGTCTGATGATCTTTTCTTTCGCGTTATCCTTGCTCTCGGCAATCAATCAACTTCAAAACATTATTTTCCAGTACGGCACGACGATGTCATTTCGCACTTATTTTTGGCAGTTCAGCGTTAATACAATTGTAAACGCCTTATTTATCAGTGTGTCTCTTTTTATGCCAAGTCTGGCCGGAGAGGCGCTGCATTATCAAGTGTTTAAAGAAAAGACATCGGGTTCTTTCCTCCATTATGTGCGATCCACCTTTTTCTCCAGAGACATGACCCAGGCTGTCGTGTTAGGATATTTTGTGTGTATAGTCATGCTGGGCATTCAGTCTTTGATTGTCAAGGTTGGTCAACAGCAGGCAGGCGTGTGGATTGAACATGCCTGGATGAATAATCTCTCGACGGCCTATTGGCCGTTTCTGGCGGCATTTACTATTGGATTTAAAGCGAGCTTTACGGAAGAGCTGATGTATCGTCTCTTTGCCATCAGTTTTGGCAGGAAGATTTTCAAAAGCACTCTGGCCGCTGTTGTGATTTCATCTTTGATATGGGGATTTAGTCACAGCAGTTATCCTGTTTTCCCGATGTGGTTTCGCGGGATCGAGGTGACCTGCCTGGGATTGTTTCTGTCATTTGTCTATCTTCGTTACGGCATTATTCCGACTATTGTCGGCCACTATCTGTTTGATGTCTTCTGGAATTGCTCCGAATATATTTTTGGTGCCTCTCAACCGTTCTATTTTTATAGCTCTCTATCTGTGTTATTGCTCCCACTGCTATGGGGATGCGCCGCCTTTTTAGTCAATAAGAAGGCGGTTGTTAAACCGATGCGCTGGCGGCTCAATAAACATCAGATCTATAACCTGGAGGTGCTTAAGACTTATCTGAATGCGCATAAGGAGAAATTCTGTCATCAGTCGCCTTATGCGCTGAGGGAAGAGATCTCTTCCCATGGATGGGATGTAGCCGTTGTCGATTATGCCCTGAAGGACCTCGGGATGATTCAGGAAGAGGAGTAGGGTCGTCTTGCGGATTCCCCTCGGCAATATTTTCCTTGCCAAAAGGAGTTTCTTTGTTATATTCCTGAATAAGCATAACCTATGCTTCTTAAACCATTTACATTCCATGCTCCTAAGACCCTGCAATCGGCCTTAGAGTTGTATGCCGCTCTGAGGGATGTCCGGTTACAGGCAGGGGGGACCTTTTTGCTCAATAGTTTGAAGTTATTAAAGAAGAAGGCGGCTAAGACCCCGCAGAATATCCTCAGTCTTGAACACATCAAAGAGCTCAAGGGGATAAGCGTTGAACAAAATACCGTGACTATACGATCTATGACCACCATGGATGAGATGCATGGCTCCTCCTTGTTAACTGATTATCTTTCCATCCTCAAGGTTTCAGTCAAAAATATCGCGACACAGCCGGTCAGAAACATGGCAACGATCGGCGGGAACTTGACCTGCCGTTATACCTGGACGGAAATGCCTGCCGTTATGATTGCCCTGGGGGCCAAGATGCATTTCAGGGGAACCGATGGCAGCAAAGAGGGTATCACGGCCGAGGAGTTTTTCCACAAAGAAGCCAAGACAGGGGGTATTTTTACGCATGTCACGATTCCCAGAGACAGGGATGTATGCGCTGCGTATTTCCGCGCTAAAAAGTCCCCTTTCGTGGATATTCCTTTGCTGTCTTTGTGTGTGACGACGCGTTTTCAGCATAACAAGTTCAGCGGCACGATCGTCGTTGTAAATAACGCTGTAACATTTGCCCGGCGGGACCGCGTCTTAGAGGATTTTTTGAATCAGAAAGGCGCCTCAAAAGAGGTTATCGAGGAGGCAGTCTCCCATTTGGATGATCCGATTTATGACACGCGAAGCAGTGATTACAAAAAACACATGTTTCGTGTTGGCATCAAACACGCTCTTTACGATTTAATCAAGACACAAAAATGATTGCGCTTAATATCAACCAGAAGCTGTATGAGGTGGATCTCAAAGGGCATGAGACTCTTCTTGAGGTTCTACGCCATTATTTGGGATTGACAGGAACTAAGACGGCCTGCGAAGAGGCTGAATGCGGGGCCTGCGCGGTTATTATAGACGGCAAGGCTGTCCTTTCCTGTATTATCCTGGCATCGAACTGCGAAGGAAAGAAGATCACGACCATTGAAGGCCTGGCCGACGGGGATGAATTGCATCCTATCCAGAAGAGTTTTCTTGATGCGGGGGCTGTGCAATGCGGATTTTGTATCCCGGGGATGATTATGTCCTCCAAGGCGCTTTTAGATAAGAATTCCGAGCCAAGCCGTGAGGAGATGGAATACGCCCTTGACGGAAACATTTGCCGCTGCGGCGGGTATTTAAAAATTTTTGAGGCCGTCCGGCAGGCTGGAAAAGTCCTGAAGGTTCAGGGGAGATCGAGCAAACATGAAGACGCCCGTTAATAAAGAGTATGTCAATCCGGTGGGAAAAAGCGTGCCCCGCATTGACGGCCGAGGGAAGGTCACAGGCCAGACAAAGTATGCGTTTGATTTGAGCTTCCCCAATATGCTTATAGGAAAGATGCTGCGCAGTCCTCATCCCCATGCCCGTATTATCAGTATGGATACCTCTAAAGCCGAAAAACTGCCTGGGGTACGGGCGGTTATTACAGCCCAAGACACGTATAATATTAAATTCGGCTCTAATGAGTATTTTTTTCCCCATACGGTTGACCAGATGGCTATCGAATCCGAGAAGGTGCGGTATGTCGGCGATGAGTTGGGCGCTGTGGCGGCGGTTGATGAGGAAACGGCTCTTGAGGCGCTGAAATTAATTGACGTCCAGTATGAAATCCTGCCGGCGGTCTTTGAGACGCAAGAGGCCATGAAACCGGGCGCGCCGCAGATTCATGAAGCGCTTAACAATATCGCTGTGATTCTCCCTGTCAATTTCGGTAATCCGGATAGGGCGCTTAAGGAGGCTGATTATATCCGCGAAGACCGTTTTTATGCGCCTGCGGCGCATCATGCCGCCATGGAGACTCATGTGGGCGTTGGCCAGTGGGAGATGTTTTCCGATAAAATTACGTTATGGTCGTCGAGCCAGGCGCCTTTTAAGTGCCGCGAGGCCTTGGCCAAGACGTTGAAAATGGATCTCAATAGTGTGCGGGTTATCAAGATGCCTGTCGGCGGCGGATTCGGCGGTAAATTGGAAATGCTGCCGATGGATTTTGCAGCGTGTCTCCTTTCTAAAAAGGCCGGCGGCCTCCCGGTTAAAATCTGCTATAACCGTGAAGAAGAATTTTTAGCTTCCCGGCGAAAACACGGCATGATTTATAAATTGAGGTCCGGCGTGAAGAAAGACGGGACGCTGGTGGCCATAACGGGAGAGGTCATTGCCGACGGCGGCGCTTACTGCAGTTACGGCCCCACGGTCATGGCCGCGGCGATCATGCGTATTTTCATGGTCTATAAGATTCAGCATTTTCGGATCACGGGCTACCGGGTATATACCAATACGCCCATTAGCGGCGCCATGCGGGGCTTTGGCGGCGTTCAGGCCGGGTTTGCCATCGAATCGCACATGGATATGCTGGCCGAAGGTATCGGGATGGACCCGGTTGAGTTTCGCCTGAAGAACATCACAACCCCGAACATGGTGACGGTCAACCAGATGAAATTAACGACGAACGGTTTAAGGGAATGTATTGAAAAAGCTGTTGAGGCCTCCGGCTGGAAGAATAAGCGCGGTAAACAACAGAATTTGTGCCGCGGCATCGGCATCGGGATTGCCGCTGATGTCATGGGTTCCAAGATGTACAAGTCGCACGAATCAGCTGGCTCTATTGTCAAGGTGGAAGAAGACGGTTCGGTGTATTTATTCACCGGTGCGGCGGATACAGGCCAGGGGTCTGATACCGCCCTTTCGCAAATTGCGGCTCATGAGCTTGGCGTGAGCTTCAGCCGAATTAAATGCAAATCAGGGGACACGGAGATTACGCCCTTTGATACGGGAAGCTTTGCCAGCCGTGTGACGTTTATATCAGGCAATGCCACTTTGTGTGCGGCGCGTGATGCCAAAAGACAAATTTTAGAGATCGTTGCCCAAGAGCGCAATCTTGCTCCTGATGCCCTGGATATCGTAGCAGAGCAGGTGGTTAGGAAGGCTGAGGGATCGGTTCTTATGAATTTTGATAAGGCCCTGGAGCTTTGTTATTCATTTAACTACGGCCGTCAGATTATCGGCCGTGGTAGTTACAACCCTAAAACCACACCCATTGATTTCCGCACAGGGGAGGGCAATGTCTCGGGAAGTTACGGGTTTGAGGCCCAGATCGCCGAGGTTGAGGTCAATAAGGAAACAGGGGATGTCAAGCTGTTGAAGATGTGGGATGCCCACGATATCGGTAAGGCCATCAATCCGCAGTCGGTCGAAGGACAAATTGAGGGATCATTAACGATGGGGATCGGTTACACATTCTTAGAAAATTTGCATTTTGATAATAAAGGACGACCCGCCAATGGGAATTTTACCGCTTACCGTCTGCCTAGAACCGTTGGAGCGCCTCCTGTGGAAACCATACTTGTTGAAACCGATGACCCCGATGGGCCGTTTGGGGCCAAGGGGATGGGGGAGGCCTCGCTGCTTCCTACCTCTGCCGCCATCGCCAATGCCATTTATGATGCTATCGGTGTCCGCCTTAAGGAACTCCCCTTCACGCCGGATAAAATTATCAGGGCATTGAAAGAAAAAGAACAGCTTTTAACGGCTAAAGCCGGCCTTTAATTGTTTGAATTCCTCTTGTGTGTTAAAACTCTGCACGACGCCGGGGTCTTTTACGGGAAGAAGAACAATATCCGTCTGATGCCGATGAATAATGGTATTGACCCCTAAGGAATGGTCCAGGTTTAAGAGCTCTTCTTTCAGCCGGGTATGGAAGATGGGGGGGTGGCCTCTTTTGCCCTGCCATGCAGGGATGAGGATCGACGGAGTTTTTTTCAAAAAATAGGCGATGAGCTCGTCGAGGGTCCCCTTTTTGATCATCGGATAATCAATGGGGAAAAGCATAATACCTTCTGTATTGCAGGCGATCTCTTTTAGCCCTGCCTTGAAAGAAGAGGCCTGCCCTAATTTGTAATCTTTGTTGTGGACAATCCTTATTCGTTTGTGGTTAAATAGCAAAGACTTGATGGGGCATGGACGATGTCCCAAAACTATAATGATTTCAGCAAGTTGGGTTGTAAGGAGCAGTTGCTGGAGGTGTTCGATAACCGTCTTGTGATCGAGCCTGGCTAGGGCCTTGGGGGATCCGAAACGGCTGCTTAGGCCGGCAGATAATAAAATACAGGAAAGTGTCATAGGGATATATATAATTGATAATTGGGTTGATGTCAAACACTTCCGTTAGGGGAGGAGCTTATTATGGCTATATTTTATATTTTGGTTGGTGCCTCGGTGATTGGGGTTGCCGCGGTTTTTTGGCTTCTTAAAAACGAGAAGGATGCAGCGGGAGAGCCTCTGCGGGATTCAGATTTAAAGAGAAAAAAGTCCTCATCGGAGCCTGCTGCGCTGGCTAAACCAGAATCGCCCTTACCAAATAAATTCTTAGATAATTTCTTGAATAAGCTGAAGTTTGGGAAAAAGGAGGTATCCAGACCCTCTGGGAGAGATACTCAAGAAAAGCCTTCAATGGCTTCCTGGGCAGCCAAGATACCCGAGCTTTTGAAAAAATTGGGGATCGGCAAAAAAAATGTCACGGAAGAGAATACAGGCATACCAGGGGAGGAGCCGTTACCTCCTACAAGAGGATATCTGGAAAGGCAAAAGGAGGGAGGGGCGGCCGTTCCAAATGAGGTTATACCTCTCCTGAGGAGAGAGTCTAAGACGGGCAGTGCCTCCATGATGGTGGAGAAGACTGATGAGGCTTCGTTAGAGGGAAAATTGACGTCTTCCGAGGAAGAAAAAATTGATAAAGAAATTGAGTTGACGTCTCAACTCAACGAATTAAAAGAAAAGCACGAAACCCTGGACAGGCTTTTTAAGGAAAAGAGCGCCGCCTTGGAAAAGAGTGAAGAGGCACTGCAAAATGAGCTAAAAAACCGTAAAGAGTTTAATAAGGTTAAAGATATTTTAGAGAAAGAATTAAAGGAGACAAAAGATAAGGCGCGCAGCCTTCAGGTTGACTTAAATAACGCCGGGACCGAGGCCGAAGGGCATAAGAGTCGTGTGAATCAGCTTGAGGAAAGAGTAACGAAACTGCAGAAAACGATTCTGGAAAAAGATGATGAAATTAATAATCTTCTTAAGCGCCTTCAAACATTCGCCAGTCCTGGCACGCCTTCGACACCCATAAGTATTGAACAGCCCGCTCAAGCGCCTCAGGCTCAGGAAGCGGCGCCGCAACAACCCCCCGC
This sequence comes from Omnitrophica WOR_2 bacterium RIFCSPHIGHO2_02_FULL_50_17, assembly GCA_001805645.1. Taxonomy (GTDB): domain Bacteria; phylum Omnitrophota; class Gorgyraeia; order Zapsychrales; family Zapsychraceae; genus O2-FULL-52-10. Next base: position 8,577 of record MHGQ01000011.1, on the reverse strand, counting down.
CGCGTCCCCCCCGGAGACTGCCCCCCAAGAAAATAAGGGAAACGATAAAGGTATGACAGAAACAACAAATAACAAGGAGTGAGTTTATGTTCAAGAGAATTTTAAAAGTCATTATGGCCTTTCTGTTTTTCGGTTCGAATTGTTCTGGGGGGATTTCACAAGCGGCGGCTGATCTATCCGCAGATGCCAACCCCCACATCATTTTTGAAACCAACCAAGGCACCATTGAGGTCGAATTATGGCCTGATATCGCACCTAAGGCCTGTGCCAATATGGTGGGGCTTGCACAGAAAGGCTATTACGATGGTATTATTTTTCATCGCATCATTAAAGATTTCATGCTTCAGGGAGGTGACCCCACAGGCACCGGGCGCGGCGGAGAGAGCCTCTGGGGCGGGAAATTCGAGGATGAGGTAATGGAAAGTGTTCAATTTAACCGCCCCGGACTTTTAGCCATGGCCAATGCGGGTACCAACACCAACGGCAGCCAGTTTTTCATTACGACGGTGCCTACGCCGTGGCTCAACATGCATCATACTATTTTCGGCGAAGTCGTGAATGGTTACGAAACAGTAAAAAAAATTGAGGGTGTTCAGGCCGATGGACAGGGCCGTCCTTTTGAAGAACAAAAAATTATCCGCGCTTATGTGGCTGGAAAGCAATAATGGATCACGAGTTGCTGCTTAAAGCCTTAGAGGCGGCTCAAAAAGGGCAATCCTGTGCCTTTGCCACAGTCATTGATGCGACGATAAAAGGAACTCCCCGTAAGGCAGGGGCCAAGATGATTGTCCTGCGGGATGGAACGCTCCTGGGCTCCATCGGAGGCGGGCGCTATGAGCTGGCCGCTAAGAGAGAATGCCTTAAGGCTATCCGGTCAGGAAAACCTGCGCTTGTCACCTACAATTATTTTGGCGAAAAAGGGCAGTCAGTCTGCGGCGGACAGATTAAAGTTTTTATAGAACCATTTGCCGGAATCAAGCATCTTGTTATCTGCGGCGCAGGGCATATCGCATTGCCCCTGTCGGTATTGGGTAAGATGCTTAATTTTAGGGTAACTATTATTGATAATCGCGAGGAATTTGCTAATAGGGCGCGTTTCCCTCATGCGGATAGGATTGTGGTCGGTCCTCACGCTAAGAAATTGGCCCGATTGTCTTTCAATGGCAACACTTACATCATGATTGTCACACAAGGTAATGAGTATGATTTTGAGTGTCTTGAGACAGTGATTCGTTCGGATGCCGGTTATATTGGGGTCATTTCAAGCAAGGCTAAACGAGTTAAATTTTTCAATAGGCTCGCTTCTGCCGGCATTCCGCCTAAATTGTTTAAGAAAGTCAGTATACCGGCGGGTCTCGATATTGGCGCCCAGACACCGGAGGAAATCGCCATTTCTATCATTGCCGAAATTATTTTTCTAGGCAATAAGAGTTTCGTAGGCACGGATAAATTCTCAGGAAAGGATTAAAAAATGAACAGAGAAGAGGTTACGGATCTGATTAAAGACGCCGGTTTTGGTTATTTGGCCACAACAGAAGGGAGTCAGCCCAGGGTGAGGCCTATGATGCCCTATCTAACCGAAGATGGCCGAGAGCTTCTTGTGGCCTTGTTAGGGCGTTCGCGGAGCATTGCGCAGATTAAGCAGAATCCGAAGGTTGAATTTTGCTTTGTGGATAGAAAGATGTGCTATTGCCGTATCGTAGGAAAAGCTAAGATTACAGGTGATGCAGTTAAGAAAGCCATCCTTTGGGATAACATCCCCATGCTGAAACAGTACTTTGCCGGCCCGCAAGACCAGAATTTCGTTCTTGCTGAAGTTACCATTGAGAGTGTCGAGGCCATGACGCCCCACCAAAGAGAGCCGCAGGCAATTCGCTTTTAAGCAGCCTATTTTTTCTACCATGGAAAAATCGCTACTATTTGGCGAAATATGTCATCTTTCGTCTAAAGACGCCATTTATAAATCCTTAGTTATAATTATAGTAAAACCCTGCACAGTTTTCCACAGGCTTCCGTAATTTTTCCTTAACCCACTTATTCCCAACTGGCTCCAACATAAACATTGTATACTTCGAAGTTAACATAATACTGATTATAGGAAGTTGTATTGATAAGAATGGAACGGCTTGAATGGAAGGCTTCATTTTAGCTGTATTTAAGGATTTTTTGTCGGATAGCCTCTTCGTTATGCGCGGCAGGTGTTGCGTTTGATAGTTTCTTCTTTTGGGGAAGGTTTTTGTGGCGGATGCCGACTTGCACATTCCCAGTGCGAATCCGGATAATCTTACCGTTGGCAAGGGCATCGGCAATGATTTGCCTGCCCTCGCGCAGGATTCGGCCGAATGTCGGTCTGGAAATGCCCATGGCGCGGGCGCCCTCAGACTGGTCGTAGCCCTGATGGTCTGCTAACTTAATGGCCTCAAACTGGTCAACTTTTAGCTCAACTTCATCCGGCCGGCCCGGATAGCCGCGCGGGCTGAATTGGGTCGTCTTGGGCATCTTTTGAACGTAACGGATTTTTTTATGTCTGCCTCTGGCGCGCATAATACTCGTCCAATCCGTGGTATTGTTTTGAGCACATGCTCAGAATAACGGTATCTTTCATTTGAGCATATGCTCATTATAATGACGGGATTGTCTTTTGAAAAGGAGAATTATTTATTCTGCTTTGGAGGTCTTAGACAACCGAAGATAGCAATCTGGAGAGATACTGAAGGTTTTCCAGGTTATTCTCGATGTTACACTGGTTTTCTTGGGTATGCACATTGAGGACGCCAAAGACACGGTTTTTAACCAACAGGGGCATAACTAAGGAATGCTTCACCTCAGGGCGTTTTAAGAGGGGCTTAATGCGGGCACCTCCCTCCTGACCGTGAATGATCATAGGCGACTTTTCCTGTGCTGCCCAACCGGCGATGCCTTCACCTATTTTAACGCGGGTATTTTGGATGTTATCTACATGAAGTCCCCGGGAGACTTTTACGATAAGGTCGCCGCCTTTTTCTTTGTCGGCAACCATGATGGAGCCGTATTGAGTATTGGTCATTTTTAAGGCTATATCCAGGAGTGTAACGAGGAGCTCATCTAAGCAAACCGTGGAATAAAGATCTCTGGCCGCCTCCCTGATTTCCTGCGGCAGATCTTCCTCCTTTTCTGTTTCTGCTGAGTAGATTGCCCTCTTGATTCCGTTTAATTCAATGTTATTTTTAACGATTTCATGCAGGAGATCCAGGATGGAGCTCATCATGACGTTGGAAACGACTCTGAGGCCGTTAATTTCGTTGATCAGGTCGTCAAAATGAATGTTAAGTTCTTTGGCGACGGCCGCATATTCGGCATTTTCAAGGCGTTTGTTAAGGATAACGGGCCCCACAATCAAATAGCCGATGATATTTCCACCATTGATATGGATAGGAATGGCAAATTGGTGCAGCTGCAGACGATTGGAATATTCCAGGTATTGGCCGTGGGATTCGAATTTTTTAAGAAACTCCGAGGTGTCCTGGGATGGGACAAACCCTAAGGCGCGCTCTGTAAGAAGCCGCCTGCCGTATTTTCCTTCTTCCGGCGGCAAAAGGGTCAGCCCTTTACAGTCAACAATAAATATATTGATACGCAGTACTTCGATGAAACGCGAGAGGATATCCCACCATTTTTCTTTATTGAGAATTTTAAGCGCCAGTTGTTTTAACTCTTTCTGTTCCATAGGATTTATGAGGAGTTGTCTTCCTTGGAGATATTGTATTTCTTCATCTTGTTGTAAAGGGTAGTTCGGTTTACCCCCAATGAGGCCGCGGCCCTGTTGCGGTTCCAGTTGCAATCTTTGAGAATCGATATAATATGGTCTCTTTCCGGAAGCTCCACGGCTTTTTTCAAGTTTTTCTCAGAAGATTTAGGGACGCAAGAAGCTGCAAATTTTGAGAAATTGGGAATATCCCATTTATTGATCACCTCTGTCTTGGTCATGATGACGGCGCCTTCAATGGCGTTTTCCAACTCGCGGATATTGCCAGGCCAATGATATTCCACAAATATTTTCTCGACCTCGCCGGAGATGCGCAGGATCTTTTTACTGTTTATTTGGTTATATTTTTGGACAAAATGCCGCGTTAGAAGCGGAATATCCTCTTTGCGCTCCCGCAAAGGCGGTACATAAATGCAGATGACGTTGATGCGGTAATACAAATCCTCGCGGAATCGCCCCTTCTGCACAAGGTCAGTCAGGTTTTGATTCGTCGCCACGATAATGCGGGCATCGGCCTTGCGCGGGGTGTTGTCTCCGACACGCTCGAAGAGGCCTTCCTGCAGGACGCGCAGGAGTTTGGCCTGAAGTTTCGGGGAAAAGGCGTCAATTTCATCGAGGAAGAGGGTCCCTCCCCTCGCATATTCGAAGCGCCCCTCCTTGTCTTTGATGGCCCCGGTAAACGCCCCTTTGACATGGCCGAAGAGCTCGCTCTCCAAGAGCGTTTCCGTGAGGGCACCGCAGCTTATCTCAACAAAGGGTCTGTCTTTGCGTATCTGATCTATTCCATGGATGGCCCTGGCAACCAGTCCTTTGCCGGTGCCGCTTTCGCCGCTGATTAAGATGGTGGCATTGCTGCTCGCAACCGAATCGATGATATGATAGACCTCTTGCATCTTGCCGCTTGAACCAATCAAATCGAAGAGATGATCCCGCCTTTCTTTCGCTAGCATCCGTCTTAAGGATTCATTTTCTTCAAGGATTTTTCTCTTTTCCACGATCTTATGGATAGTGATCTTGATTTCCTGGTCGTTGATCGGCTTGGTGATATAATTGAAGGCCCCTTTTTTCATGGCCTCAACGGCGGACTCGATTGTCCCGTAACCGGTCATAAGGATGACTTCCGTTTGGGGTGTGATTTTTTTGATTTTTTCTAAGAGGTCGATCCCGCTCATTTGAGGGAGTTTCAAGTCTGTTACCACAATATCCGCTTTGGCTTTGGATAAAAGGTTAACCGCCTCCTCCCCGCTTGCGGCCATTTGGACACGATAGCCTTCAATCCGCAGGATCTCAAAGAGGGATTTGCGGATGAGCGGCTCATCATCCACAATCAATACGCCCACATCCCTGTTGCCTTCGTTCGCCATAATCATCATCGCTTAATGGGGAGATTAATAAAAAACGTTGTCCCCTTGCCGGAGTCGCTCTCGACATGGATCCGGCCGTTATAGCTTTTAATAATTTCGCTGACGATCGTGAGCCCCAGCCCGCATCCTTTATCCATGGATTTGGTTGTGTAAAAGGGCTCAAAAATTTTTTGTGTCTCTTCCGGCGGGATGCCCTCGCCTGTATCGTGGATTTTTATATGCAGGCATTCGTTCTGACATTTTGCCTCGATGGCGATAGTCCCTTTGCTTTTAATGGCATCGGCGGCATTGCGCAGCAGATTCGTCAGGACGCGCTCCAGGCCGAGATCATAAATAGCCGGGATATCTTCCTGGATTTTCTTCTCAACCGCGATATTTTTATGCTCCATATCCGTCTGGATGCCGGCCAGCGAGCGCTCCAGGGCCTGCGCAAAATCGACATTCTCCCCCGTCGGGAACTCGTTGCGCGAGGAAGCCAAAAGATTCTTGACAATGTTGGCCATGCGGTTTAAACCGTGTTTGATTTCTAAAAGATACCCGCGCAAGACCTCATCGTCTTTGATGTGCTCCAGGCACAGGTTGGTGTAACGCATAATCCCGTCCAGGGGATTATTAAATTCATGCGCGATGCCGCCGGCCAGCTTGCCCAAGGTAGCCAGTTTTTCATTAATGGTAATCTGTTTTTTAAGATGCAGGGCTTCCTCGTTGCTCTGCCCGAGGCGGTCTTTAAGATCCTGTGTCTCCTTCACAATGGACTTGAATTTCTGGTATAACTGAATCCTTTTATGGTTGAGGGCAATCTGGCTGGAGAGAAAATCCAAAAGCTGCATCTCATTTTTGTCAAATCGCAGGCCGGATTCCTTATCCGCGATGTTGACGACTCCGACGAGTTTATCTTTGAGCATTAAGGGGGCACAGATAAAAGAAGGCGAGCGGTAGCTTTTTCTGGCCTTGAAATCATGGAACCGGGCGTCGTTTTCGATGTCGTCGACGAAAATGGGGAGCTTGCGTTTGGCGACATGTCCCACGATCCCCTCCCCCATGCGCTTGACAATCCTTGCCTGCTCTTCGGCGGGCATCCCCAGGGCGATGGCGAGTTGGAGGTCTTTATCGTTTTTATCTAAGAGGAAAATGGACCCGCGGCCGGCGCCGAAGAGCTCCATGGTCTGTTTGAGGGAAAGCTCCAGGAGCTCTTTTTCGCCAACGACCGTATTGACGGCGGCGCAGATTTCGCTGACTTTCTGAAAGACGGCTGCTTGTGTGTTTTCTTCCCGTACGGCGGATTTTGTAAATAGCATCTTTACTTTACGGGTGAAACCTGGACGCCTTTTTCTTTGAGTTTATTGAACGCGTCAATCATCTTTTGAAAGTAGGCATTCAGGGAGTGGTTGGGATCCCCATGGATGATGTCCTGGTAGATCTTAATGGCGACGTCGTAATCTTTCAATTGATAGGAACAAACGACATTGATGGTCTTGATGATCGTATCGGCCGTTTTGATGTTCATGTAGTCGGCCTTGGCATATTTTTGCAGAATCTTCCCCAATATCTGGACGGCTTCACTCCAGCGTTTCTGATCGAGATAACAATTGGAAAGATAACGAAGGGCCGTATATTCCACGACGGAATCGGGATGTTCCTGGGCGGCTGACTGATAATGTCTTACGGCTTTTTCATAAGCCTCGATTGTCTGACGGTAGTCATTTTGATTCTTATAATAGCTGGCGATATAAATAGGGATTCCCAACCCGGTGCGCGTGAGGGGATATTTGAGGAGAATATCATCGTAGGTTTTCTTGGCCTGGGGCCAGTTTTTTTCAGCCTCGTATGTCGCAGCAGCAGCGGCCAAGGCCTCGGCATGGAGCTCAGGCTTGTCCGGATAAATGGTTATGATTTCTTGGAACTTCTGACGGGCTGTTTCGTAGTCTTTTTTCAGGGAGTGGACGCGTCCTATCAGAAAATGCAGCCCCGGGGTCATCTTGGAATGGGGGTAGCGTTCGATGATTTTTTTATATCCTTGGATGACCTGATCGAAGGTCTTGTCAGGGATCACATTGGGATCTTTGAGAATATCGAAGTATTGTTTGTGGATTTTCCAAACTTTTTGCTCGATGGCATAGTCCCCTTGCGACCCCCATAGGGAGAAAACGACAAAAATGCCGACCAGGATAATGACGTAACTCAGAAGCGCCTTTTTCATTGTTCCTTCTTGAATAAATAATAGGTAGTTATGGCGGTATAAATGGTTGCATCAATAACGATCATGACTACGATGCTTAAGATAATAAGCAGGAGCCGCATCCCTTCAAAGGTCAGGTTGACAACGATTCCCAGATTGTCGCGCAATAACATGACGGGGACATAGAACAAAGTCGGGATGAGAATCACGAAAAATATGAACCAAAAGGATCTCCAGAGATGCCGGAAGTTCAGCAGGATGGCAGAAAATACCTTTTTCTGGTCAATGACAATGATAGGAAAGACAAAGGCGAACATGACCGTGACCAATACGCCTATCAAGAGGTTAAAGTAGGGGGCGCCATATAAAACAATGGCTTTAATAAGATGAAAGAGGCCTGTCTCGGACCGGATTTGGAGCGCCCGCCGGATACATAATCCATAGACCCCGGAGAGCCCCTGAAAAACGAAAAAGGTGATGATGGCGGCTATCACAAGATGAAGGTATCGCGGCAGGGTGCTGCGCAGGGCGGCCCCAAAGGTTGTTTTTTTCTGATTATTGAGGTTCGCAATCATGGCGATCGCTGTCGCGGTCAAAAGGCTTCCGATAAGGACATAAATAAAATACTGGGCGATTTGAAACCACTTGGGCAGGATAAGGAGATTCTGCGGATAATGCAGGTAAGCCTCCCCTTCCAGTCTCTGAATGAGGGGGCCAAAAAATTTAACCAAAGGAAACCGGGGCGCGAAATAAAGCACTTCAAGAAGAAGGATCTGGACAAAGGCGATTGTGACAAAGGGAAATAATAGGATGGGATGGGTTATGTAGGCATTAACCGATTCCCGCAGAAGCGGGATGAGCTGTTTTTTAGGGGTTGGTGATGCCATTTCCTTATAACCTCGTGAATACGGCGCGATTAACTTATTGTCTTTTAATGAATTAGCGCAATCTTAGCATGGCATAGGTGAGGTGTCAACATCCTTTTAACACACTTTTAAGACAAAAAATAAGGCAGATTATTTTTAGATAATCTGCCTTATTTATTTTGTTTAATCATATCAGTCAACCCTTCGACCCTTTAACGATCCCTCCTTTATGGGTGGGGCCTGGCTCAGGGCGACTCTGAGCATCCTTAGCCTTCTTCAGCTTTACGACTTCCTTCTTATCCTAAATCCAGCCATACCCAGCAACCCGCTGGCTAGAAGGGCCATCGTGGCCGGCTCGGGAGTATGCGGATAGACGCGGTCAACAAGAAACATGGTGTCGTTATAATCCTCGTCTCCCAATTT
>MHGQ01000010.1:12162-13786 GCA_001805645.1 Omnitrophica WOR_2 bacterium RIFCSPHIGHO2_02_FULL_50_17 | reverse complement strand
TGCATCTCTTCCCCGGTCATTCATCCTTCGTCGTGTATGTCTTGCCGGCAGGCAGTATCCCGGGGACACCAAATATTTCTGTCCCTTTGCCCGTACCTGGCACTTTATCTTTTGGTAAAATTTTTAGACGCTGTATTTCTCCGGGGGACATCCTCGAGATTAACTTAGGTGCGATCTCATTAGTTTGGTTATTAAAAACATAGGTTCCGGCTTCATCGCGTAGCTGGATCACAAGAGTCTCGCCGTTGAATCTAAGCTTGTCACACCAGTCGTATTTATTTTCGGGAGCGTAAATGATGGCATGCTTTTGTGTTAATTTGTCATACCGGTAAATGGCACCCTTAAAATATGCCACAAATAAATACCGTTCATTTTCGGCCCTTGCGGTTTCCGATGATCCACAAGGGATGCTCCCGGCATATTCAACGACTTTGAGTGGGCCATCATAAACGCCTTTATTATTAATAAACCATTCGGCCAGCTCTGCGCCTTCCTGCAAGCCAGCCCTTTTAAATTCATAAAAGGCTTTCTCATACTGCTCATCGTTCAAATAAGAATTCGCTATCACAAAATTTCTGTTCTCTTCATCTTTTAATGTAACCCCCCGGGCGTTGAATGATTTCTCTGCCGCTCGGAGCCAAGCTATCTCAGGCTCCCCAAGAAAATTCCCGCCCGATCCGGAAAATCCGGATATGATAGCAGTTTCATACTGGTAAAACTGTTCAAGGGTAAGCGTATCGGGATTGGTCGCAAGAATCTTATCGTAATCAACACTATAGATGTCAGCCTTTTCGGTTGACTTTGGGACGGTTGCGCAGGAGGCGACCAATAAACAGGCAAGCAAGGCAACCATGTTCCTCTGCGACCCAAAACTGTGCAAAATATTTAGCATTGTGAGCTTATTCTTCATGTCCCTGCCGCGGGCAATTCGTCCCGACGATACGTCGGGATGAATTCGGCAGTTAACTGCCGAATTTAAGACCACCCCCTCGCCGGGGGCAATTCAGATTCCACCGACGTCGGTCGAATTAACCGGCTGGCCGCGACAAAAGCCGGTATTCCGCGCGTCTTTACTCAATAATCAAAATCCGTAAATTGTCCAAAAGCTTATCCTGCTGTGGCCGGGACAACCTGCCAACCTGTTTCTTGAACCGACGGTTATCAATCGCGCGGATCTGGTCGACTAAGATATCGGATTCGGCCGCGAGTCCGGATTCCCGGCCGCCGACATGGACCCTTAAAACATCCACGTCTTTAACGACCTTGGTCGTGACCAGACAAATGATCGTGCTGGGGTGAATGCCATTGAGAAGGTCGGTTTGGATAACAACAACAGGCCTGACTTTGCCGGGCTCTGTTCCCATGCGGGGATTAAGGTCGGCCAGATAGATGTTGAACTTCTCGATCTTCATGCGCCGGAATCATCATCCAGTTTTTCCATTTCGCGAAGCACTTCCAGCGAGACCGCCCGGGTTTCCCTGGATTCTTTCTCCAGCTGTTTACGCAACAGCCGCCGTTTATTGACTTTATTGTAGAAAGCCAGCGCCTGGTTGATGTAGGCGTTACGGGAAACATGGATCTTTTCGATCAGCTTCTCGGCCTCGCCGAACACCTCGTCTTTGAG
>MHGQ01000010.1:0-12148 GCA_001805645.1 Omnitrophica WOR_2 bacterium RIFCSPHIGHO2_02_FULL_50_17 | reverse complement strand
GAACCCCTCGTCTTTGAGCTTTAATGACAGGACTTTCATCGTCGCCTCCTTAGTATACACTAATAGTATATACCACCATGGATTCGTAAATGTTTAGCGGATGAGAGAATTGGATAGGATTCCCCTCCCTTACCCTCCCCGCAAGGGGGAGGGAATTTAATGACAAAATGTATCTCGTCGATGCTCTTGGACCGCTAAACATTATCGATTCTTGTCAATGGATTCGTACCGGGCGTTTGTTTGAGAAATATGAAGCGCATGAAAACTGATCGGCTCTTTGATTTTAACTGAGAGGTTAATGCTCATCGGCGGGCAGGGAGTCCAGCGAATCCGAGTCTTGGGCGGAGTCTTCTTCGGCCTCTGGGACAGGCACAGGACCCCGGCGGCCGGCGCCGGAGGCGGCCGGCTCGCGGGCGAACACGGTCCTGACAATCTTGCCCTCGCCCAGATCTACCGTCACGATACGCTTGAGGATGTTGAGAGCAATCACCCTGCCCTTGCCCTCATCCGTCTGGATCTTATCCCCCAGCCGCGGCAGCGACCGGGCAAATTCCCTGTAGACCGCAAATTCATAGGCCATGCAGCATTTGATGCGGCCGCACACCCCTGAAATCCTCGTCGGATTAAGCGGCAATCCCTGCTCTTTGGCCATCCGGATGGAGAGGGCATGAAATCCCTTCATGTAGGAGGCGCAGCACAGCTCGCGGCCGCAGATCCCGTAGCCGCTCATGATCTTGGCCTTATCCCGCACGCCGATCTGCTTGAGCTCGATGCGCACCCGAAAGACCTTGGCCAGGTCTTTGACGAGATTGCGAAAATCGACACGGCCCTCGGAGGTAAAGAAAAAGATGATCTTGCTGCTGTCAAAGGTATACTCGGCCCTCACCACATGCATCTGAAGCTTGCGGTCGTTAATTTTCCGCGCGCAGATATTGATGGCGTCCTGAACCTTCATCCGGTTATTGGCGATCTGCCGCAAGTCCCCCTCGGTCGCCTTGCGCAAGACCTTCCCGCGGCCCTTAGGCTCCGCAGAAGCGGCGGAAGGCGCGTTGACCAGAGAGATCACCCGGCCGAACTCCGAGCCCCGCTCGACCTCCACAATGACATAATCACCCCGTTCGCAGTCGACATTATTTAAATCGTAAGGATTGACCTCGCGGTATTCCCCTAACCGGACCTCAATCACCTGGCTCATAGCATCTCTCCGATGATTAAAAACGGTATTTTCACATTGAGATTGTCGGCAAGCAGACGGCACGTCTGGACAATCTCTTCGTATAGCCTTTCCAATTGCTCAAACGTAAAGCGCCCCTGAAAATTCTTTAGGTCGTCTAGGCGATCGCTATGCACCAAACGGCCCTGCGCCACGCCCCTTTTCATCAGCAGACAATCCCTCACCCAGCTTAACAGAATATCGAGGAATTCTCTTGTCTTCTGTTTGTCGGCTAATATCTTTTTTGTCAGGACCTCCCGGTTGCCGGAAAGAAGAAACTGGTCGATCATTTCATCCCTGACCTTGAAGATTTCCTGATCCTGAAGCCGCCTGGCCTTTCCCAGGCAGCCTCCGGCCAAATACGCAAGGACATGCGCCCGGTCTTTTTCTTGCTTCGCGCCAGAGGAGGCGCACAACGCCTCCGCCAGGACCCGTTCGGAAAAATAAAGAAACCGCACCATATGACACCGGGATCGGATAGTCTCAAGGATTCTTTCAGGAACCGACGTCGTCAAAAGCAGCAGGCTGCTGGAAGACGGCTCCTCCAGGGTCTTTAAAAGCGCATTGGCCCCCTCAAGCGTCAGATTCTCAATATTGCACAAGATAAATATCTTCTTCTGCGCCATAAAGGGGCGCAGCTTGATCTGATCCAGAAGCCCGCGGACGTCTTCGATGGTCATCGGCTCTTCCCTGCTGCTGTCAATCACATGAACATCCGGATGATTGCCGGAGGCGATCTGCCGGCAAGAGGGACACTCCTGACAGAAACCGCCTGTCCCTTGAGCGTTTCTCTTCTCGCAATTGAAGATCTGGGCTATGGCAAGGGCGGTCTCCCCCTTGCCGACTTCCGGCGGACCGATAAAGAGATAGGCATGGGCCAGACGTCCCCTTTGCTCCAGAAGGACAAAACGCTTTAAAACACTTTCGTTAATTGAAATATCCATGTGAACTCAATAAACCCTATAAACCCAACAAACCATCCATGTGCTTGCGCACGATCCAATGAATCTCGTCTTTATCCTTGCTCCCTTGGATAACCTTAATGCGCGCCGGTTCCCGTCGGGCCAGCTTCAAATATCCCTGCCGGACCCTTTCATGATAGGCAAGGGCCCGCTGTTCAATACGGTCTTTCGCCCTTTGAATCCGCTTGAGGCCCTCTTGAGCGTCGATGTCGAAGAAAAACGTCAGATCCGGGCAGATTCCCCGCGTGGCGAATCCGCCGATTTTCTTTATCCATTCAATGCTGACGCCGCTGCCGTATCCCTGATAAGCGAGCGTTGAATCCAGAAAACGATCGCACAGGACAATCATCCCTTTCTTGAGAGCCGGGGCGATCGTCTCCTTGACCAGCTGCGCCCGGGCCGCCATGTAAAGAAGCGTCTCGCATTCATCGCCCATACCGGCACTGCCGACATCGAGCAGAATCCGGCGAATCTTCTCGCTGATTTTGGTGCCGCCGGGCTCGCGTAAAAATAAAACGCGTGCCCCCTTTTTTTCAAGATAGCGCCGGACAAGCTTTATCTGTGTGCTTTTCCCCGAACCTTCGGAGCCCTCGAATGTTATAAATAAACCCTTTCTCTTCGGCACGATGTCCTTTACGCAAACCGCCATTTTTGCCCGTCTTTGGTGTCCTCGACAATAATGCCGCGCTTTTTCAGCTGATCGCGGATTTCATCGGAGCGCCTGAAATCTTTTTTCTTTCGGGCGCTCAGGCGTTCTTCAAGAAGCGTTTTTTGTTCTTGCGTCAGGTTACTGTCTTTCTCTTTCAAAAAAAGTCCAAAAATATTCCGCGACAAACTTTCGACAGTATCGACCGCCCGGAAAACAATCTCCCCATAATTATCGTCTTGGGGCGCCGTATCAATAAACTTATTCGTATCATTGATGAAATTGAACAAACACCCCAAGGCCTGGGGCGTGTTAAAATCATCATCCATCGCCTCGATAAACTCGCGGCGATATTGGGTAATAAATTCGGCCTCAATGGGTTCGACGGATTTTCTTCCTTCCAGCCCCGCCGTTGGCGGGGCCAGCATCTGATAGGCCTTCCAAAAGAGAATATCAAACCGATTCAGGGCTTTGCGCGCTTCCAGCAGTTTCCCGTCTGTAAAGTCCACGGGACTGGCATAATGCGACGAGAGGAAAAACATTTTCAGCTCATCGGCGCTGTATTTTTGAAGCGCCTCCTGGACAGTAATAAAATTCCCCAGAGACTTCGCCATCTTCTGCCCCTGGATGGTCAAAAGCCCGTGGTGAATCCAGTATCGGGCAAAGGGCTTTCCCGTCACAGGCTCGGCCTGGGCGATCTCGTTTTCATGATGGGGAAAAATCAAATCACGCCCGCCGGCGTGAATGTCAAGGGTCTTGCATTGGAGATGTTTTAAACTCATGCAGGAACATTCGATGTGCCAGCCCGGACGGCCACGCCCCCACGGGCTCTCCCAGAAAGGCTCGCCTTCCTTCGATTTCTTCCAGAGAGCGAAATCCAAGGGGTCTTTTTTCTTGGCATCCGGCTCGATACGCACCGCCTCTTCCATTTTGTCGATGCTCTGGCCCGAGAGCCTGCCATACTCCTTGAATTTACGCACATCATAATAAACATCGCCCCCGGCCTCATAAGCAAATCCTTTTTGAATCAACCCCCTAATATCCTCAATCATCCCGGGGATATTTTCCGTCGCCCGCGGCTCCACGTCGGCCCGATCGATCCCCAAGTCCTTCAAATCCCTGTAATAGGCCTCGATATTCTCGCGCACCACATCCTCAAAGGTGCGCCCCCTCTCTTGGGCCTTGGCGATGATTTTATCGTCCACATCGGTGATGTTACGCACAAAATGCACATCGTAACCCCGGTACGTCAAATACCGGCGGATCACATCGAAGACATAAAGGCTGCGGGCATGGCCGATGTGGCATTGATCATAGACAGTCACACCGCAGCAGTACATGCGCAGGGTCTTGTCCTCTTGGGGAGTCAGCTCTTCTTTTTTCTTGGTGAGGGAATTGAATATACAAACGGCCACGGCTATTCTTTGCTCTTTTCGAGTTTTTCTTCCAGCGTCTTCACCCGGCGGATCAGATCCTTCATATGCTGCATCACGGGATCCGACACGTGGATATGATCCAGCGTCAGGTCGATTTTTTTTCCGTCCTGCTTGGTCACATGCCCCGGGACACCGACGACCGTCGCATTCGCGGGGACATCGCGAAGGATAACCGCATTGGCGCCTATATAGCTGCTATCCCCGACGCTGATATTCCCAAGGACTTTAGCCCCGGCGCCAATCACAACATTATTGCCAATCGTAGGGTGCCTCTTGCCCGCCCCTTTCCCTGTGCCGCCTAACGTTACCCCTTGAAAAAGGGTCACATTGTCCCCGATAACGGATGTCTCGCCGACAACAACCCCCATGCCGTGGTCAATAAAAAGCCCCCGGCCGATCGTGGCGCCGGGATGAATCTCAACGCCGGTTAAAAAACGCGCCAGCTGCGACAACGCCCGCGGTAGAAGAGGAATCTTCAGCTTCCATAAGAAATGATTGATCCGGTGCATGACAATCGCATGAAGACCCGGATACAAGAAAACCACCTGCCAATACCCCTTGGCGGCGGGGTCCCTTTCCCTGGCCGATCTGACCTCCTCGGAAAAAAATACCGCCACCAACACGACAAATCCTGCCATTGCCCATAATATTGCCATTAAGAACCCTCTGTCTTTATGGATCCCTTCACAAGCAGGACACAGGCAAAGGCCGCTATGCCCTGCCCCTGTCCGATCGCCCCCAACCCTTCCTGTGTTGTTGCCTTGATATTAACAGAGCCTTCGCCGATATGCAATGCCTTCGCGATATTGGCCTTCATCTGAGGCTTGTAAGATTTCAGACTCGGCTCTTCCACCTGAAGCACCGTGTCAACGTTGGAGACGGCGTATCCGTCCTTCACGATCAAGTCGTAGACATCTTGAAGCAAAACAAGGCTGGAGACATCTTTGTATTTCGGATTCGTGTTGGGGAAATGTTCCCCAATATCCCCTTTGCCCGCGGCCCCTAAAAGGGCGTCGCATAGCGCGTGGAGGAGGACATCGGCATCCGAATGACCCTCCAAGCCTTTGGAAAAAGGGATTTCCACCCCGCCCAGGATGAGTTTTCGTCCCTCAACAAAACGATGAATATCATAACCTATACCGATGCGCTGCTGCATATGCCGGTTTTCTTACGCCGTTTGACCTTCGCTCAACGTCACGCCTTCTTTGCTTTTGTTCTTCAAGAAGGCCTCGGCAACGATTAAATCCTCTTTGGTCGTAATCTTGATATTGTCGTAATCCCCGCGGACGACCTTGACCTTGACACCCAACCGTTCCACCAAAACGGCGTCATCTGTCGGGTCTTCCCCTCCTGTGGCGGGACAGGCTTCTGTCTTTCGTGCATGCGCCTCCCAGAGGACCGCCCTCTTGAAAATCTGGGGGGTCTGAACCTCCCATAATTCTTCCCGCTTAAGCGTCTCCTCGACAAACATCCCCTGCAGGTTAATCCGCTTGATCGTCGGCTTTACAGGCACCGCTACCACCACCGCCTCGTGGGTCTTTCCCTGCATGACCGCCTCATAGAGGGTCTGAGGTTTAAGAAGGGGCCGTGCCCCGTCGTGGATGACGACAACCTCGGTCTTTTCATCAACCGCCTGAAGGCCGTTGTAAACCGATTCACAGCGCGTGCGCCCCCCGATAACGATTCTCTCGACTTTCCTCAGACCGTACTGCCTGATGATATCCTCAAAATCCATGACATGGTATTCGTGAGTGACTACGATGATGCTGTCAATCAAAGAGCTCTTCTCAAAGACCTCCAGGCTGTAGACAAAGAGCGGCTTGCCGTTGAGCATGACCAGGGGCTTGGGACGGATCGTCGCCAACCGTGTCCCTAAGCCCCCCGCGGCGATGATAGCCTGAATCTTCATCTGCGGTCTTCATCCACCTTTTCCAGCTTTGCAAAAATCATCTTGCCGGC
This sequence comes from Omnitrophica WOR_2 bacterium RIFCSPHIGHO2_02_FULL_50_17, assembly GCA_001805645.1. Classification (GTDB taxonomy): domain Bacteria; phylum Omnitrophota; class Gorgyraeia; order Zapsychrales; family Zapsychraceae; genus O2-FULL-52-10. Next base: position 5,932 of record MHGQ01000010.1, on the reverse strand, counting down.
CTGGGTCTGCAAAGTCGAGGCGACAACCACAGGAACTTTCTTCCCGATGAACTTCTGGGCATCGCTGACGACAATCATTGTCCCGTCTTCCAAAAAGGCAATGGCCTGATGAGGCTCTTTGCCCTCCCTCACCAGGCGGACATCCAGCCTCTCGCCGTTTATAATAACGGACTTAAGGGCATTAACGAGCTCATGGATATTCAATACCTCCACCCCCTGCAGGGCGGCGATACGTCCCAGATTAAAATCCGTCGTGCATATCCGGGCATCCAGCATTTTGGCTATCTTCACAAGCCTTTCATCGACGCCTAAGTTTTCCGGAAGTTCATCCTCATGGATGTGAATCTCTGTCCTGGCATCTTTCTGCATGATGTGCAAAAGCTCCATACCGCGGCGGCCGCGCTCTCTCTTGATATCATCGGCCGAATCGGCGATCTTCTGCAGCTCCTTAAGGACGCACCGGGGCACCACCAGACGGCCTGTTAAAAAATTCGTTCTATAGATATCCCCCACCCGTCCGTCGATGATAGCGCTCGTATCCAAGAGGACATCCTCTTCCCGGAAATCCTGCCTCTTAAAACGGACATACGGAATAATCACGTTAAACTCATCTTTCCCCCGCAGCGCCATCACCGCGCCGAAATACGAAAAGACAAGCGTCAAGATGACCCGCGAGACGGAATGGACAAACTCCCCCAGCGGCAGAAGAGAAATAATATCCGACAGAAGCTTGGCCATAAAAATCCCCAACAGGAGCCCGAACACCATGCTGGAGAGCCCCGAGACCGACACCCGGCGGAACTGATGTTCCAGAAAGATGATAATCAGGCCGCACAAACACCCCAATTGAGCGCCTAAGATAGGATGCGTGCTTAACACGCCCAGATAATAACCGACCACACCGCTCATCATTAAGAATAAGCTCCGGATAAATGATATCGTCATGCACGACTCCTATGGTTAAACCTAAGTTTAATGGGTTAAGGCATCCAGGGCCTGTTTAACCGTTTCGACTTCAATCAACGTGATGTCTTTATTCCTTATATCCGCCGCGTTTTTCATATTGCTCCTGGGGATGACACATTTTTTGAATCCCAGCCGCTCAGCCTCCTGGATACGGGCCGCGGCCTGGCTGACGCTTCGCACCTCTGAAGAAAGCCCCACCTCGCCTAAGATAACCGTATCAAAAGACACCGGTCTATCCAAAAGGGCCGAGGCCAGGGCCGTTACCACCCCCAGATCAGCCGCAGGATCCATCAGTTTGACCCCTCCCACCACATTCAAAAAGACATCCTTGTCCTGCAGGTTTAATCCCAGCCGTTTCTCAAGAACCGCCACCAGCATGGCGAGACGATTCGGGTCAAACCCTTGCGATTTATGCCGCACCATGCCGGAACTCGAGCGGCTTATCAGCCCCTGCACCTCGACGAGAAACGGCCTTGTCCCTTCGATAATCGGGACAACGACGGACCCCGACACGTCGTGCGGCCGCTCCGAAAGGAATATCTCCGAAGGATTAGATACCTCGACGAGTCCGCCGGAGGCCATCTCAAAGACACCGATCTCGTTGGTGGAACCGAAGCGGTTTTTGGTCGCCCGCAGGATCCGGTATGTGGAATAACGCTCCCCCTCAAAATAAAGGACCGTATCCACAATATGCTCCAAGACCCGCGGGCCGGCCAGCATCCCGTCTTTGGTCACGTGGCCGATAATGAACAAAGATATCCCTTGAGACTTGGCCAGATGCGTCAAGACAGCCGCGCATTCCCTGACCTGGCTCACGCTTCCCGGCGAGGAAGAGATATCCGCGCTGTACAAAACCTGGATGGAATCAATGACGACCACATGCGGATGGATTGTCTTGATATATTCCAGGATGGCATTCAAGTCTATCTGATTGACGATATAAAAAGCGTTGCTCTCCTCGGCCCCCAGGCGCCGGGCGCGCATCCCCGTCTGTCTTACAGACTCTTCGCCGCTCACATAAAGAATTTTAAAATCTTTCCGGCTTAAGGCTATCCCTATCTGAAGGGCCAGGGTGGATTTCCCGATGCCCGGATCGCCGCCGATAAGGACGACCGATCCCTGGACAATCCCGCCGCCTAAGACGCGGTCCAGCTCCATGATATTGGTTGTCCACCGCCTCTCGGCGTCCGCCGTAACGGAATGAAGAAGGATCGGCTTCTCTTTAAAAGCCCCTCCTCTTCTTTCTTCGCCGGGGGGCAGGATGCTTTCTTCAACAAAGCTGTTCCAGCTCTCGCAGGCGGCGCACCGGCCCGCCCAGCGGGGGGATTGGGCCCCGCAATTCTGACAAACAAACAATGTCTTGGTTTTCATCTTTGACAATCAGTTCTCTTTGCGCTTTTTAGGACGATACAGCAGCTTCCACGGGTTCTCCTTAAGATCCGCGGTCATACCCTGCAGGTCGTCATAGAGCCGCTCGTCATACAAGAGTCTCCCCACAGTTCCCTTTCCTTCCTGGATGTCCGACAGAATGTCCTTGAGACTGCCTGTCATAAGGCTTAAATTTTCAAAAGTCGCGCTTAAAGAATCTAGATTCTTTTCATCGTTGACGATTTTACTGATGCCGCCGATGGAATCCTCCAGTTTGCCGGCGACCTCCATGATCCTTTCGGAAATTGCCTCCTGGGCAATGGGGTCCTTCCCCAAAAGAAGCTGGCCCTCCTCCAAGAAGCTCTTCGCATCCGTGCCGGGAATAACCTCGACGTATTTCTCGCCCATCAATCCCAATTGGTTAATGGTAATCACCGAATCCCGGGGAATCCTGATGTCTTTTTTCACCCACAACTCGACTTCCACTTTAGTCTTTCCGTCTTTGGAATCGAAAAACAAACGGATATCCCGGACGATGCCTTCGCTCACCCCGGCAATGCGCACAGGGGCGCTTTTTTTCAGGCCGTTGGCAAATCCGAAAACGACCTTTAACAATTTCCCCTCTGCCAGGACGGAGGAATCCGTGACCGAAAAGATAAAAATAGTCAGGCCGATCAGGGCGGCAAGAACAAATAGGCCAACTTTAAACTCCAGATTCGATTCTTTCGGCATAGATTCCCCTCTCTTTAATCCTCTAATCCTCTGTTAATCCTAATCCCCCTTCACATCTTAAGTATTCACTTGATATGTCCAAAGATTAAATTCTCGTCCTCTGTAATAGGCCCTTGGGCTTCCCCATGAATAAATTGTTTCACCACGGGATGCGTGGTGTGGCGGATCGCGTCGGGCGTCCCCTCGGCAATCACCTGCCCGTGATACAACATGGCAATGCTGTCGGCCACCTTATAGGCGGAGCTCATATCGTGGGTGACGACAATAGAGGTGACCTTTAACTTATGGCTTAACTCGACAATCAGATTATTGATGGCATCCGCCGTGATGGGGTCAACGCCGGTCGTGGGCTCATCATAAAAGATGATCTCGGGTTCCATACACAGGACCCTGGCCAGGCTCACGCGTTTTTTCATCCCGCCGCTTAACTGGGACGGCATCATATGCTCAATCTTCTGCAAGCCTACCATGGCCAGATATTTGGCGACCCTCTCCCGGACGGTTTTTTCATCCAGGCTCATAAATTCATTCAGAACAAAGGCCACATTTTCAGCCACGTTCATCGAATCGAAAAGCGCGCCGCCCTGAAAGACCATGCCCATCTTCATGCGAATCTTGTTATATTCTCTTTCGGAAAGGGACGTTACCTCCACCCCGCCAATCTTCACGGAGCCCGAATCCGGCTTGAGGATGCCGATAATATTTTTCAAGAGAACGCTCTTGCCGGTCCCCGAACGGCCGATGACAACCTTGGTCTCGCCTTCCGGGATCGTTAAATTAAGATTGTTCAGGACAATATTACTGCCGAATGTTTTGCACAGCCGCGATATCTCGATCATCAGACCTGAAAGATAAAATAGAATACCGTTGTAAACAGGCAGTCCGCCATAATGATTAAAATGAAGGAAACCACGACCGATGTCGTGGTGGACAACCCCACCCCCTCGGCGCCGCTTTTGACATTCAGCCCCTGATGACAGCCGACCAAGGCGATAATCGCGCCAAAAAAAATCGTTTTGAATAATCCCGTAAAGATATCCTTTAATTCCAGAGACTCGATGACCATCGTAAAATACAGCGGCGGACTGATGGAAAGTTTGAAGACACAGATAATGAATCCACCCACCAGCCCCACCAAATCCGCGAAGATAGTCAAGACAGGCAGCATCAAGACCAGGGCCAGAAACCGCGGGACAACCAGATATTTGACAGGATTGACCGCAAAGGCCTGCAGGGCCTCTACCTGTTCGGTGACCGTCATAGAGCCCAGTTCCGCCGTAATCCCGGCACCGATCCTTCCGGCCACAATCAAGGCGGTCAAGACAGGGGCCAGCTCCCTGGTAAGCGAAACGGCAATCACGTTAGGGATGTAAATCTCCGCTGATAATTTGGTCATTTGATAGGCCATCTGCAGGGCCATAATCATGCCGATAAAGAACGCGACAAGGGCTGAGATAAGAAAACTTCCCGGACCGACTCTCTTGGCCTGAATAAGGACGCGGGACCCTTTAAAGGGAGGGACAAAGATAAGATAAAGAGTCTGCCCCAAAAGAAGTGTTATTTCCCCGAGATACCGGAAGAATCGAAAGACAATCCCGCCTGAAAATGTCGCTAAATAATTGAGCATAGTATTGCGTCAGGCAAATTTTTGATCGAAAAATCGCTTTTCGCTCTTCAGATGACAGTGGTTATAAAACGCAAAGTTTTTAAATTTGTCTTTAATTTTATTTTCTATCCTATTGACATCACCTTCGTTGTCCAATTTAATTTTATAAAAATCGGCTATTTCTTTAGTTGTGTTCTCTATTTGATCAAAAATACGATTATTTTTAATGGAATAAGAAACATAAAGTTTCTTGTTCTTTTCTACATCCTCTGTATTAACAAGCGGGGATAAATTGCCATACAGCCATGGATCTTCTGGGTTGAACAAATTTTTCAGCGCATAAAGATATGAATACTTATAAAAATTTTCCAGTGTTACGACAATGCCATTGGGGTGCTTTTGAACCATAAAAGAAGCATTCTTTCTCAAGGAATTAAAATCTCTAAACGTATAATAATACAATCCGATAGGAGAACTCTTTATGTCATTTTTCCTGGGAGGATATTTATTAATATACCCATCCGTAGTTTTAAAGTCAGATAAAACAAATGTCTTGTCACTATCTAATATATTAAACCTAAAACTCCTGATATAATCGAATGCCATTCCCTCTGCATTTCTCTCGTAAAGCGCAACCAATATAGGAAATTTACCAAAGCCCGTTCCGGAAAATAATGCACTCGAGAATATTTCTCCTTTTATTAATCTGTAGTTATTTCTAAAATCACGTAACCGCTTAAAATTAGCTTCTTTAATTAAATATGACAAAGGATGCAACACGCAGACTATATCTGCATTTAGCTTATTGTACGATTTTAAAAATGAAATCCCCAAATCTCTATCGTATAAATCTTCATCGCATATATTTCGCCCCTTCTCGCCGTTTTTAAACTCTGAGGTTATATCATTATAAGGAGGATTCCCAATTATTATTAAGAATGCGGAAGAGGGTATAGAGTATTTATCCCGATGAACTTCAATCAAAGAATTTGTCCGAAATACTTTATCTGTGTCAAACCGTTGCCTTAAAAATGCGCACGCCTCATCATCACAGTCTGCTATCCGATAGTCGTTTCTGCTGATATTAACTAAAAATGCTCCACACCCACCTGCGCTATCAAATATCACAACATTTTTTTTATTACTCAACAAATATGGTTGAATAGAATTATAAACTCTGGTTACCAGCTTTTCCGGGGTATAATATCCCCCCAATTGGACTTTTTTATATTTAGGCAAATGTTCCGCTGTATGCGTTTG
>MHGQ01000009.1 GCA_001805645.1 Omnitrophica WOR_2 bacterium RIFCSPHIGHO2_02_FULL_50_17 | reverse complement strand
CCGATTTTCTTGCCTACCAAAATCACGAGGATTATGTCAGGATCGAATTTGAGCTGTTCTCCAACGGTTCATTAAAAGAGAAGCCGCAATTTTTCGGCACGACGGATGAGCGGCTTAAAGAAATCCTTTATCAGCACTTTTTGGAGGCGCTGCCCTTTCCGCCGTTTCCGGGAAATATCAAAAAGAGATCGCAGCGGTTTACGGTCATCATATCGTTTAAAAACCAATGAAACGCGGCAAAGATAATGTATCTGGAAGAGGTCTGGCGATATTTCTTCTGGCTGTCTTGGCATCTCAACAATTTCTTCCTCAGGAAAGTCTGGCAGAGACGGCCACAACTAAGCCGCAGCCTTTTGTCCTGGATGGGACAACATGGGATATTGAATTAACCTATTGGACCGCCCGAGGAAAGAAAAAAACTGAAAAGGATACGCTTGTTTTCTCCGGCCGTCAGGTCACTTCCCGGGATTATGAACGCAAGGGATATGGCCCTACGAATTATTCCGTTTCGGTCAGGGGAGACGGTGTAACGACATTCGAGACCATGCAAATCAGGAAAGATGAGACATCGTTCTGGAAGGGCGAGGTTTCGGAGGATGAGATGGTGCAGGGGTCCCTTCATGTGCAGGACAGTAAAGGAAATATGAAAGAATATTATTTAAAAGGGAAATTGGTCAGCGGCACACTAAGGCGAAAAGGCGAAAAAGCACCAGAACCGACACCCGCACCGCCCGGTACGGTAGTCCCGCCTATCCAGGAATCAATCCCTGCTCCTCCGGTGGGGGAAACAGCAAAATGATCAAAAAACGGACAGATGAGATTGTCGAGAAGTTTGTCAAGGGCATTGAAGCGGCCGGTTTGAAGATCGGCATAAAAAAAATGTATTTGTTCGGCTCGCGGGCGCGCGGGGACGAGCGGCCGGATTCGGATTATGATATCCTTGTTATCGCCGATCAGCCTAACCGGGAATTCCGGGACCGTCTTTATGATATCGCCATCGACATTCTGCTGGAAACGAGCCGGGATATCTCCCTTAAAATATATAAAACGCAGGAATTCCGGCGGCTTCGCCAGATGCGCACGCCTTTTATGACGAATGTCTTAAAGGAGGGTGTCAGAATTGGATAAAAAAACCAAGAAATTATTGGAAGGTCTATTAGCGAAAGCAGATGAAAAGCTGCGTGCAGCACAGGAACTGATGAGGGTCGAGGCTTACGATGACGCCGTTTCCAGGGCGTATTACAGCGCCTTTCATGCTGCGCAGGCTCTTCTTTTGAGCGAAGGGTTGTCCGCCAAGACCCATCGAGGGGTTTTGAATCTTTTTGGTTTGTATTTTGTCAAGACAGGCAAATTCGACAAGAAATTCGGCCGATTCTTATCAAATCTTAAAAGCGACAGGGAAAATGGTGATTATGAAATTTTTTCTTTTATCGATGAAGAGGCGATGCATATTGCTTTGGAAGAAGCCGAGGCGTTCTTGAAGGAGGCAAAGCGGTATTTGGCGAAATATCTAAAGTAAGAGGTTATCGGACTATCGTGCACCTGGCGCTAACCATTAGATCCTTAGTGAGATAAGTGTTGGGCAGAAAAATTTATAAAGGTCGGCCTTGACAAGACACTGTTTATCGTATATTCTTTACCTAGAAAATACAAAGTGCTCGAAAAGGCAAAGCCAGGGTAACCTGGCGGCGCAAAGCGGTGCACCCCGCAAAAAGTGGGGCTGGCAGGCTGCCGAAAGTTCGGAGGTTTTAGTATTTAAATCTCAGGCAACTGCCTGAGATTTTTTTTATGATAAAGGCTTGTGCCAGGCACCGAGGGTGAGACAAGATGAAAATGAGGCAAAAATCAGGCCTTTTTTTATTAACCCATGCGAAAGTGCCAGGCACTTTCGCCGAATCAAGTTGGGGAGGGGAAGAAATGGAGAAAGGAATCTGGAGAACATGGCGCTGGACAACGCTGACACCGCTGGTTATATGCTTAGGCTTGATATTCATGCCGGTACCGGCGCAGGCGGCGGATATCAGTAAGAAGCAGGCGGAGATTCGTAAAAGAATTGAGGCAAAAAAACAGGAGCTTAACGGCGGGGAATGGCAGGTAACTATTAAGTCTTCTTCAGGGAAACAAGCCCTTGACGGGCCTGATGTCCTCACCTTTCAGGATAATCTCTTCCGCTCCAAGGCTTCCTCTAAATTAGGGTTTACCCCAACCAACTACACATTGACAGTTTCAGAGTCTGAAGAAGGGCCGACCGTCTGGGAAACGATGCAGACAAGCAGTAAAGGAGAAGTGATGTTCTGGCGCGGAGAATGGTCAGAGCAGAGCATGACAGGCTCGATCAACAGGCAGATGGAGGAAGGCAAAGTCGAGGAATACAGCTTTACAAGCTCTTCGATGGTGGAGATCCCCGAGAGCTCCACGTCTGAGGATACGGACCAGGGACTTGAAACGGGAAAACCCGCTGATGAAGGCGCTGTGAAAGAGACATTGAAGTCAGATGAGACGAGTGATTTGAAGAAAAAGAAAAAGAAGGGGTGGTTTTGATGCCCAGATTGCCGAGGGTTCATTTCAAAGACGCCGTTTATCTTGTGACCATGGACGGGCCTCAGCATGAGCCTGTGTTCAAGGATCAGGCGGACTATTGGAAATATCTTGAGCTTCTGGGCAAATACAAAGGAGAATTTCAATTTAAGCTTTTTGCCTACGCGCTTCTTCCCACCCGTCTCTATTTGTTAATGGAGCCTCGCGATCAAAACCCCATTTCTCAGGTCATGCAAAAAATCACGCCGCAATACACTAAATATTACAACAGCCGCTACGAGCGCAAAGGGCCGCTTTTCCCTAAACGTTTCCGTTCCATCCTCATTGAGAAAACCCCTTATTTGACACGGCTGAACCGTTTTGTCCATCTGCTCCCCTTGGAGGCGGGGCTGGTCCGCCATTTTCAAGAATATCCTTACACAAGTTACTGTGCGTTTGCCGGCGGCATTGAACAGTCCGTCATTTCAGCCGTTGATATTAAAGAGGAAGTTCAGGAGGTTTTGAAGGATTTCCCGGACGGTATGTCAGAGAATTCTTACGAGCGTTTTATGTCCGCGGCCGATTCCCATGAGCTTGAATTCCTTAATAAGAAGTTATACCGCGGCGCGTTTCTCGGTTCGGAAGAATTCGTCCATGATGTTAAGGAACGGATGCAGGAGCAGATGAAAGACGACACGGCAGACGCGGTTCCTTCCTTAATAACTGCGCCGCCCGCGGCTTTGAACTTCATGACGAAGAGGCTGTGGGCGTTATCCGGCGCCCTTATGCTCGCCGTCATGGTCAGCGGCTATTCCCTTTATTGGAATTTAAACGCGCGATTCTCCTTGCTGCAGGCAAATATCGCGGCCCCGCGCATTGTTTCCGTTTTGCAAGACACGGCGGAGCCGTCCGTCTCTTTGGCCAAGGTTACGCCGCAGGACGTGGTTTTATCCAAGCCCGACCTCAACGACACGACGTGGGAGCTGGAACTCATGCCGGCTTCTGACTTTGGAGACAATGTCCTCATTAAGGACAAAATAAGATTCGCGGGCAGGTCATTTGAATCGCATTATTTTAAAAACCGTGGATTTTCGAGCACGCGCTACACCGCGGTCATTCAGAATAACGGCACTATTACCTGGAAGACGATTCAAAGGAATCCCGAAGGGGAAATAGTGAGCTGGCGCGGGGACTGGCAGGGGGACAGGATGGAGGGCATGCTCAGTTATCGGCCCGCGGGAACCACCGCCGATGGCGGGACAGGCCAGCGGGATTTTTCGTTTGTGAGTGTCAGGAGGCCGGGAAATGGATAAAGGAATGGGACGAGATTGTGCGTTTTTAAGACTCAAGATATTTTTAATCTTCCTCGCCGCAGGGCTGATGATGACAGGGAAACTTTATGCCGCGGCGCCGGCCGCTTCCGATGCAGCAGAACCCGTCCAGATTAAGACCTTGGAGAATGTCAAAGGCGAGGTTGTCCGCATTGAAGGGAGAATGCTCAGCATTGTCTACAGCCGCACGAAAAATGCGGAATACGAAAAGTTCCTTCCGATTGATGAGGAAGTGGAGTTGAACGGTTATAAAACGACCGCGGACATTAAACCCGGGGATCGTGTGGAGCTTGTTTGTGAAAAAACGGTTATAAATCAGGGAACGCCTGAAGAAAAAAATGAGACGGTGGTAAAGAAGATAAGACTTATCAAGCGTTCCGTTCAGAATCCGTCGCTTTACTCAAGTGAGGGGGATCGATGAGATCTGACTCATACACTGAAAAAAGGATTTTTGCAACGGCCGGTGGAGTGTTTCTCGGCCTCATTATTTTCTTTTTAACAACGCAGGCAGAGGCATTTCAAATAAAACGCGTGGTCAGAGGCAGTATTGACTTCTCATCAACGACTGATCAATTCTGCGAAATGGACGTCATGGTTTCAGGTGATCAAGCCGCAGGCGGCACCATCCCTTGCGCCAACGCCTACGTTGAGACTCCGGCGAGTTCTGCGTTTGATTTGTCAAAAACCATCTTGCTCGTCAATGTAACACCCACACAGAATATTCCAGATACTGAAAGGATCGTCGCTTATTTTGGTGATAACCAAACCATTTATTTCACCCGTTATTCGAGTGGTACGGGAGCGAGTACGCCTCAGGTGAGCTTTGAAGCTATTGAATTTGACACAGGCGCTACCGTTATCCGCGGCGTTTCAACTTTTGGCATTAAACCGAACATCAATAAGGTGATCGATTTTAGCCCTTCGATCAATGTGACCCGCTCTCTTATTTTTGTTCAAACCAAGCCTGTAAAAGCCGGGCTTACCGATACAGATGATTCTACGTTTACGGTCACGGGCGAATTTACCAATGTGAGCAATAATGTTTCGAGTCAACTGACTCTGGACCGCGACGATCCCTCCGCAGGTAACGGCCAGGCCGAGGACGTCTATTGGCAGATTCTTGAATTTGACCGCGATATCAGTGTGCAAACGGGTCAGACCATTATCGCCTCGGGTTCTACCACTGCGGTCACTCAAGATATCACGAGCGTCGGCTCAGACACGAGCAAATCATTTATCCATTTTACCGTACGCAGTGCAAACGCCTCCGCAGATGCTGCAGCTTATGCAGTTGAGGCAAAGTTTAACAGCACGACACAGATAGAGTTCAAGAGGGATGTAGCGGCCGCATCCAAGGCTGCACTCGCGATCCGATGGTTTGTGGGGACATTTTCAAACAATACTTACGTCCAGGCACAGACTACGACCTCAACATTAGTATGGAACAACAGCTCAACGCCTGTTTATAACGATACGGATCCACTCAGGTCAATTGTTTTCTATTCTGCCCGTAATAACACGGCGGGCGGCGCGTCGGATGGCTGTCGTTTTACAGCGGTGCTGAACGGCTCAGATCCTGCAGCTTCAACTGATACGACGTCGCCCACTTTGACTTTTGCTCGAAAAGGCACGGGCACCTTCAGCTTGACCGCTTTTACGCCAGAGTTCCCTCCCGTGGATGTGATTAGCCCCAACGGCGGTGAGACGTGGAATATTGGCGATACGACGCGGCAGATTAAGTGGCGACGGGCGGCAGATTTGGATGCGGCCACGATGACGATTTATCTCGCCTTGGACGGAGATCAGGCGAATCCTACGTACGATAAAACGATTGCCTCAGGCATCAATGTCGGAGGGGCCTCCTGCGATTCAACCGGCTTGTGCTCTTATACGTGGAATCCAATCCCGGAAACAATCGGGGGCACCAATATTATCGGCAGTAAAATCAAAATAAAACTCGATACCAGTTACAACGGCACATCGCGCAATTTCGATGTTTCCAATGCCGTCTTCTCCATCGAGGGCACATTGAATCTCACCGGCCCCAGTCCGGGAGATCCGTGGGTCATTGGAGAGACAAACCGCTATATTACCTGGAATGTCAACGGTGATATTGGAAATATCAAGATTCTTTTTGATACGAATGGAGCCGCCAGCACCTTTCCTAATACGACGGACTTATATCCGACCGGCAACTTGCTGGCTACCGTGAACGCGGATACAGTTATAAGCTGGAACTGGAATCCTATCCCCGACGCCCCTACGGCTCAAGGCAGGATTAAACTGCTTCAAGTCGCCGCCGTCGGCGGCACACCGGTTCTCTCCAACACCATGACGGGTAATTTTACAATTCGACCCAACATCACGGTCGTAAACCCCATCGATACCGACGTATTTATCGTGGGCAGGCCCCATACCGTCGAATGGAATGTCACCGGCACGGTCCCGAACTTTAATCTTCTTTATAACCCCGGCGGCGCCGGTTATTCAACGCCTCCTGGCGTGACGAATCCCATCACGCCGGTTACCTGCGGCAGCAATAAGTGCTACAGCTGGCTGCTTGACACGAGCACGGTGCAGAACACGAACGTTAAAATCAAAGTCGAGTGGCCCGCCGACACGACAATCAACGACACCGCCCCCGACGGCGGCGACGGATTTCTCCAAATCAAGGCCGGCGTTACGCTTAACGCGCCGACGACGGCAACGATTTTAAGGGTGGGGCAAAACACCAACGTTACATGGTCGCATCCCGGCGGTCTGGGGAATGTGCGCCTTAAATACACGACTAATTGGTCAGGATGCTCGGCAGAAGCCACGCCCGGAGATTTGAGCGACACATCCTGCTGGATCACGATGACGACACCGACCTCTGCCACAGCGCTTTCTGCCGGCGGGTCAGGCAGCACTTATGTTTGGCAGCCGCCCAACATTGTAGGAACCAACGTCGGCATTCGGATTCTTGAAGAAGCTAACCCGAATCTCGTCTATGACCAAAAAGGTCCTTACACCGTAAAGGGTAAAATTACGGTCACAAGCCCGGTTTCAAGCAGTATCATGCGGGTCGGCAATCAATACACGATTACCTGGAGCGCCGCCGGCACAATCGGCAATGTCTACATCGACCTCGATTATAACGGGGATGGCAGCAGCGATTACGCTGTTTTGCCGGCCCCACCGCCATCTCCTGGAGGTCTTTACACCAATGAAGGCGGTCCTTGCGCTGCCTTAACGGTTGATGCCTCAGCCCAGCAGTTCGTTTGGGGCAGCGTGAACCATTTTACGAATTCAAGCTGTACGACGGCGCGCGGCACCATTCCCACGCCCAATCCGATGCCGTGCACCAACTGCGTGCTCAAAGTTTATAAAACAGATGAGCCCAACGAGACAACGGGCGTGGCTGATTCATCCGATACTTTTAAAATTCAGGGAAAAATCGATAACGTCCGCTTTGTTGAAACCCCGCCGTTTGGTATCGGTGATACGGTTGAAATCCGCTGGGATCCGACCCCTTCAGGCGCGAACTGGGGCACGGTAAAATTAAAATACACGGTAAACGGCGGCGATAATTGGACGGACGTTGATGCCACGGCAACCAACAACGTCGCTGAGCCCCCCGAAACTTACAGCAATTATTCCTGGACCATTCCCAACAACGCCAACCTGCCCTCCTCGACTACAGTCGTCCGGGTTCAGCTTGTCGGCGACGAATCCAATACTTATGATGATTCCGCTCAATTTTCCGTCACGGGGAGCGTGCTTCTTACAGGAGATTCTTTGAATGGGAGCGCGACGCCTTGGAAAATCGGTGAGCAGAAGTCGATTACTTGGGGCCGAAATGGCAGCGGAATCGGTAATGTGAGAATCAGCTATTCTTTAGACGGCGGGGTTGACAACTTTCCTTATAATATTGCGACGGTTCCTTCGGCTAACGAGGCCTATACCTGGTGCGTGGGATACGGTGCCGATCCGGGGCAAAATTACAGTGACTGCGGCACCCCGACCGATCCCGGCGCCACGGATGCCCATGACCCCGACTGGGTCATCGGCGGTGACCGGAACGCCCAAATCCGACTCAAAATAGTCGCCCTTGACGCTCAAGGCGGCGTGGATTCTTCAGTAACCGGCAACCAATCCACGGGCAACCTCATTATCCAAAAGCAGTTCCTTAACGCGGCAGTTCCATCTCCCACATTGGAAGTGAGCGATCCGGCTGACTCCGGCACCTTCAAGAATATTACCTGGATCACCAAAGGCAAACTGCCCGGCAACGTGCTTCTTCGTTATGACACGGGCGCGCTGACCTATCCGAACAATGTGAATCCTGGAGGGGCGGCCATGAGTGATTACTCTGGTTATCTTTGGCAGGTTCCGGATGCCATTGGCTATAACACTATCAGGGGCCGCGTGAAAGCGGACGTTCCGAATGACACTTATGTCTACGGTGACTCCGCGGCCTTCACGATTAAGGGGAAAATTCTTACGAGCGCTCCGACCGGGGCCTCAACGCTCATTGTCGGCGTTCCTTACAGCATCCAGTATAAAAAGCTGGGAACGCTTGGAAATCTTGAAATTATTTACGATCACAGCGGCAATACGACCGTCATCACGCCCCCATCCGTGCCGGGGCCCGAAGGGACCGATCAGTCTACGACGTTCAACTGGACTCCCATTGTCACGGATTCGGGCGGCCAAAATGTGATTGATGTCGGCGGCACGAAAAACAGCAAATTCAAATTGACCGGCTTAACCCATAAAGGGAACGCCAATCTTGAAGCCACGGCCGAAACCCCGCCGTTCCAGGTCCGCGGCTCCATCTATAACGGCTCTACGGATCGATTGATTGCTGAACCCGCCGGTGGTGAAACCTATGCGATCGGTGACGCAACACCGCGATTTATCCGATGGCGGGCCCGCGGCAATGTGGGAAATGTGAGGGTCCGTCTGGATACGAACGAAGGCAAGGGCGTGAACGAAACCGACAGCACGGATGATTTTGCCAGTCTCGTCAGGCGTCCAGACTCCGCCTGCGGTGGTTCGCCGCCATGCTATGCCGAATCGGTGGCGTATAACCTTCAAGAAGACGCTGGCGATCCGACGAATTACACTTTGGAATGGCTGATTCCTGATTCTGCCACGACCAAAGGGCGGATTTTGGTCGAAAGCTTGGATAACCCCTATGTGCGCACCGACCCGAACGATGTGATGTCCACTTACGGGATCTCAGGCGCCAATTTTAGGATCCGGATCGGCATTACCGTCACCTCACCCAATGCCCCGCCGACGCCTCACTTTAAAGTGAACGATCCGATGAGCATCGACTGGAATCAAACAGGCACAGGCAACGTCAAGATTGTTCTTTATTACGACAACGACGGCGCCCCCTACGCCAATTCCTATACGATTGCCCCCAGCACGGACGTTAAACCTTTCCCGTGGACTATCACCTCAGCTTATGTGGCGGAGTCAGCGATTATCACCGTGTCATCAGCGATTGATTCAACCGTGGCCGACAGCACGGATACGCCGTTCAAGATTAAACCGGTTTTGGACCTCTTGACCCCCGACGACAACTCGGCCATTGTGGTTGTGGGGGGAAGTTACCTGATTACGTGGGGTGCGCCCGTAGGGAGTGCGCCATCGCTTAAAATCAACTTTTCAACCAACGGCGGTAAGGGGGCGGATGGCAACATAAATACCACAGCCGACAACTGGCCCGATACCAACTGTGCGCTCAACCTCGCTCAGTGTGCCGCCGACAAGGGGGGGATTGTGGCAACCAGCGTGGACGCCGCTGCCGGTGAATATAACTGGACCCCTATACCCGACCTCATGACCAACGAGGCCGTTGTGCGCATTTCAAAGGTGGGAGATTCTGAAACTTATGATGATTCAGATCAATATTTTTACATCAAAGGTTCCATTGCTAATGTCTACATTAAGAACAATGTCAATGATAGCCCCCCCGGGACACCCATTGATCTGCCGATTAACAACGATAAGTACGTCACATGGGATTATTCCGGAAGTTTAGGTACAGTCAACATTACCTATTCAACGAACGGCGGAGCGGATTGGAATCCGATTCTCGACCCAGACGGCGGCGGTTCAAGAACCGGCGGCACTGGCGTTCCCGTTGATGACGGGACCTCCGGTGAACACGGTTCTTATCAATGGAACATTCCCAACGCCCCATCTCCTAACGTGAGGGTCAAAGTGGAAGCCGCCAACGCCAATTGGCAGACCGTCACGGCGACCTATCCCAATACGTCTCCCTACAACAGCATCATCGGCAGCATTACGGAAGTGCGCGTGGTTCCAGACGGGAATCCGTCAACTGATAATCTGGAAATCGCGGGAAATAAAGTAATCGAATGGAAACCCAACGGCGCGATGACAAAATTCAAAGTGGAATACCAGCATGGCGAAGGGACTTGGTTTACCATTACACCAGCGCAAGGTATTGACAGCGACTGCGGTGACGGCGCCTGCTTTACCGCTAACGGCGATTACCGCAATTGGACTTGGACGAATATTCCAAGCATGGATCCAGACTTGGAATCCAATATTTCCAATGCGGTAGATTTTAGAGTATCCGATTATGACAATCCGACCAAAGTGATTTGCGAGAGCGAAGATGCTTCTTGTTCCCTCGCTGCCACCAAGGCCGATTATATTTTGAAGGGAAAACTCAGTATCAGCTCGCCGACATCAATCGACACTTGGACCGTGGGCAATATCGCCACGCCTTCTATCCAGTGGGGCAAACAGGGCAACATCGGGAACATTAAGATTCAATATTCCACCAGCGGTGGATTCACTCAAGCGGACATAGATGCCGGCTATGTTTTTACGATCATCAATAATTATCCTTCGGGCAGTGATGGCAATAACGAGTATGCGTGGTCTGCCGGAGTTATGGGCACCAACCGGCGGATTTCCGAGACCGCCCGTATCCGCATTACCAACGTGACGGATACCATTCCGCCTTCGGGAACGGAATTAACGGCTGTTTTTCCGGAGGATCCGGCTTATTTTAAGATTCGCGGCGCAATCACATCCATTACTGTGCCTAACGCCAGCACGGTGTGGTACGCGACCAAGACGGACACTCAAAACCAGGTGATCCAATGGGCCTGCCAAAGCGGATATAAAATCGACGGTGTCACCTGGCCCAAGGTGGTGATTGAATCAAACGTGGATGGAGGAAGCTACTCACCCATTCCCGCCGGGCAGATCGCCAACAACGGTAATCTCGATTGTCAAAATGGCACCAATACGGCTGTTTGGTCGCCGATGGCGGATTTAAAGAGCACCGACGTTAATGTAAGAATTTCCTATGTCGATTATCCTATCCAATTGCCCTGGTATCTTGAATCTCCTGATCAGTTTACCGTTAAGCCGGAGATCACGGTGAGCTTAAGTCCTGACGGGGCGAACACGAAGCTCACGGTGGGGGGGAATTACACGAACTTGATTCAGTGGACGTATTTAGGGGACGCGACGGCCCGGATGGTGGAGATCCATTATG
>MHGQ01000008.1 GCA_001805645.1 Omnitrophica WOR_2 bacterium RIFCSPHIGHO2_02_FULL_50_17 | reverse complement strand
CCCCATCGAGGGGGAGGAAGAGCTGAGTAGTTACACATTATCTTTTTAATGCTTCAAGGAGACCTTATGAAACATGCGTTTTTTCAAAACTACCGTTCTTCCATACTGCTTCTGGCCGCGCTGGTTGTCGGTTCCGGCGTGGGGGTCAGCCTCGGCGAGCGGGCACAGGTCGTTAAACCGCTGGGGGACATTTATCTCAATCTTCTTTTTACGGTCGTTGTGCCGCTGGTGTTCTTTTCGATATCCTCCGCGGTCGCCGGAATGTCGGATACCCGCCGGCTCGGCCGCATTTTAGGAATCACGATCAGCCTGTTCATTGCGACCGGCATTGTCTCTTCGCTGTTGATGGTCGTCGGAGTCAAGACCTTTAATCCGGCGCAGGGGTTGACGGTCCAGCTGACTTCGACGGCGGACGGCGGCCCGGGAAGCGTGGCCGAACGCATCGTTCACGCCTTTACGGTCAGCGACTTTGGGGAACTGTTGTCGCGTAAAAATATGTTGGCCTTGATCGTTATCGCGATGCTCGTCGGGCTTGCCGCGCTTACTTCGGGCAAAAAAGGGACCGCGTTTCGCGAGTGGCTTGCCTCGGGCAACGAAGTGATGATGAACGTGATCCGCTATATCATGATGTACGCGCCGGTGGGTCTGGGCGCGTATTTCGCGTATCTGGCCGGCGTCTTCGGGCCGCAGCTTCTGGGGACGTACGGCCGTGCGATGGTGTTGTACTATCCGCTGGCGCTTGGTTACTTTTTCGTCGGGTTTTCGTTCTACGCGTATCTGGCCGGCGGCTGGCCAGGAGTGCGGCTTTTCTGGCGGAACATTATTCCGGTTTCATTGACGGCCTTCGGGACCGGGAGCAGTGTGGCCACCGTTCCGGTCAATCTCGACGCGGCCAAGCGTATCGGAACGCCGGAAGACATCCGCGAGGTGGTGATCCCTATCGGCGCCACGATTCACATGGACGGGTCATGTCTGTCCGCGATTTTAAAGATTGCTGTTTTGTTCAGTGTCTTCGGGATGCCCTTTGAGGGCGCGGGGACGATCGCCATTGCCGTCGGTATCGCGCTTTTAAGCGGGACGGTCATGAGCGGAATCCCCGGCGGCGGGTTTCTGGGGGAGCTTTTGATCGTCTCCATGTATGGTTTCCCGCCGGAGGCCTTACCCGTGGCGGCGATGATTGGCACGCTCGTTGACCCGCCGGCCACGATGGTCAACGCCGTCGGGGATAACGTGGCCGCGATGATGGTGGCGAGGGTTTTGGGCGGCCCGCAGTGGATAACAAATGAAAAACAGACATAGAAGCTATTTGTTTTTTCTCGTTATGGGTTTATGTTTACGCATTATTCCTGTTCATGCCTATAAGGTTGGCCGGCCGCCGGAATTAAACGGCTTAGACAAGGATATCCGGCAGGTCGTTTATGTTTCTGTTGATGGTTCAGCCTCCGTTAAGGCGCGTGTGGACTTTTGGGAAAAGTTGTCCGAGGATGCGTCATCCTCTTGGCGTCTTGTGAATGATTTCCCCATTCAGGCCGTGATTGGGAAAAATGGATTGGCGCCGGAGGGGGAAAAGCGCGAGGGTGACGGCCGCACGCCGTCGGGAGTGTTCGCGCTGCGCCGCGCGTTCGGGTATGACGAGACCGTCGAGACGGGGCTTATCTACCGCCGGGTGACCGAGCGGGATTTTTGGATTGACGACCCGGCGTCGGCGCAGTATAACCAATGGGTCGCCGGGGATGTCCCGGCCGTTTCGCACGAGGCCCTGCGGCGCGGCGATGATTTGTACAAATACGCGGTCGTCATTGAATATAATACCGATCCCGTGGTACCGGGCTTGGGGAGCGCGATTTTCATGCACGTCTGGCGCGGTGCTGGGCAGCCCACCGCCGGGTGTGTGGCCATGGCCGAGGCGGATCTTCTGCGTTTTCTGCGATGGCTGGACATCCGCCGGAATCCGGTCATTATTTTCAGTAATTGACACATTCAGGGACATGTCCCGATGCTTGCCATTGGGGCATACGAAAGGACATCCGATGAAACAAGATTTCGTTCCGTATGAAAAACAGATTTTCGTCTGTACTAATGATGCCAAAGGCGAGAAGCCAAGCTGTGGCGGTGACAGCCATGGCGAGGAGATTTTCCGAGCCTTGCGCAGCATTGCCAAAGAGCGCGGCCTGCACCCTCGCATCCGTGTCGCGCAGGCCAAGTGCCTGGGCAAATGCGGCATGGGCACCAATATCATGGTTTATCCCGATAATGTCTGGTATTCTGGCGTCACTCCCGCTGATGTCCCCATTTTGGCGGAAAAATATCTGGCCAAGTGATTCATGTCCCCTCTTTCTATATTGACAGAGGTCATTATTTATTATAAGGTAATCAGCGTCTAAGGGTTGTATCTTTCCAAAAAACTTGATCCGCCTGCGCTGAGAATTGAACAAAATTTCCCCCAACCAGGTTTTCGTCGCTCCGTTTTCGACTCAATTAAAACGATGAAACGGTTTATCCTTTCAGTATTGATTTTGGTGCTGGCGCTTGTTCCCGTTGCGTCGGCCTGGAGTGCCGAAACAACTCCTCCAGAAGTAACTCGGCGTTCAGACGGCTCAATCGTAACCAAATACCCAGACGGTAGATTAGAAGTCGATTATCCGCCACTTGGCCAAACAGTCACCCACTATCCTTCCCCGGATGGCAGCTATTATCCTGCTCCAGGCAGCAGTACTTCAACCCGATACTACATTGACGGCAGAACCGTCACTCGATATCCGGACGGCAAGACAAAAACCGAAACTCGAGATGGCGTGAGCAGAACCGACCATCCGGACGGCAGAATCGAAACCCGATATACAGACGGCTCAATACAAACCGAGTATCCGGACGGCAGAACGGTCATGCAATATCCCGAGGGCAAAACAGTAACTCGATATCCAGATGATAAAGTAGAAATCCAGCATCCAGACGGCAGAATCGAAACCAAGCTTCCCAGCAAGACATTGCTTATTGGGGGCGGGGCGCATCATGATCATCTGAACCTGGATACTCCTTATACGGGCAATTCACTCTGGAACACCGGTGACGTAGCCGTGGAGGCGTTTGTGACACGCCCGGATGGATCTCAATGGACCATTGTCCTTGACCCAGGACAGACCATAAATATTGATGAGGCGGCTTTGGGCTCCGCAACCGCAGTATCGCTTCATCCTCTAGGAGAAGGCAACGTGAGTGCGAAAATCAAGAATTCCAACGACACGACGATCGTGGATATAAATACGGCGGGGATTGTTTCAACAAGGATTTTAAAGAGGAGGATTTTGCAGGCCAATCCAGGCCGCCGGCGGGCGTTGGAGGTGGTGAGAAAAAGAAAAGCGGGAAGAAAGGCGAACCTCAGCCGTTGCAACAAAATCCTGGAGAGTTCGGGGCGGATCCGGCACAGCATCTTACAACCGGCGGGCCGGTTATTGCCTGCGGCCAGAAAGGGAATGATAAGGCGCTGGCTGTCTTGGATGCCGCGGGAAGGCTGGTGGAGCTGATTACCAAGGATGAATTGAAACGCAGCCCCGAGGCCGTGATGCAGGCCATGCAGAAAGCCCAGGCCGCCAGCGATATGGTGATGACCATTCGCCGGCAGGGCATCCAGAGTTTTCTCCAGCAGAAGGCCATGTCTCTAGCGCAGGGATTTGTGGATAAGATGGCGCCGAAGGCCTTAGATACGGTGACGGGCCGCGATGAAGGAAAAGATCAAGGCAGGGAAAAAGACGTCAAGGAGGCGCCGCCCGTTGTTCCCAATGATCCTTATTACGCCGAGCCCGTGAAGAAAAAGAAGAAAAAATTGCTGGGTATCTTAGGCGGGGAAGGGCCGTCGGTGCCTGTTGTGATAGGAAGCGGTATGAGAATGGGCGGGAGGGTGTTGGGGGCGCCCAGCGGGACAGAAGAAGAGGAGATCGTTCCATATCAGTGGGGGCTTCATGAGATCGGCTATACGCCGGTGGATGACCCGCAGTCAGCGTGGAATTTTGTTGATAAGGACAAGAAAAATGTCGTTGTCGCCGTGATTGATTCCGGTCTGGATATGAGCCATCCCGACGGGCCTCAGTATATCTGGGCCAATGAGGATGAGGCCCCCGATAACGGCATAGATGATGACCGCAACGGCTACACGGATGACGTCCAGGGATGGAATTTCCTTGATAACAACAATGACTTGACGGATTTGCAGGGGCACGGTTCGTTTATTTCCGGCATCATCGCCTCACGCTGGAATAACGGCATCGGTATCGCGGGCATCAATCCCGGCGCCGTGATTATGCCGGTCAAGGTTGCCAATGAGGAAGGAAAGACAAACAGTTTTCATATTTTCAGGGCTATTCATTACGCCGTGGATAACGGGGCGAAGGTCATCAATATAAGTCTCGGCTCGCGCGGGATTTCCGAGCTTGAGAGAAAGGCCTTGAATTACGCGCGGCAGATGGGCGTCTTTGCGGCGGTTGCCAGCGGCAATGTGGGAGAAAATATCAAAGACCACGGGCCGGCCTCGGCTAAGGGCGCTTTTGCCGTCGGGTCGCTCGATATGGAGGGGACGCGCAGCACCATCTCCAACGAAGGCCCTAATAACGGCCTCTTGGCCCCCGGAGACAGAATCATTTCCCTCATTGCATCGGGGACGGGCAAAGGCCTTAGAAAATCCATTCTCCAAGAAGGTTATTACCCGCAGTCCGGGACATCCTTTTCAACGCCGATGGCGGCCGCGACCGCTTCTTTATTGCTGGTTCAGAACCCGGATTTTACTCCCGACGACATCGAAGATATCCTTCATCGAAGCGCCGATGAGATGTACACGGATGGCTGGGATGATAAATCCGGCGCCGGCAGGCTGAATGCCTCAGCCGCCTTACAGCATATCGCCCAGCGGCCCGTGACCTTGAAAATTACACAGACTAAGTATAATCTTAACGACGATAAAAAAGTGGAATCCATAGATGTCTTTGCGACGGTCAGGGGCCGGTTTGATTCTTACGTCGTTGAGCTCGGCAAAGGAGAACACGCCGCCAAGTTTGAGCAGGTTGCCGGCCCGTATACGCAAGCAGCGGACCATGCCTGGCTGGCGCGGCTTGAGAAAAATGCGGTTTTAAGAGGAAGCGACAAGTGGATTCTCAGGGTTCGGGCCACCGACAAGGATGGCCGCGAGCATCTGGCGCAGGTTCTTTTGGAAATTCAATAAGGTTGAACTCTTTTAAAGATATGGATATAATAAAGCCCTTATGGGGTAAATCAGAGTTAAGATTTTATTAATATATTGCAGGCATTTAGGAAAGGAAGGAAAATGGTTCGTAACGTCACTGATAGAAACTTTGAAGACGAGGTTGTTAAATCTGATGTTCCGGTCTTGGTGGACTTTTGGGCCGAATGGTGCGGCCCCTGCCGGATGATCGGTCCCATTGTGGATGAAATTGCCAGTGAGCTCAAAGGAAAGCTTAAAGTTGTCAAGGTCAATGTCGATGATGCGCAGGAGCTGGCCGGCCAGTATAATATCATGTCTATCCCGACCCTTTTGATTTTTAAGGACGGCGAGCCTGTTGAGCAGATGGTCGGCGCCATGTCTAAGGATCAGTTGTTAGATAAAATCAAACCCAAGCTTTAGGGGGATTTCTGGTTATGTTTATCCAATTCTGTAAATCCAAGATAGCCCACGCCCGCGTCACTCAGGCCGAGCTTTTTTATGAGGGGAGCATCACCATTGATGAAACCCTTCTGAAGGCCGTGGATATCATCTCCGGAGAGCGTGTGGAGGTGCTTAACCTCAATAACGGAAACCGTTTTGAGACTTACGTGATTGCCGGCAAGGCCGGCTCCGGGGTGTTTTGTCTCAATGGCCCGGCGGCCCGTCTGGGACTGGCCGGCGATCAAATCATTGTCCTCAGTTACGCTCTCATGGATCCTAAAGAAGCCAGACAAGCCAGGACCAAGGTTATCCACTTGGATGACAACAATCAAATTAAAAATTAGACTCTACGGAGATCCCTGCTTGAGAAAAAAATCCATACCTGTCCCCGAGGTTGGCCCGCCTGAGCGCGCCTTGATTCAATCCATGATGGCCACTATGCATGAGCATAAAGGCATCGGACTGGCCGCTCCGCAGGTCTGTATCCATCAGCGCATTTTTGTGGCCGATATCGGCGAGGGGCCGCTGGCCTTTGTCAACCCCAAAATCATCCGCTATTTTGGCTCCGGCGTTTTGGAAGAGGGGTGTTTAAGTATCCCTGGGGTAACCGTTATGGTCAGGCGTCCGGAAAAAATTGTCGTTCGGTATCTTGACGAACACAATCAGCCGGTGGAAAAAGCCTGCGAGGCCCTTCTGGCGCGGGTCATTCAGCATGAGACGGATCATCTCGACGGCAGATTGATTGTCGATTACGCCGGCTTTAAAGAAAGAATCAAATTAAGGAAGCAGCTTAAAGCTATTCAAGAGAGTCAGGAAATGCAATGACTTGTATCGTTGATGAGAAGGTTGAGGGGAAAATAGAGCGGCTGCCGGCGTGGTTCCGTCAGGACCTGCCCGACAAAGAGAAGATTGAAGAGATGCGGACGTTTTTCCGCCGCTCGAGCCTGCATACCGTTTGCGAAGACGCCTTATGTCCCAACATGGGGAAGTGCTGGTCACAAAGGACGGCCACCTTTATGATTTTAGGCGGGATTTGCACGCGGGCCTGCCGGTTTTGCGCCGTGAAAACAGGCAGGGCGCCAGCAGTAGATTCAGGTGAACCGCATCAGGTTGCCCTGGCTGTCAAGGGCATGAATCTGCGCTATGTAGTTATTACCTCTGTCACGCGGGATGACCTTGTTGATGGGGGAGCGGAACAGTTTGCGCGGACAATTGAGGAGATGCGTTGTCTTATCCCGGGGACAAAAATTGAGGTCTTAATTCCGGATTTTGCGGATAACATCGAAAGTCTGCAAAAGGTCGTTAAGGCCGGTCCGGATGTTATCAGCCATAATATCGAAACGGTGCGCCGCTTATCGCCGGAAGTCCGTCCGCAGGCTGGTTATGACCGTTCGCTCTCGGTTTTGCAGAATTTGAGACGGCTGAACTCAGTCGTCTGTTCCGCCAACGACGGGGACAGGCCGGTTTTTATCAAATCTGGTTTTATGGTCGGGCTGGGGGAGACGGAAAAAGAAATTGTCGAGCTGATGAAGGATCTGGCATTTGCCGGCTGCGACATGCTTACCATCGGCCAATATCTGGCCCCCACGAGGGGCAGGCGTCATTGGCGCGTGCGGCGTTTTGTCGCGCCTGAGGAATTCGAATCCTATAAATCCCTCGGCATAAAGCTGGGGTTTAATTACGTCATGAGCGCTCCCTTGGTGCGCAGTTCGTATATTGCCGAAGAGGGATATAAGGCATGCCTTAAGTGAGGGGATATGGGTCTTAATCCGACGACTAAGAATATTTTGTCCTTTATTTCCCGCATGGGGCTCAGTGCCGTGCTTTTGGGATATCTCTTTGCCAAGATTGATGTGCAGAAGACCTTTGAGGTCCTTCGCTCGGCGTATATGGGATTTATGACGTATGCGGCCATAGTCTTTTTTGCCATCAATATCCTTTTGCTCTGGCGCTGGGTTATTTTTATTAAAGCCATGAGTCTCAGCGCGTCTTTGCGGGATATCGTCCGCTATTATTTAATCGGCCTTTTCGGCAATTTGTTTCTTCCTACGGCGATCGGCGGGGATTTTATCAAGATTTACGGCCTGTGTAAAAACAGCACGCAAAAGACCAGGGTTGTTGCCTCTGTGCTTTTGGACCGCTTGAGCGGTTTTGCCGCCATTATCCTTGTTGCCCTGGGCGCATTTTTTTGGGGGTACCGTTTGTTGGGGGACAATGCCATTTTGCTTCTTATCCCTATGGCGGGGATTGCCGCTGTCTCCGTCGGCTTTGTGTCCGTTTTGTTTAATGAACGTCTTTACAGTTTCTGCTGTCGGATCTTTAACGCATTTCCGAAGATTAAAGAGGGGCTGATGGGTCTGCACTATGATGTCGTTTTAATGAAAGACAAGCGCCTTGAAGGGGTGAAGGCCGTTGCGGTTTCGTGCGCGGCGCAGATTATTTATGCCGTGGCGTGGTATTGGATTGCCCGGGCCCTGCACCAAAATGTCGGGATCGTGTATTTTTTTATCTTTGTCCCGTTGACGTGCATTGCGGCCTCATTCCCTTCGATTGGGGGTTTGGGGGTGCGGGAAATGGGAACGGTCTATTTATTCGGGAAGGTGGGGATGGACGCCGGGATAGCGGCAAGCCTCTCGTTGATCAATTTCCTTTTTATGGTAGTTTTTGGCCTTGTGGGTGGAATCGTCTATGTCTCTACATTATCTTCTGGACGGTTACAATATTATTCACAAGATGCCCCTGTCCGGCCTGGAGAAGCTTGAGGAAAAAAGAGAGGCGTTTCTTCGTTTTCTCGAGCGGCGCAGGCCCCACGGAAGCCTGAAAAATAAGGTGACCGTTGTCTTTGACGGACAGCCGGGAATCTGGGGCGGGGGAGCCGCCTCTGGCGTTGAGGTGATTTTCGCCAAGGGCAGAAGCGCGGATGAGGAGATTAAAGCCGTTGTTGCCGGTTCGGAGCATAGAAAGAACATGGCCGTTGTAACGGATGACCGGGAGATTCAGTATGCGGTGCGGGCCCTGGGGGCCAAGGTGTGCGGCGTTGACGAATTTCTAGAGAAGGCAGGGACCTTGCGTCAGGCAGGAAAGGAAAAGCCATCCGTATTGTCGCCGCAGGACGCATCGGCAGGCAAATATATTTCCAAGACGCTTGAGCATAAAATCACCTCTGAGATGGAAAGAATCTGGTTGAAGCGGGGGAGTTCAAAATCTTGAAGATTTTGGTTAACTTTGGTGCCGGCTGTATTTTGGAATCAGGAAACGCTCTGTGCTTCCTGGCCGATATTTTGGGACATATTTTCAAAGGGCGCATCCGTCTGGCTGAGGTCCTCAAGCAGGTGTATGAGCAGGGGATTCAGTCGGTTGCCATTGTCGCCCTTACCTCTTTGGCTTCGGGGGCTGTTTTGGCCTTGCAGGGGTATGCGGCCATGGGACGTTTCGGCGCTAAGGAATATGTGGCGCATCTGGTGGCTCTTTCTTTGGTGAGGGAATTGGGGCCTGTTTTTACCGCGCTTATCTTCTCAGGCAAGGCCGGCGCGCGGATAACGGCGGAATTGGGTACTATGAATGTCAACGACCAGGTTCTGGCGACCCGCACCATGGGGGTTGACCCCGTCGAGTATCTGGTTGTGCCGCGGATGGTCGCCTGTTTTTTGGCGCTGCCGATCCTTACCATTATCTCGGAGATCGTCGGCATCGCCGGCGGGTACTGCGTCGGCGTCTGGGAGGCCAAGATTCCGGGGATATTTTATCTGAATCAAACAATCCGGGCCGTTCAGTACGTGGATTTTTTCAGCGGATTTACTAAGGTTTTCTTTTTTGCCGTTATTATCGGCTGGGTCTCTTGTTACCAGGGGTTTTTTACCAAAGGCGGGTCTCTGGGGGTGGGGAGGTTTACGACAAAGGCCGTGGCCTATTCGTATATTTTCATTATTCTGTCTAACGCCGTTTTGACAAAAGTTATTTTAACCTTTTGGGGGTAAATCTATGCCGGGGCGGTCACATTTTTTAAGAGTCTGTGGTCTGTCGTCTATGGTCTATCGTCTATGGTCTGTGGTCTATGGTCTGCTGTGGCTCGTAGGCTGCGCTCAGGCGCCGGGCAATGTCGGCAATCTTCAAAGCTATCTGGTTTCCTCCGTAGAGGCGCAGTGGATCCGCGACGGCGAGCCTTTGGAGTTTGAAGGGGAACGCTGGTATCCGGCGGACGGGACCGAAGGCTTTCTGGATGCGGAAGTTTATTCTCTGGGCGAATACCGCGGGGTGCAGTTTTTTGCGGATAAGGTGGATGTCCGCCCCTTTGAGCGGCTGTACACCAAGTTCGGGAAGAACAGGTTCAGGTATTTTGAGAGATCCAAGAGCCCATGATTCGGATTTTGCATCTTTCCAAGGCCTTTAACGGCCAGGTCGTCCTCGAGGATATAAGTCTCGAGATTCAAAAGGGAGAGATCCTTGTCATTCTCGGCGAGAGCGGGACAGGGAAAAGCGTCCTTTTAAAGCATATGATCGGGCTGTTGAAGCCGGATCAAGGGGAGATTTACATGGATTCTCAAAATATCACGCGGCTTTCCGAGAAAGACCTTCTGAAGATGCGGAAAAACATGGGATATCTTTTTCAGGAGGGGGCGTTGTTCGATTTCATGAATGTCTTTGAGAATATTGCCTTTCCTTTGAGGGAACACACGCGCCTTGACCGCGGGATGATCCGCCGGAAAGTCCTGGATATTTTGAAGGTGATTGGCCTGGAGGGCGTCGAGAAGAAATATCCTTCCGAGTTAAGCGGCGGGATGAAAAAAAGGGTGGCGTTGGCCAGGGCGATTATTCTCGATTCAAAGATATTGTTCTGCGACGAGCCGACCTCGGGGCTGGACCCTATCCGCAGCCGGGACATCTCGGATTTGATTCGCGATGTTTCCAGGAGGCTGCACTGCACGACGGTCGTGACATCGCACGATATTCAGAATTCGTTTCGCATCGCTGACAGGCTGGCGCTGTTGCAGAAGGGAAGGATTGTTGCGTTGGGGGCGCCGCAAGAGCTTAGAAATTCTACGGATTTATTCATTAAGGAGTTTATCGGTTAAATGGAAAAGAAAGAGTCTGCCCAAAAGTTTCTGGCCGTCTTGTTTTTTGTGACAGGGATTGCGCTCCTTGTTTTTTTTGTCTTTATGATTGGGAAGGATAAGGGGCTGGCGCAGTCTAAATTTCAGGTAGTTGTGCTTTATAAAAACGTCGGCGGTCTTATGGAAGGGGCGCCGGTGCGTCTGGCCGGGGTCACCGTGGGCAATGTCGCCCGCATTGATTTTCTGGAAAGGGCTGTCGAGGGGCGCCGCGTCCGGGTGGTGCTCAACATTTTCGGAAAATACAGAAAGCAGCTGCAGAAAATTTTAAGCTTCGCCATCAAGACCGAAGGCATTTTGGGGGAGAAACTTGTTGAGATGGACGTGCTCTCCGAGAGCCCTGCCATGGATTTAAGCCGGCCCGTTAGGGGGGAGGAGCCCCTGGATGTCCAGGACATGGCGCAAGTTTTTGCCGAGGCCGCACAGGCCTTTACCGAGACAACGGAGAGGTTAAACCAGGTGGATATCTTAGGGTTGACGGAAGTGATGGGCAAAAGCTCGGAATCCCTTTTGATCACATCCGAGGGGATGAATGAGATTTTAGATGAATTGCAGGAAATGACCAGGAAATCCAATCGCCTCTTAGACCGCATCGAACAGCGGGTCATCGACGGCAATTTGTTTAAGGTGTTTTAGAAGTTTTTAGCCGCCTTCTATGTCTTATCGCCAAAAATGGCAGAAAAAATAAGGGACATTAATGGACATGTTCGTTTAGAACACCTTGTGTTGCGCCGGATTGGCGAGAAACTGTCCAGGAAAATCCAGTCAGATTATTCAGGCTGTATAATACATGTTGGGCTGAAAAGAGATAATCAGGAATGCTGAAGGAAGCCAAAGCAAG
>MHGQ01000007.1 GCA_001805645.1 Omnitrophica WOR_2 bacterium RIFCSPHIGHO2_02_FULL_50_17 | reverse complement strand
CGAAGACGCGAATGCCCGGCAGAAAAAAATCGCGTATAAAATGCTTTATGTGAGGCAGGAGGACTGGGAGAAATATCACCCTAAGAACTGGAATGAACTTATTAAGATTTGTGGTTAGTCGAAATCTAAAAAAGTCGGGAGCAGAATAACCCGCGAGAATAATCCCCGCCAAAAGCTGATCAAAAACCATGCCTTCAATGGAGGATGTTTTAAATGCCCGGTGTCCCTGCCTTAGCTAGATTCCGCAAGCTTGTTGACGACATTTCCCGCCTTTTCGCCGATGCCCGGCGGGTGCAATTTCAGACATCCACCCGGCCCCCAGTTAAATGTTAAAAACTGTTTTGACACATATCGTTTGCGATGGTATGCTTTAATTGTGCAATTCGGAATAATTCTGAATTCTGATTTTCTATGAGATTATTCATACAGGAGGCTGGTTATGGTAACGTTCGCGCCAAAGTCGGTCAAGCTCTGGGGAAGCGGCCAGTTGACGATCCCCAAGGACATGCGGGAAGCCCTTCATCTGGACAGGGAAACAAAATTAAATGTCTTTGCCGTGGGCCGTTGTCTGGTCATGACGCCCAAGCCTTTGCTGCGCCGGTCCTTGGCCAGAAAGGTCCAAAAGCAGATGCGCGATAAGAAAATCAGCCTTAACGATCTTCTTAAAAGTTTAAAAAACGAGCGCCGTCAATACGTCAAAGAGATCCATGGACGTTAGATCGTGGCGTGTCTTTCTGGATTCCAGTGTGCTGGTCTCCGGTATCATATCCCAGACGGGAGCTTCATCGGCGATCCTCGATTTGGGCGAAGCCGCAGAAATCATCATTGTCTTGAGTAAAGGCGTTCTGGTCGAAACCGACAGGGTTTTTGAGAAAAAATTTCCCGGTCTTGTCGTGGAATTCAGGGAATTCATTAGGAACCTTTCGCCGATTGTGACCGCAGACCCCACAGTGCAAGAGATCCGGGAAGCCGAAAGCGTGATTGATAAAGATGACGCGCCTATCCTGGCTGCTGCCAAGAAAGTCAATATTCATTATCTGGTGAGTCTGGACACAAGGCATTTTCACAGTTCCAAGGTATGTCAATACTTAAACAGTCCCATCGTTACGCCCGCGCAGTTTTTGACAGGATTCCGCAATATTTTTGAAAAAGAGGGATGAGCATTAGTGTAGGGAAGAGGCGTGATTTGTAATGCCCAAGGTTCCGGCTTTAGCCAAATTTCACAAGCTCGTCGACGACATCTCCCGCCTTTACGCCGATGCCCGGCGGGTGCAGGTGTGGTTCGGCTGGGGGACCGGGCGGCGCATCGTGGAAGTAGAGCAGGATGGTGCCATGCGCGCCGCCTACGGCACGGCGCTGATCCCGCGGCTTTCGAAGGTCCTGGCCGAGAAATACGGCCCCGGGTTTTCCGTGAACTCTTTAAGGAAAATGAGGCAGTTTTATCTGCTTAACCCAATTCAACCGTCAACGGTTGAATTGGACTGGACTGATTACATCGAGCTTTTGCCGGTCAAGGACGAGAAGACGCGTCAACGGCTGGAGCGGCGCATTCTCAAGGAAGACCTCAACAGCAGTCAGATCCGGAGGCTGGTGCGCGAGATCCGCCGGGAGCCGGAAAAAGATCCGTCGGCACTTCCTCCGCTCAAGCGCCCCGCGGACCTGCGGCTTGACACGTTTGCCGTCTCGCCCTTGCGCGCCCGATTAAAAGACGGCGAAGTCCTCATCGACTGCGGATTCTTTGTCAGCTGGCCGGTGAAGAAGGAAGAACTGAAAAGTCTCGACCTCTCCGGGGAGATGTCTTACACCTACGCGGCCACGGTCGACCGCGTCATCGACGCTGACACGCTTTTAGCGCTCATTGAGGCCGGCTTCGGGATCATCGTGCGTGATCGCCTGCGCCTGCGCGGGATCGATTGTCCGGAGACGGGCACTCCCGAAGGCGACCGGGCCAAAAGGTTCGTGGAAAAACTCCTGCCCACAGGTTCCACCATTGTGCTCAAATCGCACAAAGACAGGACTGATCAGCACGGGCGCTTTGTGGTGGATGTTTTCTACAAGCAAGGAGTCGAGGACGCGCGCGCAATCATCAAGGACGGCGTCTACCTTAACCAGGAACTGCTGGACAAAGGCTACGCGACGAGATATTAGGTTGCACTCGGCCCTGCTTACCATCCATATGGCAGGCGAGGAGGGGGTTGAGCTAGAGCGAAACCACGGTGCGCATGGCAGAGTGAATTCGCAGGCATTGACAGCATGTTTCATATATGATACACTTTTGTCATAATTATGAAAAGCAAGAAAAACCTGTTAGAACAGCTGAAATCTTTGCCCCACTTCAGCAAAGACAGCCTGTATCAGCTTGGTAAACAGCTGGGGCTTGCCGATGCCACGGTTGATACATATATCAGCCGTTTTCTAAAGCATAAGGAAATCCTTCAGCTTAAAAATGGGCTGTACATATCCGCCGATTTTTTCAGCAAGAGCGGAGGCGATGTTTCCTATTCTTTTTATCTCGCGAATATTATCCGCACGCCTTCATACGTCAGCTCATGGTCCGCTCTTCAATTTTATAATCTGACCACTGAGACCATACACGGCATTACCTCCGTCACGCCAAAAGTGACCAGAAATTACAAGACAAAAGCCGGCAATTTCGCCTACCAGTCTATCCAGGCAGACCTGTTTTCAAGTTTTTCTTTGGCGCATGGGGCGGGGAAGTTCGATTTCTTTATCGCTTCCCCCGCCAAGGCTTTGTTTGATCTGCTCTATTTCAAGACCCGTCAGTTTCGGGGTGTTCGATCCAAAGACATAAAAACACGTGTTGAAGAATTACGGATAGATATTGACGAAATGGATAAAAAAGAACGGGCCAAATTTTACACAATGACAAAAAAACAGGTTAATGATGAGTGAACAAATTCTTGCCATTTTAAAAAGGAAACTTGACGATCTCGCCCCGCATGGCCGGATGGATGCCGAAACACTTCGCAATGCCCTTAAGGAAGAGCTCCAGTTCTATGTCCTTAATTTTATTTATCACCATCCCGAATATAATAAATGGATCATGTACGGCGGTTCCGCCCTTCGTATCATTCACGGACTTGATCGCATGTCGGTCGATCTGGATTTTGAGGTCCCCGAAAAAATAACAAAAAACCTTCTGGAAGAATTGAAAAAAGAGATTGAAGAACATTTTTCCGGCGCCTACAACACCCCCGCGGGTTTTTTAACCGCCAAGATCGTCTCGGGAAGGGGATTGCTTCTTAAATTTAATGCCGGCGAGGCATTAAGCCTCGGCCATCCATCAAATCAGGTGCATGTCAAAATCGATCTTAATCATTTCGCCGCTCCCAAAATGGTGACCGAACGCCGGCCTGTCAATCGCGGCCAGCTTTCCTTTGTGATCGTAAGTTATAATATGTCGACGCTTATGGCGAGTAAAGTGGCCGCGATCTTCCTGCGCGGGACGCGGGGCGTGGGCAGGGCTTTTTATGAAGAAAAAGGCCGTGATATCTATGACCTTCTGTGGTACATGAACAACAAGATAGCGCCTGACCTTGGTTATTTATCGGCTAAGGATGTGAAAGAGGCCAAAGACCTGCGCACCCTTTTCGATAAACTTACGCTCAAGATGAACGCTGTCAGTGACGCAAACCTTAAACAGGATCTTTTGCCGCTTTTTGTGAACCGCGCCTATATTGAAAACTGGCTCGAAAACTGGAGGGAAAGCTATTTACGGCTTGTCGACGCGTACAAAATTTGCACCGTGACGACGTTGGAAAGCGTAGAAGTGTACCAGGAGTTTAGACACGCTAACTTTTCGTTCACATACACCTACAATACGACAGAGGAAGGAAAGACATGCGACATACGGTATGAGATAACCAACTACTGGATTGAGGATTTACCGGGAGGTTTATCAATTGCGATTGATGAGGAGATAAGTCGTATCATTCGATTTCCAAGTGACGGAAGGATCATTCTTTCTACTTACCATGACAGGCTCAGGCAGTACGCTACGCTTTTTTATCATAAAACCGAAAATTATTTAAAGAAAACAAACCGGGTCCTGCTTGGCAGGAGCATTACCACCAGGCTCATAAGAATGACCGCAAACCAGTTGGACCAGAAAGAGCAGATTGTCCTCAATAAATCGGCGCTGTTATCCTGCGAGCTTGAGGATTTATTAAAATAGTTGGGAAAATAGGGGCGAAATGAGAAAGAAAAAAGCCATCCAATTCACTCCCGGGGAACAGGCGGATTACAACAAGCTCGTTGCCGACATCAGAAAAGAGCTGGATGACGCCTATGTCAAGGGCGTGGATTTCAACAGGCCGCATTTTTTGAATTGTTATGCCTGTGAATGTTTTGAAGGCATGTCAAAACAAGGCGCCCGGGGCGTGTATCTCAAAGACGGGACCAGCGCCGGACTGGACGTGGATTTTACGGTGCTTGAGGTCAAGCGTCGGGATTATGTTCTCAAAAAAGGCGGGCTCCGCTGGCGCACGACCTACCGCTACATCTGCGGCGTCTGCGGCGCCGGGCAAAAAGTCTGCCACGTGGATGAGTTCTCGCAAAACGGCGGGAGGAAGTGATGTGAGGATTAACGCCTCCGCGGCCTCTCCTTGAAACCGGGCATGCGGTGAGGATGAACGAATAAAATGGCCCTTTTTGAACCTATTAATTTTTTAAAAAATGTGTTAAACTCTACTACAAAGTATTAGAATAATACAAATGAAAAGGGTCGCAAAAATGGTCAAATCTAGAGATTTTAAAATATTTTCTGCCCAAATTTCAATTTTTACTCCCGAGTTAAGTTTTTCATTAAATAAGATACACATTGATTTGGGAAGTAAGCACTCCTCAATATTAGATGGAGACCCAGTACTCCTGCCATTGCCAAATGACGCACCATTGGAAATACCTAGACTAATAATGTCAAGCCTCGATCAAAAGTTAAAACTAGAGGTTGCAAAAAGTAGATTAAATTTTTTTCGATTTAGGAAAGAAGATATTGAAGATATTAGTCTTGAGTCTTTTCTGGCGGCAGGATTAAAAATCATAAATGATTACATGGAATGCACATCTGCTCGAGTGGGAAGAATTGCAGTTGTTAAAAGGTTATTTGTCGAGAATGACAATCCAGGATTAACATTGGCGAGTCATTTCTGTAAGGATGAATGGATGAAACAGCCGTTTAATAGGCCTGAAAATTTTGAGATTCATGCACACAAAAAATACCCGCTTCCTAAAAATAAATTAAATATTAATAGTTGGGTTAGATGTAAATCGGGGGAGTTGAAGAACATCGATGCGCCCATAATTTTAGTTGAGCAAGATATAAATACATTGGCTGAAGATTTGGATAAAAATGATTTTGATATGAAATTTATAAATAATTTTTGTGATGAAATTTTCGTTGAACAAAAAGACATATTAAATAAATATTTCCCCAACAATGGCTAAAAACATTAGATTAAAAGAACTTCGAGTAATCCAAACGACTGCGGGTATAGGCATGTCTTATTTTGGTAGCGAAAAGAATATGACGATGGCAGAACCACACCGCATTCAACCCATGGTGCCCATGCTTGCCGCTGTCCCTTATGGGACTTTTAGGGTGGCAGGGCAAACCAATGTGGGTCTGAATTTTATTAATGGGCTCAGAATGCAAAATGACGATAATGCTGTGTTTTTTATTCATGAAAAAGGTGAGCTTAGAACATATGCATTTACTTGGGGTCACGACGCTTATCAGGCTGGCTTAGATTTTGAATATTTTCATGGCAGAAACCCAACAACGAGAACTGAAAATTTAGGAGAAATACAATTATTAGACAAAACTTTAGAGGGGTTTAATAAAGTAAAACATAGGTTTAAAAAGATTTCTGAATTGAAAGAGGGCTGGGATACCTATGGTGCCAAGCCCATTAAAAAGGAAACAATCCAAAAGGCGTCTGAGTTTTTTGTTAAGGTTGTTTTTGGAGCTGCCCTAGACAATAATGACATTCCATTGCCATTTATAACGCCGCTAGAGGATGGGAATATATTCTTTGAGTGGAGAACTTGTTTTAAGGAGATTTTTATTACTGTTCCCGAAGATAAACAAGAGGCGTATACATACTTAAAAGTCGACAAAATATTGAACAAAAAATTTGAAGGAGAGAAAGCCGATTTAAATGATTTGGTTAATCTCGCTATTGATTGGCTGATTTGAGATGTTTGCAAAGGAAACGATAAACGACGAAGATGATTTATACAAGAGAATACCCCCAATAAATTATAACCTTGATGAAGATCGAGTAAGTTCTGGAGTATTCTACACTAGCCGACCTAATTTATCAGCTGATTGGTCCCGATATCGAACTCCTGAAGAATCTCTAAATGGATATCCCGATAATTATTTGATTAAGTTAAAAGCTAAATACCCTCGATCTGTAGATTTAGAAGTAAATCACGATCCCATATATAACCATCCCCAATATCCCGACAATCAAGCCCACTCCTTAATTGAAGGTAATTTTAAAAAAGAGTCCAAAGCAAATTTTTTATTAGAAAAGTCAGTCTTAATTCGAAGACCCCAGTGACTTCCGAGTAATGAGGAGGACTTCCGGGGACACACGACTGGACCCGAATTCGAAAAACAGAGGGACACGATACTTAATTCTGGGAAATAGGTATTGTGTCCCCCTATTACTTATCCCCCTATTACTTATTAGGAGGCCGGTTTTCGGATCATTGTGCGCGACCGGCTGCGCCTGCGCGGGATCGATTGTCCGGAGACGGGCACTCCCGAAGGCGACCGGGCCAAAAGGTTCGTGGAAAAACTCCTGCCCACAGGTGCCGCCATTGTGCTCAAATCGCACAAAGACAGGACTGATCAGCACGGGCGCTTTGTGGCGGATGTTTTCTACAAGCAAGGTGCTGAGGAGGCCCACGATATCATCAAGGACGGCGCGTATCTTAATCAGGATCTGCTTGACAAAGGCTACGCCGTCCGGATGGGGGAATAATGAAAAGACGGCGCCGGGCAAAAAGTCTTTTTTGACAATTGGGGCATGACATGGTATATTTAAAACTCTTTTAGGCCTTTAATCCCATGAGCGCATGAAATCACTGCCTTATATTCTTGTTTGTCTGTCTCTTTTGAACGGTTGTGCCCCAAGACGGGACAGCTCCAATACCGTTACTGTCTGGCACTGGATGACGGATCGCCATAAAGCCTTTGAGGAGCTGGCCAGACGTTATGAGGAACAGACGGGAATCAAGGTCAAGATTGATCTTTACGCCCCCTCGGATGCCTACACACAGAGGATTGTCGCCTCTGCCCAATCCCGCGTCCTTCCGGATATTTATGGAATCCTCGACAAGAAAGAAATTTTTGCCTCCTTTATCGAAAGCGGTTTTGTCGCCGACTTAACCGAAGAGTTTAAAAAAGACGGCGCCGCATGGGAGAAAAGCCTTTTTCCAAAGGCCTTGGATGTCAACCGCTTTGAGGCGGATAATATTTATAATGTCAAGCCGGGACTCTATGGGGTTCCTTTGGACGTCACCAATATCCAGATGCTTTACAATAAAGCCTTGCTTAAGAAGGCAGGAATCAAAAGACCGCCCAGCACATTTCAGGAGTTTATCGAGGCCGGTGAGGATTTGAAGAGAGTCGGGATCGCCGGCCTGGTCTCAGGATGGGGCGAGACATGGATGATTGATTGTTTCGCCTCCAATTATGCCTTTAATATCATGGGGGAAGAAAAGATTATGGCGACCTACCGCGGCGAGGTGCCTTACACGGATGCGGACTGGATTAAGGTGTTGAACATATTCAAGGAGCTAAGTGAAAAGGGCGTGCTGGCCGAAGGGGTGGTGACCAAACCCAATAAATACGCCGAGCAGGATTTTGCATTGCAGCGGACGGCCTTTGCCTTTAACGGCTCCTGGTGCGTCAATGTCTACCATGATATGAATCCGAATCTGGATTACGGGGCGATGCTGCCCCCGCGGGTGAATGAGGCGCTTCCCATGCGCATTTGGGGCGGGGCGGGGTCTTCCTTTGTCGTTAATAATCATTCGCCGCGCGAGGATAAGGCTGTCGCCTTTTTAAAGTGGCTGACACAGAAAGATCAGCAGGCCTTTTTGGCCGTGGAGACCAAGAATCTGCCGTCGAATAAAGAAGCCCTGGCCTCTATCCCTAAAATTCTCTCCGAATTTGCCGGCGTGATGGATTTAACGACCCATCCGACGATTTGGAAATATAACGAGAATGCCGTCGTGACCGAGAAATTCGATAAAGGGATTCAATCCATTATTATCGGGGAGAAGACGCCCGAAGAGGTCGCCCGCGAGGTGCAGGAAGTCAAAGAACGGGAGCTTCGGAAAGCAAGAAAGTAATCAACGAATTCTAACCGCCCATGTCTACTGCCGTAAAAGCCAGGCGCCTTTCCATCGTTGATCTTAAAAATAATATCCAGAATTTTTCCTTTGCCCTTCCCGCCGTCGTTATCTTTTCCGTTTTTTACATTTATCCTTTTTTCGATATCTTCAAACTCTCGCTTCATGAGTGGAATGGCATAAGTCCGCGCATGGCCTTTGTCGGCTTGACCAACTTCCATGAGTTAATGCAGGACAAGGTTTGGTGGCAGGCCATGGGACACGCGGGCTATATTACCCTGATTGCGCTCACCTTTCAGAATGCCCTGGCCTTCGCCTTGGCCTTGGCCTGTGACCGCGAGATCCGCTTCAGGCGGTTTTACCGGGTGGTATTTTTTATCCCGCCGGTTCTTTCGGAAGTTGTCGTCGGGCTAATCTGGCAGTGGATTCTTTATGCGGGGATGCAGGACGGCCAGCACATCGGTCTTTTGAATTACTGGCTGGATAAAACCGGCCTCCCGCATCTGGCTCACAATTGGCTCTCGGATCCCAAGACAGCTTTGACCTGCATTGCCATTGTGCATTCTTGGAAGGGGTTCGGATGGGGATTTATCATGTTCTTGGCCGGATTACAGACGATTGACCGGCAGCTGTATGAGGCGGCTCGCGTGGACGGGGCCGGCTCCTGGAAGGTTTTCACGAATGTGACCATCCCGATGATGGTGCCGGTGATTCTGGTTGTCGTTATCTTGACGATTTTGGGATCCATGCAGGTCTTTGTCTTGGTGTTATCCATGGTGGGGCAGGGACTGGGCTATCATACAGAAGTTCCTGTGACGCGCATTCTGGCGGCCATGACCGGAACCAACCGTTTCGGTTACGCCTGCGCGATGGGCGTCAATTTTGGCATTATCCTGATTATGGTGTCCGTGGCATTTAAATTTTTGTCCAACAGGATGAAACAGGCTTAAAGGGATGGAAGACCTCAAGGCAGGCCCGGCAATGAATGTGAATCAGTATATTGTGGAAAGAACGGTTAAGGGATTTTTTCTCCATATCCTTTTGGCGGTTTTTGCAGCGACGTGTTTGTTTCCGCTCTTTTGGATGCTGCGCTGCGCCCTTATGACGAACGACACGGTTTTTGTCGATAAATCCCTTATCCCTCAGGCGATTCACTTCGGGAATTTCGGCCAGGCCTGGAGCGAGGGCAATTTCGGGATTTATTTCTTCAACAGTCTTCTTTACACCTCTTGTGTCGTTATAGGCATTGTCCTGGTGTCCTCGCTGGCCGCTTACGCCTTTTCCCGCTTGAAATTCCCCGGCCGGAACTTTTTCTTTTATATGTTTGTGGCCGCGATGATGATTCCCCTTCCCGGCAGCTTCGTTCCCCTCTATCGCCTGATGACAGTCCTTGGCCTTATCAATACGCGCATCGGTTATATCCTGTGCATGATCAATGTGGGGCTGTCCATGAGCATCTTGCTGCTGAAGACCTTTTTCGACAAGATGCCGGCGGATTTAGAGGATGCGGCCCGCATGGACGGCTGCGGCCGCTTAGGGATTTGGTGGCATGTGGCGCTTCCGCTGGCGCGTCCGGCCGTTGCCGTGATTGTTATTTTTAATTCCCTGAGTGTCTGGAATGAATATATCTTGGCACAGCTCCTTTTGAATGACAAATCGTTGATGCCCCTCCAGAGGGGGCTGATGGTCTTTCAGGGGGCCCACAGTGTGGATTATCCGCTGTTGATGGCGGGATTGACGATTGCCGCCATTCCTATCATCCTCATTTACCTTTCTATGCAGAAACATATCGTTAAGGGTTTATCGTCGGGCGCTATCGTCGGATAAAAAAATGACAAATGTCAAAATCCAAATATCAAATAAATTTCCAATGTTTAATGCCAAATAAATTTAACCTATTGGGGATTTTGAAATTTGGCGTTAATTTGACATTTGACATTTGTTCATTTGTCATTATTTGTTTCCTTCTTTTCCCTCAGATTACCTATGCGCAGGAGCAGGCGCAGGCCAGCGCCTCGATTCCCGCTCAACCTTCTTCCCAGGAGCTCGTCCGCCAGGCCTGGGAGGCCTCGGGTCAAAATAACCTCAAGCGTCTGGAGGAATTGGTTCAGCAGGCTCTCGAGTCGTATGGTGAGGCTGCGATGGAACAGCAAAAGAAATTAACGGCGTTTCCTGCGCGCGGTGAGGAAGGAAAATATCAGACCCTTAACGATGTGGCGACGTGTCTTTTTGTCCGGGCCGAGGCCATGATGAATGCCGGCAAAACCGAAGAGGCCCGCGTGCGGTTCCAGGAGATCATTGATGATTATTCTTTCGCGCAGGCCTGGGATCCGCGGGGATGGTATTGGTCGGTAGCCGAGAAGAGTCAGGCCAGTATCGATGTCCTTACCGGTAAAGCGAGAGAGGAGCCGCAAGAGGAGCCTCAGAAGGGCCTGCGCACCAAGCCTTACATCCATACCCCAGGCACCGCGAAGATTGCCGATTACAAGCAATACGGCGAACTTTTGGACGTGGGGACGGAGAATTACCGTTACGAGATCAAAGACATGACCGGCCTTAACCGCGCTGTCGGCGAGGGTATTTACCCCAACACAGGCGCGATTTTTACGAATCCCCGTTATAAAGAGGTAAGAAAGGAAGGCCGCTTGAAGGGGAGCCATTGGGATTTTGTCAATAGCGACGACTTGGAGGCCGCGTATTTCAAGTGGGTCACCGCCCCTGAGCCGTGGGGGGTCAGGCTTTTCTACTTGGGGATAATTTTTGAAAAGGCCGGGATGCATTACGAGGCCCTGCGGGCGTATCATGCGCTCGTGGTGCATTTTCCGACGACGGTGGCGTGGACCTATTGGCAGACGCCTTGGTATCCGGGGCAGGCCGCCATTGCCAAGATCCGGCACATCCTGCGGATGCATCCGGAGCTAAACCTGCAGGATGAAGGCATGAAAATCACGGTGCGTAACGGTCTCGACAACGACGCGAAGAACGATATCATTATGACCTCCCCGGGCGCGATTGTTGAAAACGGCATTTTAAGGAAGGCGCCCCTCGGAGAGATAAAAAGGCGCGTGGGGGAGGGCGAGGTTCAGCTGGTTCAATATGTAAACGGCCATTGGCAGCTTTGGGTGGGAGGGAAGCCCTTTGTCATCAAGGGCATGACCTATGCCCCCACCAAGATAGGGCAGAGCCCGGATAAAGGGACACTGGAGAACTGGATGGAGATGGACAGCAATCATAACGGTCTTCTGGACGGGCCCTACGAGGCCTGGGTGGATACAAATCGTAACGGCATCCAGGATGCGGAAGATCCCTCCGTCGGCGACTTTCAAATTATGAAAGACATGGGCGTCAATACCCTGCGGCTCTATCATCACCCCATGAAGCCTAATAAAGATCTTTTAAGGAAGATGTTTAAGGAATACGGATTCCGCGTCATCATGGGGGACTTCCTGGGGAAATACGCCATCGGGTCCGGGGCCTCATGGAGCGAAGGCACCGATTACGAGAATCCGCGGCATCGGAAGAATATGATGGAATCGGTCCAACGGATGGTCATGGAATTTAAAGACGAGCCCTATATCCTGTTGTGGGTTCTGGGAAACGAAAATAATTATGGGGTCGCCTCAAACGCCGATAAAAAACCGCAGGTGTATTTTCAATTCGTCAATGAGGCAGCCCAATGGATCAAGTCCGTCGATTCGAATCATCCGGTGGCGGTTAATAACGGCGACACGCTCTTTTTGGATATCTTTGCCCAATACGCCCCGGATGTGGATATTTTCTCGGCCAATGTCTATCGCGGGGATTACGGTTTCGGCTCTTTCTGGGATCAGGTTTCCGAAACGGCGGCCAAGCCGGCCTTTATTACGGAATACGGATGCCCCGCCTATGCCCGGCATTTGACCCTTGAGGAGGCGGAGGAGGCCCAGGCCGCGTATCACCGGGGCAATTGGATGGATATTGAAGGCAACACGGCCGGTTATGTGAAAGGCAGGGGCAATGCCCTCGGCGGTGTCGTCTTTGAATGGATCGACGAATGGTGGAAGAATTACGAGCCTTATTACCATGACCGCAAATCCGATGCCATCGGGCCTTTTCCCGGCGGGTATTATTTCGAGGAGTGGTTCGGCATCACCAGCCAGGGCGACGGAAGCCACAGCCCCTTCCTGCGTCAATTGCGCAAGAGTTATTTTGTCTATAAAGAGATGTGGAATCGCTAATTGCGCCACCTTTTCTAGTC
This sequence comes from Omnitrophica WOR_2 bacterium RIFCSPHIGHO2_02_FULL_50_17, assembly GCA_001805645.1. Lineage (GTDB taxonomy): Bacteria > Omnitrophota > Gorgyraeia > Zapsychrales > Zapsychraceae > O2-FULL-52-10. The sequence goes on along the minus strand of MHGQ01000007.1, from coordinate 18,736 downwards.
CCCCTTCCCTTGTCATCCGTCAAAAAATATGTTATCTTTCCAGCGTATTGCCGTAAAGCCAAAGGATCCTGAATGCACAAAGTGGCCGGCTGCCGGAATCTCACACTTTTCTTTTTAATATCCCTCCTTTCATTTTCCTTGGCTTCCTACGCCCAGGAAAACTCCTTGCCGGCGCCCAGTATTTCCGCCTATCTTGAGGAAGAGATTTCTGTCGAAGGAATATGTTATTAATTTGATACCCGAGTTTGGTATGCGACAACCGTCACTTACGACATCGCGTGGAATATGCCGGCCTATCCTTTCAACGATCCAACCAGTCCTGATGGTTACTGGTCTGGATTTGTGTGGCTTGCCCCGGCAGACGGTTCGTGGATGATATTGCCGCAGGAATATCATGGCCGATATCAGATTTCATACACATTGGGATGTTTTGAAAATGGAAATGTTGATTCTATTCGTCAGAGTTTCCTGAGTCACAATTGGCGTGTCTTTGCCCGTTTTAGGTATTCCAATGGATCCATAGGAGAAATATTCTCCAACACAGCCCAGATTGGGGTGCCGCCGGAAGAACCACCGTCGGAAGATGCGCTTCTCAAAACGCAGCAAGTGGTCATACAGAAAATGACTACCACGCCCGATCCGATCAACATCGCCACCGGCGAGATGTTTGTCTTTGCAGAGGATTTCTTTGCCAATGGCCGTGGGCCGGCTTTGAAACTTTCCCGCACGTACCGTTCGCAGACACCGTTCAGCGGTTTATTCGGTTACGGCTGGCGCAGCGCCTATGACGTCAATCTGACGGAGGATACAAACGGCAGCGTGATTATCTTCGATAAAGACGGCGTAGGACGTTACTTCACGCCTGATACAAGCGGCGGCTATACGGCCTCTGCGGGCAATCATGACACGCTGGTCAAAAATGCAGACGGCACCTTTACGGTCACGGACAAACACGGCCTAGTCACCACTTATAACCAGGACGGCCGCATGTCCACGATAACCGACCGCAATGGTAATACTCTAACCTTCGCTTATGATCCGGGTGCAGCGGAAGGAAGTTATATTCGGGACGCCGGCGGACGAAGGATCATGCTCACGCTGGATTCCAACGGGCGCATCCAATCGGCCCAGGACCCGGCCGGACGTCTCGTCCAATACGGTTATGACGCAAACGGGAATTTGACGACGATTACCGATCCATCCGGTCATATCACGCATTATGTTTACGATGCCAATCACAATATCACCGAGATGGCCAACGTCAACGGCCACAAGACGTATTTCGCCTACGACAATGAAGACCGCGCCGTCATGAACTGGCAGGACGGTGATGTCAACAAGGTCGCGTTGAGTTTTGACAGCGACACGCAGACAACGGTGACCGACGCCCTAGGACACTCAACCGTGTATGAATTCAACGAGTATGGCCTGGTGACCTTGATGACCGATCCTTTGGGCAATACGACAACAACGGCTTGGGATGAAAACCTCAACCGCACGTCCACAACCGATTCCCGCGGTAACACAACCGTATTTGAATATGACAATAAAGGAAATTTAACCAAAGTTACCAACGCTCTGGGACACCAAACACTTTTCAGCTATACATCAGGATTCAATTTGCTCAATTCCGCAACCGACGCCTTGGGCAACACAACCAATTATACCTATGATGCCCAAGGGAATCTTTTAAGCCTCACCGACGCGTTGGGATACACCATGCAGATGGCTTATGACACCCACGGCAGTCTGACAAGTTCAACCGATGCCTTGGGACACGCTAGTTTTTTTGAATACGATTCTTTCGGCCAATTGGTCAAAACAACGGACGCGCTTTCCAATACGACACTATCAGCCTATGACGCCGCGGGGAATAATATTTCGATCACTGATGCAAAAGGCGCCACGACCAGTTTTCAATACAATACCCTCAATCGTCTTATGCAGATTGATTTTGCCGACGGCACCAACGTCTCCTACAGCTATGATGCCTTTGGAAACCGTTTAAGTGCTACTGACCAGAAGTTTCAGACAACGATAAACACGTATGACCCCTACGAGCGTTTGAGCCAAACAGCCGACGCGTTAGGGGGAGCCGCCGTTTACACCTATGACAAACTCGGCAACATACTTGCCTTAACCGATGCCAGCAGCCACACGACAAATTATGCTTATGACGCCAATGGGCGGTTATCAAGCGAAACCACACCTTTGGGGCATACGACAAGTTACAGTTATGATGAAGTCGGCAATCTCGTGAGCAAGGTGGACGCCAATGGCCACACGATCACGTATACGTATGACGCGTTGAACCGTCTGACAAGGGTCGAATATCCCGATGGGACAAATGTTTCCTATGCCTATGACGCTTTAGGCCGGCAGGTTTCGATGACGGACAGCCACGGCACGATAAACTATACCTATGACGCCCTTGGACGCCTGCTTTCAGTTGACGGGCCGCAAACCGGCGATACGATCAATTACACCTACGATGCACTGGGTAACCGGACAGCTATGACCACCCAGGACGGCCAGACAGTTACTTACACCTACGACGGCCTGAACCGGCTTGAGGGCGTTACGGATGATGAGGGGATAACCCTGTACAGTTATGACGCGCTTTTCAATATCACTTCGATCACCTACCCCAACGGGGCCTCGGTCCGCTACACGTATGATGTCATGAACCGGCCGCTTGGGGTCGTCAATCGAGACGCCGGAGATAACGACAAGGCTTCCTTTGCCTACACCTACGATGCGGCTGGCATGGTGACCAAAATCAGCCGTGAAGACGGGACGTTTACGAAATATCGATACGATGCCCTGAACCGTCTGGCGCGGGAAACGAAAAAAGAAAGCAAAAAAGGGAAAAAGGGAGCGGAAGAAAAGATTAAATACGATTATCAATACACATATGATCCGATGGGCAATCGGCGGGAGTTGATCAAACACAAAGAGGATGAAGATGATAAGCAAATAACAGAGACCTACAGTTATGATACTGGCAGCCGGCTTCTGAGTCTGACACGAAATAAAGAAAAAGACGGCCAGTCGGTTTTGTTAGCGACGGTTCATTATGGTTACGACAATAACGGCAACCGGATTAGCAAAGAAGAAACCGGGTTTGATGATGATAAGCCGGAAACCCAAATCACTTATTACAGCTACGACCATGAGAACAGGTTGACGAATCTGGAATATATCGGTGATTCGGATGAAGACGATATCCTCAATGCCTCTTTTGCATATGACGGCAACGGAATAAGGACAAAAGCGGTTGAAGGGGGCAAGGTAGCGCGGTATTATTATGACGGTTTGAACGTGCTCTTTGAAAAAGACGCCGCTGGACTTGCCCAAAAGTCCTACACCCGCGGCCTGGGTTTCCCCGGTGGGATCGGCAGGCTGGTCTCGATGAAGCGGTATGAGTATGACGAGGACGAAGGCGAAGAGGCCGAGGCAAAGATTCATTATTATCACTATGACGCGCTCGGATCGGTCAGAGCTCTCAGCAATCAAAACGGCAAGCTAACGGCTGATTTTGATTACGATGCCTTCGGTAACGGCAGGAACAACAAGAAGTGGAACACCTGCCGCTTCAGCTCCAAGGAATTCGAAGACCACGCCAATCTCTATTACTTCGGCGTCCGCTATTACGATCCCGAAATCGGCCGTTGGCTGACGCCGGATCCGCTGGGATTTATCGACGGCCCCAACAGATATTTGTATGTCGCCAACAATCCGTTGAATTTTATTGATCCGTGGGGGCTGCTGGGAGAGAAGAAATTATCCGCTTTAGAATGGTGGTTATATGAGAGTGTAGTTCCTGGGCCGTTCGGGACTCCGGTTTCGGAATGGGCAATAGGTGAATCTATATTTTGGGGAGACCCCATGCGGTACACGGAAGAAGCGGGCGGTACAGTAATGTGGTTGGAAAGAGGGGCTGTGGGAATGGGAACCGTAGCAGTGGTTACAGCAACCGGTTTAATAGCTTACGAGACAACGACTGCAATAAGAATAGAATTTCATATGCCACATGCGGGAGGACCGCATCAATATCCGCATTTACAAGGAATACAAGGACGTGGGTGGGGCAAAACGATTTGGCGTTGGCCAAGTAGTTACCCGCAGTGGTGGCCAAAACCATAATTGGAGATGAAAATGGACATAAAGAGTGTCGATGATGTTAAAGTTGTAGCTGATAAAATGCATGATTCAGAGTTTTGCGCAGAAGATTTTGGTTTTGATTCCAATAAAAAAATATTTTATTTAAGAACTCATTTATCAGAGGATATTGTTAAGAAATTTATTTTGCAAATTTGCAATGTAGAAGAATACGATCCAATTAACTTGGATAAAATCCAAGAGAGAAAAGCGACAGGGGGAGTTTTTAATACAATCAAAATTAAAGATCAAGGGCATGTGTTGGAAATATTAAGTCAAGATCTTAAAATTTTACTTAAATTAAGTAAGCTTGAGGGAAATTTTGAAGCCTGTGGCTGAATTCGACTATGACGCCTTCGGCAATTCTAGAGGGATTGCCGAAGGCAACGGCAAGAACAACAAGAAGTGGAGCACCTACCGCTTCAGCTCCAAGGAATTCGAAGACCACGCCGGGCTCTACTACTTCGGCGCCCGTTATTACGATCCCGAAATCGGCCGTTGGCTGACGCCGGATCCGCTGGGATTTATCGATGGAGAAAATGCATATGTCTATACACGTAACAATCCAGTTAACAGAATCGATTCTTGGGGCTTTGACTCATACATTATTTCTAGGTTTGGACACCAATATGTAGTCATTGATGATCCTGAAAAGCCTGGTTATAAGATTGCCTTTGATTTCTATCCGGATGATGAATTATTGAAAGGTTTAATTAAACCAGTTCAAGGAGTGGTCAGGGAACAAATTCTTAGTCCTGGGCAAGAAATACCTTTTAGCTTTGAAATTCCTTTCTTAAGAAAGGAACAAGGCAAAGAAGAAGATTTAATCATGATTTCAAAAGCAAGGAATTTAAAAGTGCTTCATTTTATCCGCTGGGTGGATGAAAAAGGTTACGTCAACATCCTTAACGAACCTTTTTATGTGAATAAAAACCTGTGTTGTGAATATGTCTGGTCAACGATCAGTACCAAAGATCAAACATTAACGATGTATTATCAGGCTTACGAAGAAACGCCACGCGAGTTGGTCAAAACGTTGGAATACAAACTCCGTGAACCTGTAAAAAAACGGATACCGATAAAACAATTTTGCTGAGTGTATACGATCTCATGATAGTCCTAACACCCTTAGAGACTGTATACGATGTCATGAAAGTCGCCAAGTAATGTTTACATGACGGTTTAAACGTGCTCTTTGAAAAAGACGCCGCTGGACTTGCCCAAAAGTCCTACACCCGCGGCCTGGGTTTCCCCGGCGGGATCGGCGGGCTGGTCTCGATGAAGCGGTATGAGATGGGTGACGACGGGCTGGGCGAGAAAACGCATTATTATCATTACGACGCCCTGGGATCCGTGAGAGGCTTAAGCGATGGCCAAGGCAAGCTCAAAGCCCCTTCCTGCGTCAATTGCGGAAAAGTTACTTTGCGTATAAAGAGATGTGGCAGGAATAACCGTTATTGGCAGTTTTTCAAAGAATAGTGTATACTTAACCCGCTGATGAGAAAAGAAAACGTTTTCACGGTAAAAACGTAACTTGAGTTTGGCACTTTTTGACCCTCATTCCTCCCCCTCGACGGGGGAGGAAAGGTGGGGGTGACAATTTAATCTTCACCCTCCCCTCATCCCCTCCCGTCGAGGGAGGGGAATTCTAGGGGAAAATTTGCCAAACTCAATAACGTAACAACTCTTAAAAACACGAGGAGGCTGTATGAAAAGGGGTTTTATCGAGTTGATGTTTCTGACAACCATTCTTGCCGCCGGCATACCATCGCAGGTGTCCGCCGCTTACAACTTCGGCGATTACCGCTCTGAGACCTTGACGACAAAGGCCTGGGAGTCTCTTAAGGAGGGGAATCTGGATGCGGTCCTGGCTTATACCAATAAGTGCATCGAGCTTTATGCAGGGCAGGCCAAGAAAATGCAAAGCAGCCTCGAGGGGTATCCGAAAGGTGCCAATGACCTGATTTTTTCTTATTGGGCGCTTAATGATGTAGCGACCAGCCTGTTTATTCAGGGCGAGGCCTATCGTAAGGCTGACAAGGCCGACCAAGCCAAGGAGGCTTACAGGAAGGTCGTCAACGAATTTACTTATGGTCAGGCCTGGGATCCTCAAGGGTGGTTTTGGAAACCGGCCGAGGCCGCCAAGGAAAAATTGGCGATGCTGGAGTCAGGCTCCAAGTTGGACTTCGGCGATTATACCTCTTCTTTTCTTACCACCCAGGCATGGAAGGCCCTGGCCGAAAATAATGTCGAGGCTGTCTTGGCCTACGCGAATAAAGTCCTCGAGCTTTATGAGAGTAAGGCCAAGGAGATGCAGGGCTCTTTAACTGAATACCCCTGGGAATCCAAGGAAAAGATATTCACCTATTGGGCCCTCAATGACGTGGGGACTTCTCTTTATATCAAAGGGGAGGCTCTCAAAAAGGATGGAAAAAATAAGGAATCCCAAGAGGCTTATCAAAAATTGGTTGACGAATATTTTTATGCCCAATGCTGGGATCCGAAGGGATGGTTCTGGAAACCGGCTGAGGCGGCCCAACAGTCCTTGGATGAGTTCGGGGAAATCTAAAAGGATGATTATCGGGGGAGGGAATCATAAAAAACTCCTCGAGGGATCAATAATTTTGCCATTTATCCCCTTACGGTGCGATATATGAAGTTGCGGTGGTTCCTGTGCCTTTTTTTTCTGAATAGTGTATTAGGTTGTGATACTCATCCGCCCGCATCCCCCCAGTCTAAGCAACATAAGAAGGATACCGCTGTAGCCGTTCCTGCGGTTTCTGAAGGAGCTGTGCCTGCCCCCGTCAACGGCGGGACAGGCGGCCCGCTTCGCTCCCGCGTCAGCGAGGTCGACCCGCCGGGCATAGTCTCCCAAGGGATGGACAGCCCCCCAGATCAGCGCGACGCCTTCAAGCCTTTTTACATCTTTTTAGACAAAGGTTCCCGCCAAAATCATTATATCCCTTCCGGATTTATGCCCAACGGACGCTGCCTTTCGTTTAACGATACATGGACGGGAAACTGCCGCTCCGGCAGCACCTGCATTAAGATTGACTACGATGTGCCCTGCTCTCGCCAAGATCAGAAGTGGGCCGGAATTTACTGGCTTAATCCGGCGAATAACTGGGGGAGCCGCAAGGGCGGCTTTAATCTTGTAGGGGCGCAGAAATTGACCTTTTGGGCCAGGGGTGAAAAAGGCGATGAGCAGATCCAGGAATTTACAATCGGCGGCATCACCGGCAATTATCCGGATTCGGATATAGCGGTCCTGGGGCCGGTCCTTTTGTCTGTCGAGTGGCGGCAATACACCATTGACCTCAGAGGCAAAGACCTTTCCTATATCAGCGGCGGTCTTGCCTGGTCCACCTCAGAAGAAGTCAATCCCGAGACCTGCACTTTTTATCTGGATGAGATAAGGTTCGAGTAGTCCTTCCCTTCACAGCCCTTCTTAAATTTTCCAAATAATTATTTTCAGTCTTTCAGTTGTGTGATATATATAGCGCATAGTATAATTATGGCAATTACCATAAATACACACTAGTGCCCCGTTGCCGGCAGCCAGAGGCGAGAGATGGGAAGATGAATAAAGGGATGAATCAGGGTTTAATTTCCGCCGCCGAGATTGTCAAGAGATTCGGCATCACGTATCAGGCGGTGAATCATTATACGAATCTGGGGTTATTGGATGTGGTGACCAAGAACGGCAACGTGCGGATGTACAGCCGTATTGAGGTGAGGCGGCGGCTTGTCCAGATCGCGCAGTTTGTAAGCGAGGGGTATTCCCTAATGCTGATTCGGAAAAAGTTAACAGAAATGTGAATAAAGCAGCTATCTGGTTACTGGAAAAACGGATATGAGCTATTTTAAACTTCTGGGATTACAGCGGGAGCCGTTTTCGACGAATCCGGATCCCGACTTTTTCTATCAGACCAGGGGGCATATGGCCGCGTTCTATCGTCTGCGCGTGGCTATTGACCTCAAAAGGGGTTTGAATCTGATTTTAGGGGATGTGGGGACCGGCAAAAGCACGCTGATGCGCAAGTTGATGGGCAGCCTTTCTCAGGAGCCGGGATATATACCGAAAGTTATTATGGATCCGACAGCCTCCTCTGAACACGACTGCCTGGTTCTCTTGAGTCACGCCTTTGGGCTTAAACCGGGGTTTCGAGGCGTTTCTCATTATAAAAAGACGCTGGAGAATTTTCTCTTTGATCAAGGGCTGGTCAACGGGAAAACGATTGTGCTTTTTATTGACGAGGCGCAGAAACTTTCCTCCTCCTCCATGGAGGTCCTGCGTCTGCTTCTCAACTACGAGACGAACGAGATTAAATTGATTCAGATTGTCCTGTTCGGCCAGATGGAGCTTTTGCCGATGATCAGCCAGATGAGGAATTTGTGGGACAGGATTACCCTTAAATATGTCATCAATCCCCTCGAGAGAGACGAAATCAGGGAATTGATTCATTTCCGGTTAAGGCAGGCCGGATACATCGGCGGACAGCCCCTTTTTGATGACACCGCTCTGGATGCCATTTATGAATACACCCAAGGGTATCCGCGGCGCACCACCATGCTTTGCCACGACGCCCTGGAGTATCTGGTGATGCATGACCGTCCTGTCGTGGACGGGGAAGTGGTGCGGGCATTGATTCAACAGGAAGTCAAACCAACGATCTCAGATCACAGATTGCAGACGGCAGGTTTTGCGAAGGACGGCGGATGAGTGACGATAGCCTTTCCCCGGAAGAGCGGTTATTCCGGGTCATTCAGGAAGACAAGAAAACCTCCGCGGCGGCTAAAAATGCCGGTCCGACGATAGGTAAGAGCACCCCAGGGTCGTGGTGGCGGGGCATCGGTCCGTGGGGGGCGAAGATAACGGCGTGGAAGAATCTTTTTCCCCGCCTGGCGAAAGACCCCAAGGCTTCCCATGCCCTTTTTGCCTCGCCTGTGCAATTGCAGGGAGTGGATTCGGTTAAACAGCTGCTTTCCAACGGCATCGACTTAAACGTCGTCAATAGGATGCTTGTGGCGGTGCTGGTCGGTCTTGCGGCTATCGTCGGGCATCAGGTCTTTCGTAAGCAATTTAGGATAGAAGAATTGATGGAGGCTGTCTCCAAGATTAAATTTGAAGCGTCGGAATCAAAGACGATCGAAGATTTTCAGCCGGCGGCCTATTATTTGGAACAGGTCAAGCAGAGGGATATGTTTAACCCCGCAACAAAAGTCGAGAAGGTCGTGATCAAGCCGCCGGAGCCCCCGCCGCCGCCCCCGCCGCCTAAGCCTCAATTGCAGGATATGGCCAAGGGGTTAAAGATGGTCGGGATTGCGTGGGGGGCCTCCCCGAAGGCGATGATTAAAGATGAAGCCGCCCAGGAGATATATTTCCTGAAGGAAAAGGAATTGATCGGAAAAACGCAGATAGAAGTGCGCACGATTTTGCGGGATAAAGTTATTATCGGCTACGAACAAGAGGAGATGGGATTGTGAAAAAGGGTTTTTTAACCGTTATAGGGATGATAACCGTGTCTCTGGCCTTCAGCAGTCTTGGCCTGGCCGCTGACAGCGGGGCGGTTGCTGCCGGGGAGGAACCCCGGCTGACGAATCGCCCGGCACAGGCAGAGGGGGCAGACATCTTCACTGATGAGCCGCAAGGGATAGAGGAACAGCCCTTCATGGACTCCAACGAGGACGGGATATCCGATGTTGAGGCCCCGTTATTAAAAGCGGATCATAATCGCGCCCTTTCTTATGAAGACTTCCCGGGCCTAGTAAAGAGGCTCTCGGTGGACTTAAGAGGGATGGCCATCGTCGATGTCCTAAAATTCCTGGCCGTGGAGGGAAATATCAATATCGCGATTGCCCAGGATGTGGCGGGGACTGTCAATCTTTTAATCAATGATGTAACCATCAGCGACATTTTCGAGGTTCTTCTTTCCACCAATAATCTGGCTTATCAGGTGCAGGGCAATGTGATTAAAGTGATCTCCAACCGCGAATACAAGGCTCTCCAGGGAGTGGATTTCCATGACCAGAGAGAGACCGTTATCTCGCAGTTAAAATACGCCTCGGCCCAGAAGGTCGCGACCCTTTTGGGCAATATGAAAAGCGATATCGGCAAGATTGTCTTTGATGACTCTACAGGGATGCTTGTCCTTATCGACACCCCTTCGAAGATCAAGGAGATGAATGAGATCGTTAGAAAATCGGACATCTCGACGGTGACAAGGGTATTGCCCACGCAGACAAAGGTTTTTGAGCTCCAATACGCCAAGGTGGAGGACGTTCAGGCCGAGGTCACGAAAGCCCTGACGCAGGATATCGGCGTCATCCGTTCCAATGTCCGCACCAATACCCTTGTGATTACAGACTTGCCGCATAAATTTAAAGAGATCGAGGCCATGATCAAGGCCTTTGACCGCAAGACCAGGGAAGTCTTTATCGAGGCCAAGATCGTCCAGGTCACGTTATCGGATACGTACAAATGGGGGATTGACTGGGACAGATTGTTTTCCAGCGATCAGGCCGGCAGCCTCAAGGGCTTAAGCATCACGCCCGAGGTGGAGATGCCTTTAAGCCTGGATACTTTCGGGAAATTGACGTTGGCGCGCACAGGGGCGAGCACGTTAAACCTCGTGCTGGAGGTGCTTTCGACCGTCGGAGAAACAAAGATTCTCTCGAATCCGCATATCGCCGCCGAAGAGGGCAAGGAGGCCACCATCAATGTGATTACCAGGCAGCCCTATTCAGAGACGACCACGACCACGACCACCTCCGCCACGACGGAATCCACGCAGTTTACCTTTGTGGATGTGGGCGTGAAATTGAATGTCACCTCGACAATCAATAAGGACGGTTATATCAGCATGCTCATCAAGCCCGAGGTCAGCTCCATCACCAGCTTTTTCCCTTCCGATGCCGCCGAGCAGAGGGTGCCGGTTATTGAGACTTCCAATGCCGAGTCAACCGTTTTGGTGAAAGACGGCACCACCATTATCATCGCCGGCATGATTAAAGATACTAAGCAAAGGTCGCTTAATAAAATTCCGTTATTAGGCGATGTGCCCGTCATGGGGAAACTCTTTAGCAATCAAAGCAATGCGATTCAAAGGACGGAAACGATGGTCTTTTTGACCCCGCGCATCATTACGGGGGATGAGTCATTCCTCCTTGAGCGCAACAGGGAAAAAGAAATCAAGGGGCTAAGGAAGTGAGAGGCTGCTAGAGGTGCGATTATCCTTTTTACCTTTATTGGTGGCGGGCGTTCTATTGCTAGACTTGCCGCCGGCCTATTCTGAAGCGAATGATAATGGGAACTATGAGGAGCTCGTTCAGAGAAATCTGGAGCTCAGGCACAAGCTCAAGGCCATGGATGAAAAATACACGGCCTTAGAGAATGAGAGAAACGTGCTCATTCTGCACGTCAGAAACCTGCAGGAAGAAAAAAAGAGGCTCGCGGATTCGATTGGAGAGAGAGGGGAGGAGCAGATACATTATCCCGAGTTAAAGGCCGCCTTCGGCGAGGTCAGCAAGGAGCTGGGCATTGTTGCCCAAGAAAGGGATGTTTTAAAGAAGGAGTTCCTTCCATTAAAGAAATGGCAGGAGGAAGGCATAGAAAGAATCAAAACTTTGGAATCGGAAAAGGCCGGGCTGGCCGGCGAGCTGAACAAGATGGATGTCCTGTTTAAGGAAAGTCAGGAGAAGAGCACATCTGTCTTAACGGGCATAGAGACCGAGAAGGCGAATCTTTCTGAGCAGATTAATCGCATTAAGGAAGCATTCGAGAAGGAAAAGGCGGACATCCTGGCCCAGGGGCAGAAGGCCGTCGGGGAGGCGAAGGCGGAAGGGAGGAAAGAAAGCGAAGCGGTTCTCAAGGCCTTGGAACAAGAGAAGGAAAGGCTGGCTGCTCAGATCAAAGGGGCACAAGAGGCTTTTGAGCGGGAAAAGAAAAAAATAATCCAGGCGTTAAGGGACGAGAACGAGAAATTAGCCGGCGAGATTAAGGTATTAAAAATGGCTTTTGAGCAGGAGAAACAGGGTTTATTGGCCAGGGAAAAGAAGGCTGTCCAGGAAGCGGCAAAGACGCTGGAGAATGTCCAAGGCGAGAATCAAATGCTGGCAAATGAGATGAAGGGGATGAAGACGATTTTTGAAAAGGAAAAAAACGATTGGAGGGCAGAGAGAGAAAAGCAGACCAAGACGATGGATGAGCAAGAGCAAGGATTCCTCCATGAGATCAATGAAGCGAAGAAAACCTGTGAAGAGAATCAATCGGTTCTCGGGGGACAATTCCAAGAGGCTCAAGAGAAGAGCCGGCAATTAGAGAAAGAGATCGCGATCAAACATGCCTTCTATCAGGCTCAGGAGGAACAGTCGAAGGCGGAGCATCAGAATTTAGCTGCAGCTTACGAAGGGTTGAAGGGGGATGTCCGGCAATTGACCCGGGAGAGACAGACGCTGGATGAGCGATTGCAGAAGATGAGTCAGGGAAAGAAGGCCGCAGAAAAGAAGGCGCGGCAGTCGCAGGAAAAGCTTAAATCCGTGCGAGCGGATTTGAAGGCTAAACAAAAACTTTTGGCAAAAAAGAATAAGACCAGCTCGGCCGAGAAACGGCAATGGGAGAAAAAAATCGCCGGCCTCACAAAGGAAAAAGAGGCCGTCGAGAAAAAACGCCGGGATGCGGCAGTGACTCCGCAGGGGACTGAAACAAAAGTTAAGGCGCCGGCCGAGAAACAAAGTCTGGATATCCATTATAATCTGGCCCTCGCGTATCATAAGACGAAGATGTATAAGGAGGAAGAGCAGGAATACTTGAAATGTCTTAAAATTGATCCTGACGATGCGTATGTGCATTATAATCTGGCGGTTCTTTACGATGACAAATTCAACGATAACGCCAAGGCCGTTCGGCATTACCGGAAGTACCTCGATCTCTCTCCTCTCGGGGAGGATACGGAAAAGGTCAAGGTCTGGATGCTGCATGCCGAACAGGATTTCCGGCTGGGAAAACAGTTAAGGTGAACATCAAGGTCAGCTTTATTTTTATATTGGCGATTTTGCTCCCCACTTTCCTTTTGGCCTGGTTTGGCCTCTTGGCGGTGCAAAGCGAAAAGGCCGTCGTTGAGAAAAACATGACGCAGAAATACAAGGCGATGGCCGATATCGTAGAGAGCCAGATGAAAGACGCTTTAAGCCGCGCCCCGGATGAAATTTTAACGGATAATTTTTCTCTGGATTTGCTTCTAAGCGAACAGGCCGCCATTTTTCGCGATGAGGTGGCCATCTTCGACCGTAAAGGACGGCCGCTCCAAGGCGCCGTCAGAAATTTGAAGGAGGCTGTGTATACGAAACCGCTTAAGCAGCTCCCTTACACGATTGCCGTTTACGAGAGGTATCCGCTTATCTTGGAACAACTGGAGAAAAGGCAAAAGGGATTGGTTTTGTATATCCTGCTTATTGTTTTTTCAGCTGTCTCGATTTTGGCCGGGGGGTTTTATTCTCTGTATGCCTTGGCGCGGGAATGGCGGTTTGCGCAGATCAAAAGCGAATTCGTCTCGCATCTCTCGCACGATCTGCGCCGGCCTTTGACCTCCATCCGCATGTTTTCCGAGATGCTCAAAGACGGCTATGTACTGACCGAGGAAAAGAAAAGAGAGTATTATAAAATCATCAGCAACGAAAGCGACAAATTGACGCATCTGGCGAATAACGTCTTGGATTTTTCGCGGATCGAGCGCGGACGCATCCGTTACAATTTTCAGCCGGAGGATATCGGCAAACTCGTGAAAGAAACCGTGGAGCGGTTTAAGGCTTATAGGACCGAAGAGGCGCGGCCCATTATTCTTGATATGGAGGCCTGTCCTTTGGTTACAATCGATGCCCACGCCATTACACAGGCCCTCATGAATCTTTTGTCGAATGCGGCGAAATATTCCCCGGCCGATAAGGAGATCCGGGTCAGCTTGAAGAATTATAAAAGGGAAGTTGCCGTCGAGGTGGCGGACCAGGGCACAGGCATTCCCTCCTCGGAGCAGGAAAAGATATTCCAAAAATTTTACCGCGTGCCGCGGGCGGAAGTCAATTCAATCGAGGGAAGCGGCTTAGGGCTCACGCTTGTGAAATATGCCGTCGAGGCGCATAAGGGAAAAGTTTTGGTAGAGAGCGAAGAGGGACGCGGCTCTAAATTTTCGATTGTGTTACCGGTGGGATAGTGATCAGTTCTAAAGGTTAAAATATGTTTCAACCTTTAAGTTATTTATGAACAAGATTCTTATCGTCGAAGACGACCCCCATATCGCTATCGGCCTTGAGGACAACCTCAAGATGGAAGGTTTTGACCCCGTTCTTGCCCAGGATGGCGAAGATGCCTTGCGGAAAGTCAAGGAAGAAAGGCCTGATTTGATTATTTTAGATATCATGCTTCCCAAGCTGAGCGGTTTTGACGTCTGCCGCCAGTTGAAGAGACAGGGAAGCGCAACCCCTATTATTATCTTAAGTGCCTTGGGCCAGGAGTCCGACAAGGTGACGGGGTTGGAATTGGGGGCGGATGATTATGTGACCAAGCCTTTCAGCCCTCGGGAGCTGATCGTCCGCATCAAGGCGGTACTGCGCCGCGTGCAGACCGCCAGGGAATTCGGCGATACGTGTGAATTCGATGATGTGAAAATTGATTTCAAGAAGTATCAGGTGTTTAAAGCGGGAAAAGAGATCAAGTTCACATCCGCGGAGTTTAAGATTCTTAAGCTCCTTGTTGTCGGTGAGGGCGAGCCGGTGAGCCGCCATGCGATTCTTGCCGACATCTGGAGCGAGGAGGTCACCACCCGCACGGTTGATACCCACATCTGGAATATCCGCGAGAAATTGGAAGACGATCCCGGCAATCCCAGGCACATCATTACCGTGCACAAAATTGGGTATAAATTTGTCAAATGAACCTTCCTTATTTTTTTATAGATAGAGAAGGGATATGCTAAAACCAGCTCAAGCAACACAAATTATAGCCCAAGTCGTGGACAGGATCAGGAAAGATTTCCAGCCTGAAAAAATTGTCCTTTTTGGATCGTACTCGAAAGGCACGCCACGGTATGATAGCGATATAGATCTTCTTGTTATTCAGAATTCAGATTTGCGCAGAGACGAGAGGGATAAAGAAATCAGAAAATCATTACGAGATATCAAATTTCCCCTGGATATTTTTGTTTACACGCCACAAGAGGTTGCCGAATATTCCAACCTGAAAGGTTCGTTTATTTCGGCGATTTTTAAAGAAGGGCGGGTGCTCTATGAACGAAACTGACTTTCGGCACCGAAAGGCTAAAGAGTGGTTAAGAAAAGGGGATAGCGGCCTGCGATCGGCAGAAATTTTAATTAAGGAAGAACACCCGCCCACAGACACCGCCTGCTTTCATTGTCAACAGGCAGTGGAGAAATATCTTAAAGGATATTTGACCCTTCAAAAGATTGATTTTTTAAAAGCCATGATTTGGATTATTTGTTGAAATTATGCAAAGATTTCAATCATAAATTTGCCGATTATGAAGAGAGTGCTCTTGTCTTAAACAAGTATGGTATTGAACCTCGTTATCCGGCTGATATTCCTATTTATTATTCAGTGGAGGAGACAAAGACGGCGATAAAATTGGCTAAAGAAATCATTCGCGTCATAAAGAAAGCAATTTAAGACAATGCTTAAAAGGGATGCTATGTTTATCCGGGCACATCATTACCGTGCACAAAATTGGGTATAAATTTGTGAGATGAGTTCTGACTTAGAAATAGATGCGCATGAAGAAGGCATCAGGTTGTCTGGTAAAAAGACAGCTTGATGCCTTCGCCGTTTTATGGGACATTTAAGGAGAGCCTAAACAGTTCTAGTATCAGAGAGTTAGATTTAATTTGGGTTTTTGGACATTTATGAAAAAGCCAGATTGGACAATTATAAAGTACGCCAAATACCACCTCGTAGGTGGTATTTGGGTTGACAAAATCTTGACAATTTTTTGACAGCCTGATGACAACATTTTATATAGGATATGATATGCTTGGGCTAGGGTTTAGAAAGAGGACAGAAAAATGAGGTTCAAAATGAATTGGTTCAGGCGATTATTTAGAACTGGTAACGATGGACGAAAGACGATGGACGAAAGACGAATACGTCCCTCGTCCCTTGTCCCTCGTCCCTCATCTCTCGTCCATCGTCCTTCGTCTCTCAATTACGCTCTCTTCCTCTCCCTCGCCCTTTTGGCGGGCATTTTCCTCATCAAGACTGGCATTCTCCAGAGCGCGCCGGTCACCTCGACTCAAACCAACTGGGCCGGGGGATTAGACGGCGGCGCCGCGGGGACCCTCACCGGCTGGACAAAATACAGCGCCAAAGACACCGGCGTCGCGGCCGGCACGGACATCCAGCTTCAGTCCAGCGATTACACCGCCACCCAGACCTCGGACACTGGCGCCCAGGCCACCAATGATACCACTTATGGCGACACCTGCTCTTCAGTCAGTTGCTCCATCGGCGGCGGGTTCAACGCGGGGACAAAAACTAACACCATCGTCTCAGGTACGGCAACAACCGCAAGCGTCAAATTATTGTTGAACACAGGCATTACATCTATCGACGCTAAATTAACAGACCCCGCCACTCTGCCGCTTGGTGCGGGGAGGAAAGTTGCCTTTTCTCCAGACAACAAATTCTTAGCTATTGCTTATCAGACCACCAGCCCTTATCTTGCAGTCTATAACTTTGACCCTGTGGCCGGAACTATCGGCGCTAAATTAACAGACCCCGCCACTCCGCCAGCTGGGGGAGCGTATGGACTTGCCTTTTCTTCAGACAACAAATTCCTGGCAGTTACTCATGCTGCCAGCCCTTATCTTACAGTCTATAACTTTGACCCGGTGGCCGGAACTATCGGCGCTAAATTAGCCAACCCCGCCACTCTCCCGACTGGTGATTCGTTTACAGTTGATTTTTCTTCAGACAACAAATTTTTGGCAGTTGGTTATATGGCGAGCCCTTTTCTTACAGTCTATAACTTTGACCCGGTGGCCGGAACTATCGGCGCTAAATTAACAGACCCTGCCACTCTCCCGCCTAGTAATGGGAACGGCGTAGCCTTTTCTTCAGACAACAAATACTTAGCTGTCGTTAGTCCAAACACCGCCCCTTTTCTTACAGTCTATAACTTTGACCCTGTGGCCGGAACTATCGGCGCTAAATTAGCCAACCCCGCCACTATGCCGACTGGTTATGGGATCAGCCTAGCCTTTTCTTCAGACGACAAATTCCTGGCGATTGCTCATGTTACCAGCCCTTTTCTTACAGTCTATAACTTTGACCCGGTGGCCGGAACTATCGGCGCTAAATTAGCCAACCCCGCCACTCTCCCGCCTAGTGATGGCCGTGCAATTGCCTTTTCTTCAGACGACAAATTCCTGGTAGTTACTCATGCTGCCAGCCCTTATTTTACAGTCTATAACTTTGACCCGGTGGCTGGAACCATCGGCGCTAAATTAACAGACCCTGCCACTCTCCCGACTGGCGATAGCCGTGGAATTGCCTTTTCTTCAGATAACAGATTCCTAGCCGCTGGGTATATTACCAGTCCTTATCTTGCAGTATATAAATTTGAGCCTTACTTCTCCTCCGGCACGTTCGAATCCGCGACGGTGGATCTGGGCGCGGCGAATTACGGCCTGACGACGATCAACTACAACGCCAGCGTGCCGAGCGGCGCCAACGGCGCGGGGATGGAGATCCCCTCGACAACCACCGGCCTGGTGGGGCTGTGGCATTTGGACAGCGGGTTTTCGGCCGCCAATGATGTTTTGGATTCCAAGGCCAGCGGTACGCTTCTGCCTGGAACGGCAACAGTAGCTTCCTTGAGTACGACCACGAAAAAATTCGGCGCCGGCGCCGGTAATTTTACGGGAAATAATGATTATGTTACTGTTCCCAATGATGCTTTGTTAAACATTACGGGCGCCGTCTCTGTGGAGGCTTGGTTTTATCCTACCGCTTTTCCTGCCACCCCTGATCCCTTCCTCAATGACATCGTTCGAAAAGGAACAAGCAACTTTCAATACGCGTTACGTACCAATAATGCCGGCTTAGTGGGATTTACCGTCTATGATGGCGCAACATATCAAAACTCGCCTTCTTCTTCGATAGCAACGCTGAATCAGTGGTATCATCTTGTCGGGGTTTACGACGGTGCGAAAATAAGAATATATGTCAATGGAGTAGAACAAGGAACTCCAACATCTTTTTCGGGTTCAATTTCAGGTGGTGCGGGGGAGGGTTTATATTTTGGAGCTGCTGGTTCTAATGATTCCGATGGCTATCTTGACGAGGCCGCGGTTTACAACCGCGCGCTGATGGCGGATGAGGTCAAGGCGCATTACGCGTCGTTCAAATTGCAGATGGCGGCGAAGGCGACAGACTCTTTTGCCTCGACGGATTACGTCGGCCCGGACGGCACGGCGAACACGTATTTTATCCAGCCCGTGGGGCTGTGGCATTTGAACGACGGCGGCACGAGCACAAGCGCGCAAGACGCAAGCGGCAATGGGAATACGG
>MHGQ01000006.1 GCA_001805645.1 Omnitrophica WOR_2 bacterium RIFCSPHIGHO2_02_FULL_50_17 | reverse complement strand
TCGATTTCTTCCATTCCATATCCTCTCCCCGCCTTTTTGGCTTACGATAACATCTCCCCCCTGCCTTGTCAACCCTTTATGCGGTCGTTGGGAGCTGATTCATCTGCTTTCTAGGGCGTCAGCTCAAAAGAAATAATCACGTTGAAGGTCAGCTCTGGATACTGAAGGTCCGACGGGAAAGGGGAAAACGGGGCGGACTCCTCAATGCTGCGCATGCCAATCTGCTGCAGATAGACATTGGCGGACGTCCGCTCGGAAATGATCTTGACGTTTCGCAAAATCCCGTTGGAGGCCAGGACAAAAGTCAGATACACCTCGCCCGCTTCAAAGTCCGGGTGGTCCACGTAGGAATAAGCCTTCTGCTTGATTTTATGCCGAATATCTTGTGTATAATTGAGATATTTGGGATTGGTAATCTTATCGGCCTTAAGCAGAGGAACCGTGATCTTGCGGCCGAAATCCAGCGTCTTGATATTGTGGGTCTTCCTCGTGCTTGATTCCCATTGGCCCGACAACTTGGCCATATCCTTAATATCGCGAGCCATGGACGAGAAGGCGTCGGATTCCTTGGATAAAACTTTGACGTCCTGAGGCGGCGGGGGCGGTTGAATCACCTTGACATTCTTAACATCGGCTTTCTGGCTCTGGGCATCAGGTTTCTTTTTTATCGCGTGATAGGTCACCTCGATCTGTCTGAGGGGCCTTTGAAAAATCTTAACACCTAAATTAGGCAGAGATAAATACCAGATGACGGTTACATGCGTCAACAGAGAGGCTGTCAACCCGCAATAAAACAGCCTATTTTCTATATTCTTTATGACCATCCGTCGTCGAAAAAACCTTTCTCTTAGGGCCGTTATGCGGGGAAGTGATCTCCTTCAAAAAATAGACAATAAACCGCAGTGTGTCCTTCCAAGGGTGTATCTTGCTTTCCTCATCACGGTAAATCGTCCGGATGGGAACGGAATAAACGGGAAATCCCTTTTTGGCCGCCTTCATGAGCATCTCGGTCTCGATTTCAAAATCATCGCAGCTCAAAGACAGCTCTCTCAAGAGATGACAGTCCATATATCTGTAGCCGCACTGCGTATCCGGGACATCCTGCCGACAAATCAGAGAAATCAGAAAAGACATAAAACGGTTGGTAAGATACCGCGCCCAAGGCATCCCCTGGGGGTCGTCCATACGGTTGCCGACGATAATCGCCGGCCGGTGGGTCTGGGCAAGCTCAAGGAAGCGGTGGATATCCCCCACGTCATGCTGCCCGTCCCCATCCATTGTAATGACAGCTCCATAATCTTGTTTGAGAATATGGGCAAATCCCCTCCTTAAAGATGAGCCCTTGCCGCTTTTGGCATCGTGACGCATCACGAAGGCGCCTTTTTCCTTCGCAATGGCCTCGGAATTATCCGTGGAGCCGTCGTTAACGACCACCACATCCAGGCCCTCGGCGCGGATGGCGCGGACGACCGCACCGATCGTATTGGCCTCATTGTGAACAGGAATAAGGACACAGATCTTTGTCATAATCGCTTCACGTCCCTTCGTCGTCAGACATCGACGAACCCGTTGAACCCGGCGGGATACAAAAATCCCTGAACATCAACCACTGGGTCGGGTACTGACGAATTTTCTCCTCAATGACGGCCATATATCTGTTCATTATGCCTAACATCATCTCCCTTTCCGAGGAGGCTGAGGCCTCTTCCTGCGGGAAAAGAGGCTCGCCCATCGATAAACGAAAAGTATAGTCGTCTTCCCTTATAAGAAACGTCGGGATGATGGGCGCGCCGGTCCTCTGCGAGAATATGGCCGCCCCCTTAGGAATCAGGGCCTTATGTCCCAAAAAATCCAAAATCTCCCCCCCGCCTTTGGAGCTGAAATCCCTGTCCCCCACGATGGCCACAACCTTATTTTCTTTCAGATGCTCGATACACTTGCGTATGGCGCCGTTGGTAGGGATGACCGTCATCCCCTTGACTTCCCGCTGATGATTAAAGAGGTCATTGACCGGCCTTTCCTTGTGGGGCAAGGCAATAGCAATCAAGGGATACCCCAGCACGCTTAAAAGAACCGCCCCCATCTCCCAATTGCCGATGTGCGCCGTGACGATGATGGCGCCTTTGCCTTTATCCAGGGCCTGCTGGACATGCTCTCTATGCTCGACCTTGACCTTTTTCGCGATAAAGTCCTTGTCCATCATTTTTTCCATACGCAGGAATTCCGCCAGATATTTCCCGAAGTTGCGGAAGACCTCCCGCGTGAGGGCGGACAGCCTCTCCTCGGAGGGCAGGATCTTCTTAAGATTATTCTTCACGGCCCGTCTGTCCCTGAACGAAAAAATATAGTGCAGATCCGACATGAACATAGCGATCTCGTAAGACAATTCCATCGGCAAACGATTTGCCAGGAAATGAGCTAACCTATATAAATAATACTTAAACATCTTTCCCGTTCAATATGAGCCGTGCGATATCCAGCGCGGCGTTGGGCTTGGCGTTTTCATAAGCCGCCTGGCGCATGGCCGCCAGCCGCTGAGGGGACTTCAACAGCCATTCCACCTCGTCGCCGACCTCGTCGGGGTCATAGACGCGGACCCCCACGCCCTTCTTGATAAGAAAATCGGCATTGCGCGTCTCCTGCCCCGGAATCGGATTGACAATCACCATCGGCAGGCCCTTAGCCAGACACTCGGCCGTCGTCATCCCCCCGGGTTTGGTAACAATGAGCGCCGCCAGATCCATAAGCTCATCGACATTCGTCGCGAATTCAAAGATCAATATTTCCTTAAACGATTTTCCGGCATACCGCTTCAGGCTCTTCAGGATCTTTTTGTTGACCCCGGCCAGGACAATCACCTGAAAATTCATCGGCACCTTGATGAGAGACTTGACGATTTTTTTAATAGGGCCAAGCCCCTGTCCGCCTCCCATCACCAGAACGGTTGCCGCCTGCGGATCCAGGCCAAGCTTGTCGGCGACGAGCTTGGGGTCATGGCGCACGGAAAATTTGGGGTGCAAAGGGATACCATAGACCTTGATACATTCGGGAAGGACGCCTTTTTGGATAAACCGCTCCTTGACGTCTAGAGAGGGGACGACGTAATAATCGACCCCCTCATTGAGCCAGTAGGAATGCGGCGAAAAATCCGTCAAGACGCCGATGAGGGTCGCCTTAAGGCCGAATGTCCTTTTATAATCCGCCACCATCCCGCAGGGAAAGGCCTGGGTGCAGACGATCGTGTCGGGTTTGTAGCGCTCGAGCAAGGCGCCGATTTTTTCGTGACTGGTTTTGTGAAGGAAATTCTTAATCGACTGCGAATTCTTGACGACGTCGGGATTGTCGTAAAGGAAGTCCCAGACCTTGGGGGTCCTTTTGATAATGCTCATGTAGGTCTTGTTAATCACCTTCTCCAGTAAAGGGTACGTATAACCGAAGCCGTTGATGGCAGGGGTCTGCAGGTCAGGATCCAACTGCCGCAGGGACTGCTGGATGGCCACCGTCGCCTGCCGATGGCCGGAGACTTTGGTGATATACATCAATAAAACGCTTCTTTTATCAGGGAGATGTTTGTCTGTCATCATTCTAATTCGTCTCTCGTATCTCCCCTAAGGCCTCACCGATTCTGGCTTCCTGTCCATCTTTCACCAAAACTTTACGGAGAACCCCGCCGGTGATGGACGGGACATTAAATACGGCCTTGTCGGTGACGACCTCAAGGATATCCTCTCCTTCCTCAACGACATCGCCTTCCTTGAAATACCAGCAAGCGACTATGGCCCGTTCGATTCCCTCGCCCAGATCGGGGAGTGTGACAAAACTCATAATACTCCTTAAACTCGAATTTCGGATTTTAAACCAAATCCTCGACTAAAACACTCGACCAGCCGTTCCTTAACCCCCCCCATATCAACCGGTTCGCCTTTGAGCCTGGTCATTGAGGTCATCCGGATATCCAGCCCACAGGGTTTGATGAGGTCGAACACCTCTAAATCCGTACAAACGTTGATTGCAAGGCCGTGGAATGCCACCCATTTCTTTACGCCGATGCCGATTGAAGCAATCTTCTCACCATCCACCCAAACGCCTGTCTTCCCGGGAATTCTATCAGCCACTATACCAAAAGTCATTAATAAATCAATGGCAACTTGCTCTAATTGATGCAAATACCAGCGCAAATCTTTTTTAAAATTCTCCAGCCTGAGAATCGGGTAAACCACCAACTGCCCTGGGCTGTGCAAGGTCACATCCCCCCCGCGGTCAACAGAGATAATACGGATACCCTTGCTGGCAATCGCCTCTCGGCTTAAAACATTTGCCTCTTTAGCCAGCCGGCCAAGGGTAATCACAGGGAGATGTTCGCACAATAATAATGTCTGCGCCCCGCCTGCAATCACTCGCTCCACGCATTCTTTTTGGATCCGGTATGTGGCGGCGTAGTCAATGAGACTTAAGTCTTGGACATGGTAATTATTGACTAGTGCACCTAACACGTTTATTTTCGCCCCCTCTTTTAAACTTCTGCCTTAATTAGCTTATTTTAATCGCTTACACCAATTTGGAACGCGCGTTCCAAATTTACCAATCGCGTCCGCGCGGCCGCAATCCCATCACCTACCCTCACTCCTCAAAAAAATTCTTATGTTGACCATAGCCTTCTTTTTCGAGATTCTCTCTAGGAATAAAACGCAGGGCCGCGGAATTGATGCAATAACGCAAACCTGTGGAGGCAGGGCCATCGTTAAAGACATGCCCCAGATGGGAATCGCCGTGTTTGCTGCGCACCTCTGTGCGCGTTATCCCTAACGCTTGGTCTTGTTTCTCCACGATATTGGCCGACTCCAGCGGCCTGGTAAAGCTCGGCCAGCCTGTCCCCGAATCGAATTTATCGCGCGAACTGAACAAGACCTCGCCTGAGACGACATCCACATAGATGCCCTCTTTTTTGTTATCCC
Organism: Omnitrophica WOR_2 bacterium RIFCSPHIGHO2_02_FULL_50_17; assembly: GCA_001805645.1. Taxonomy (GTDB): domain Bacteria; phylum Omnitrophota; class Gorgyraeia; order Zapsychrales; family Zapsychraceae; genus O2-FULL-52-10. Next base: position 6,739 of record MHGQ01000006.1, on the reverse strand, counting down.
AATAGGTGTTATGAAAGGGCGGCTCTGTGGCCTCGTTTTGGGTGACGTTATAGGAGAGGGGCGTCAATTTTTTCCGAAGTTCCTGATACCTTTTATAGTGCGCCGACTGTTTCCGGTAATAATCCTGATGATATTCTTCCGCGCGGTAAAAGGGCCCGGCCGGCAGGATCTCGGTGACAACTGGCTTTTTAAATTTACCCAAGGCCTCCAGGGCTTTTTGGGATTGTTCGGCCAGCTTTCGCTGATCATCATCATGATAAAAAATGGCGCTGCGGTATTGGGACCCACGGTCGGCAAACTGCCCGCCATCATCGGTCGGGTCAATCTGCCCCCAAAAGACCCCCAAGAGATCCTCATAGGTGACGTGGGCGGGATCGTAAATCACCTGCACCGCCTCACAATGCCCGGTTTTCCCTCCTGAGACTTCTTCGTAAGTTGGATCCACTGTTTGGCCGCCGGTGTATCCGCAGATAACCTCCGCAACCCCTTGCATTTTTTCAAAAGAGGGTTCCATGCACCAAAAGCATCCCCCCGCGAAGGTCGCGTGTTTATAAAGAGAACCCTTCTCTGGCCTATTCTGGGCGCCGGCGCGGACCGTGGCCGCTGCGGCGAACATGAACACTAACAATAAGGTTTTCCTCCAGCGTCCCCGGGGCATCCTTTTTCAATCTCGACTTTAATTGAGGAAAGAGTAAGACAAATATCCCAAAAGAAAAATATCAGCGAGGCAATAAGGCTGAGGAGGCTCGCCGTAAAAAATAATTTAATCGCCGAAATGAACTTTATATTCAAGGCAAGGGTGGAAAAAAGCATCAGCATAATCAGGCTGACAAAGAATATGCTCGCCAAAATAAAGCCGATGGCGATTTGCAGAAAGCGGCTGCGGCGATAAAGAATGCCGGACTGCTCCCGTATTAAAGGAATCTCGTTGTGCTCTGCATCCTTTAACGCGACATTGAAGACGCGCATCCGGTCAATGGTGCGGCCCAGACGGTTGGTCATGGACAAAAGCAGCAACCCTAAGCCCGATATAAAAATGCACGGGGCAATCGAGGCCTGCAGGCTTTGAACGAAATTTTCTATATTCATATATTCATACCTCAACCCCCAAATAGGTTCTCGCCAGAAACCCGACGAAGAAGTTCAAAACGGCTACCCCTAAGCTAATCAAAAACATCTCAGCAAACCGCTTCTTAAACGACAATCCCTTGGCAACGGCGATATAGTAGTTAAAAATCAATATGATCATCGTCGCCAGCCCCAAAGTAACGCCCAAACTCATAAAAGGATTGGAAAACACAAAATAAGGATAAGTCAACAGAACGACGACCAAAATATAGGCAACGCCGGTGTAAACGCTCGCCTTAAAAGGGTGCCGGCCGTCCTTTTCTTCTTTAGTGGATAAATATTCCGAGGCGGCCATGGAAAGGGAAGCGGCCACGCCGATAATAATCCCCGCCATCGCAATAATTTTTGTCCGCCCCAAGGCAAGCGTAAATCCGGCTAATGCGCCTGTCAGCTCAACAATGGCGTCATTAAGCCCCAAGACCATCGAGCCTGTGTATTTCAGCCTTTCCTCGTCGACCATCGCCAAAAGGCGCTCCTCATGCTGTTCTTCCTCACGGACAACAGCCTCTACATGCGGGTCAATGGCCTTGAGACGGACATAGGCCGCCTGCGCCAAATCCTCGCCTTTTTCCATCAGCTTAAGGCTGAAACTCAATCCTAAAATTCTGGCCAGAAAGACATACAAAAATATTGTAAGTCTCCGCGGACGGACATCCTCACCCGTAAAGCGCTTCCAGAAATGATAATGCCTGAGCTCATCCTCCGCCATCTTCTCTAAAATTTTTCGGTTGTTTTCATCCGGCATGGCAAGACTAAGCCGCTTGTATATCTCGTGCTCGGTGATTTCATTACACTGGGCCCTTAAGACCTCATTCTTTAAATATGGATCTATCTCCATATTCCCTCCCATCCGTACCGGAATCTTATTGAGATTTTCTCTTCTTTCAATATTTAAAACGGCTGGCCGTGTTCAAGGCGTACAGAGAGGTTAATAATATTTTCCACCTCGATTTCAATGAGGTGCTTAGGATGCTGAGGGAAATGCGCCTCAAATATCTCTTTTGATTTCCTCCCCCGGCGCACACTGGAAATCACCCTCTCTGAAATCCTCGCCACAAGGTGGTCCTGCCACTTTTCAATAAAACTTTTGTGAATTTCCCATTGAGGAATAATCTTGGCCTTTCCCTGAAGGGTGTATCCGATAAAATGCTCTTCATCAATAGCCGCCACGCTCACCCTGGGCTCTCTTTGCAAATTGCGAAGCGTCCTGCCGCAATAGAGGTCAACAATAACGATCTTCCCCTCCCTTTCAATCTGAACAATTCCCTTGACCGCGGAATGAATGCTTCCTTCTTCATCAAAGGTCATAACAAGGACAATTTTCCGGCCTTTAAAGAAATCCAAAACCTCATCCGAGAACTCCATAATAAACCTTCCTCTGTCTCCTATCCATCACCACTGGATAAGGGAGAATTCATTGGAAAAAGCCTCTAAGTACTTCACCCTCTGCCCCACAAGCGTCAAGTCCGATTCCGAGTAAGGCAGTCTGAACTTATAGAGGCCGGGTTCAATCTTGCAAGGATGCGTATAAACATACCGTAACTCAAGATCATACATCGCCTCTTGACCTCTTTCCAACTTGACCGGAGGCGTTTGGCAACCTTTGGTTGGATAAGGTTCACACTCCTCCCTGCCCCCCTCTTTCTTTGGAATCAGAAAAAAAGGCGCTCCGCATTGAGGCATCAGCCAGATAGTCTTATTGGAATCATTTCCAATGGTAACGAGGACATGTTCTTTAAGGTGATATTGTTTCTTGTCAGTCAGAATACGGACATCTCCCTGAAATTCTTCAGCAGCGAAGGAAACAGCACATTGATTATTCTGACAAATAGCCTTTGCCGGCGGAAAAACACAAGATTCGCACACAATTGTTGACCGGCATTTTTGGACAATCTTTATCAGATCTGCCAAGTCGGCATTTTTATTAACCGCCTCTTGACAACCGAAAGGACACGCCAGCTCCGTTGTTATCCTGCATTCTGAATTCTCATTGCAGATTCCCGCCTTTTCCAAAATGACCGCACCCTGCTTTATCGATTTATCACAGCCGCCATCATCGGCAAAAACAGCACCTTCCGCCAGCACGAAAAAGAGAATCCCAAGAACGGTCTTGACGATAACTGCGTTATTCTGCCTGAATACGCTTGCCATACTCTCCCTCTAATTTCACAGCATAGCATAAAAAAACCCGTTCTATTATTTTTTTAACAGAACGGGGCTGAAAAGAATGTCCGTGATAAACACTCAAGATTATTGAAAATTATATGTTTCTGATTCCCATCGGGATTTCAACTGCCGGTTATCAACCCACGAGAGGACGTAATCCGTATATGCTTTGCCGGTAGCGCCGGTATCCCTTCCGGTCATGGCCACCTTTTTTTCAAACTGGCCGCACACTTCCAAGGCCATCTCCACTTTCTCCGCCTTCTGCGGATAACCGATATGCCGCAAAAGCATCGCCGCGGCACGGATCATCGAGGAGGGATCTGCATACGGGGCGCGCCCCTCTTTAACCATGCGCGGGGCACTTCCGTGAATGGCCTCAAACATCGCCCAGCGTTTGCCGATGTTAGCACTGCCCGCGGTTCCCACACCTCCTTGCAGCTGAGCCGCTTCATCCGTCAAGATATCGCCATAGAGATTGGGCATGACCATGACCTTGAAGTCCTTGCGCCTAGCCGGGTCAATCAGTTTGGCCGTCATAATATCAATGTACCATTCCTCGCAATGGATCTGAGGGTATTCACTGGCGATACGCTTAGCGACCCTCGAGAAACGGCCGTCGGTTGTCTTGACCACATTGGATTTTGTAATAACCGTTACGCGGTCGATATGATTTTTCTTGGCGTATTCAAAGGCCATGCGGATAATGCGCTCGCTCCCCTGTTCTGTCGCAACAGTAAAGTCCACGCTTAAGTCCTCCCCGACATCAAATCCCTTCGATCCCAGCACATACGCCCCTTCGGTGTTTTCGCGAAAAAAACACCAGTCAATGCCCTCTTTAGGAATTTTGACAGGGCGGACATTGGCGAAAAGATCCAAATACCGGCGCATGGCGACATTCGCGCTCTCGATATTGGGCCAGGGGTCCCCTGCCTGAGGGGTCGTGGTGGGACCTTTCAAAATGACATGGCATTCCCTTATCTCTTCAAGGACATCGTCGGGAATGGCCTTCATGTGTTTGACCCGATTCTCGATCGTAAGACCCGTGATCTCACGAAATACCATCTTCCCTTCTTTAACCTCCTCCTTCAAGACATGGGCAAGGACATCTTGGGCGTTCTTGGAAATGAACTCCCCGATGCCATCGCCCCAGCACACGCCGATAGTAATCGGTTTCAGCGAAGCATAATCGATTCCTGCCGCATTTTTTTTCATAGCCTCAACGCGCTTGAGCTGTTCTTCCAGAATAGCGCCGAACTTCTCTTGAGCGGCTTCGATAAGCGCTCTGTGGGACATCCGACTAACCTCTTTCTATCAAAAAAATTTACCTTGATCTTTTACGAGGATCCTTGGTGTAAGATTTATTGTCCAGCAGCTGCCGAAACGCTTCGATATTTTTAACCTGCATGATGGCATCTTCGTAGCTGATAATACCCTGTTCAAATAAATTTTTTAAAGAGGCGTCCATCGTGTGCATCCCGTATTGGATGCCTGTCTGAATGGCCGTCGGAATCTGTTCAACGACCTTCTCGCGGATTAAATTCCTCACAGCCGGGGTGGCCACCAACACCTCCGTCGCCAAGACCCGCCCCTCGCCTTCGGCGCGGGGAAGAAGCCTCTGACACACCACCCCCTGCAAGGATGCGGAAAGCTGCAGACGCACCTGCTGCTGCTGGTGGGCCGGAAAGACGTCAATGATACGCTCGATCGTCTGGGCAGAATCAGGGGTATGCAGCGTCGCCAGTACCAAATGCCCGGTCTCGGCCGCGGTCAAGGCCGTTGCGATTGTCTCCAGATCGCGCATTTCGCCTACAATAATCACGTCCGGGTCCTGGCGCAAACATCTTTTTAAAGCTTCGGCAAAGGAATGCGTGTCACTGAAAACCTCACGCTGTTTAATCACGGCCTTTTTATTCTTGTGCACATACTCAATGGGGTCTTCGATGCTGATGATCATGCACGCGCGTTCCCTATTGATAAGGTCGACCATCGCCGCCAACGTTGTGGTCTTGCCGGATCCCGTGGGGCCTGTGACAAGCACAAGCCCGTCCGGCCGACGAGCAAAGTCAATAATGGCAGGCGGCAGACCTAAATCTTCAATAGAAGGGACAAACAAAGGAATTCTCCGGAAAGCGGCCTCCACCGATCCCCTCTGGATGTGGACATTGACGCGGAAACGCTCCAATCCCTCCAAGGCGAGGGAAAAATCAAGCTCCCGGTCACGTTCAAATTTTTCCTTTTGGGCGTCCGAGAGGATCCCATAAATAGCCTTTTTAAGCTCCTCTTTGTTAACGGGCCTGTGCTCAATAAAAATAAGCCTGCCGTCAATCCTCAACACAGGAGGACTGTTTTCGGTTAGATGCAGATCAGAGGCGTTATCCTTAATGGTAAGATTCAAAAGTTCTTTGAGATCCATGGGAATAATTTCCTTTTATCTTAAACTATTTCAAATTTAAGTGCAATGTTTCCTGACCCATTCCTTGATGCGCCGGGTACCTTCGCGGATGCGTTCTTGGGACGTGGCAAAGCTCAAACGCAAAAATCCCGGCGCCCCGAACCCATCGCCGGGAATCACGGCTACATTGACCTCATCCAACATCCGTTTGGCCATCTCCAGAGACGATCCCAATTTCAACGCGGAAAAATCGCAGAATAAATAAAAGGCCCCTTGAGGTTTGACAAAGCGGATTTGCGGTATCTCATCAAAAGCGGCAGTCATGATATCACGGCGTTTTTTAAATTCCTCCCGCATCGCCTGGATGCTCTCCTCGGGCTCCTGCAAGGCCTGCAAGGCCGCCGCTTGACTGATCGAAGATGGGTTTGAAGTCGAATGATCCTGGAATTTATTGATGTAATCGATAATCTCCTGGCGCCCTGCCGCATAACCGATGCGCCAGCCGGTCATGGCATACGTCTTAGAGACACCGTTGACCGTAAGCGTAAGGTCATAAATCTCCTTTCCCAGTGAGGCTATTGAAGTACAACCGTCGGTATCGTAAATAAGTCTCCCATATATCTCGTCACTAATAACAAAAATGTTGTGCCTCACGCAAATCTCAGCAATCGATTCCAACTCCTCCTGGGAGTAGACCATACCCGTCGGATTGGAAGGCGAGTTCAGAATCAAGAGTTTGGTGCGGCGGGTGATGCCAACCGAGAGCTTCTGGGCCGTCATCTTAAAGTTCTCTGCGGCTGTTGTGGGAATAATCTTAGGGACAGCCCCGGCGATCTTAACCATCTCGGGGTAGCTGACCCAGTAAGGCGCCGGGATAAGGACTTCCTCCCCTTCATCCGCCAGCACCTGAATAATATTGAAAATGGAATGTTTGGCCCCGCAGGAAACGGCAATCTGGGAGGGCTGGTAGTTGAGTTGGTTGTCTTTCTTGAATTTGGCCGCAATAGCCGCTTTTAATGAGGGGGTGCCGAGGGTGGGGGTGTATTTGGTCTG
>MHGQ01000005.1 GCA_001805645.1 Omnitrophica WOR_2 bacterium RIFCSPHIGHO2_02_FULL_50_17 | reverse complement strand
TTTCTTAACGATGCCGCCTCCAGCTCCCGGCCCCTCGCCCTTTCCTTTAAATCTTCTATTTGCCGGTCTCGTTTTTGTTTTTCCTTTATCGTTTTCTCCAGCGTCCTTCGTGTTTCCTTGTTTTCCGCGAACAGATCATGCAGTATCTTCCTGATCTTTTCCGTTTCCTTTTTGTTCAGTCTGCCTTCCAATAAATGATTTTCAAAATTATCAAATTTTTTCCGTTCTTTTTTTTGCTTCTCCAAAAAACGGTAAAATGCCTCCAGGAACAGCCCTGTCATCGTTTCGGTTTCCGGGCGCTCATCCCTGGTCAGCGCCCAAACCAGTCCGCCGATCTTTCGCCCGCGGCAAATTTCCGGGACAGATTCGATGGCGCGCTCGATCTCCTCCACCGAAAAAAGCCGCACCTGCCGGATGTCTTTCTCGTTGGCCCTGTCAAGCGCTTTCACCAGGCCGGCCATAATGACGGGGTCTTTCAGGGCGTCTTCGGCCCACGTTTGCACCAATTCTTCATGCGGGATGGATTCGATCCGGATCCCGGGATAAATAATGCCGTTCGATGCCATGACCCTGGCGAGTTCCTGGTGGGAAAACGTTTCAAAAATGACCGGGATCAGGTCAGGCAATTTTAAACAACGCCGCACTCTGTCAAACGATGGCTGGGACACAGGATACTCTTTATTCATCCCACGCCACGGCGTCGGCGGGCTGGGTGTTGACGGAAACTTCCGTTTCCCCGGCGGGTGCGGGGGCGGGTTGCTGCCCTCCTCCGGAGGAGGAAGCCCCGGCCTTTTTGGGCATAAAATGGATGTTATTGGCGATAATGCGCACGCGGCTTTGCGTTTTACCATCTTTCTCCCAGCGGTCCTGGCGCAGGCGTCCTTCCACAATGATCCCGCTGCCTTTGGTCAGGTATTTGTTGCAGTTCTCCGCGGCCGCGCCCCACACTTCCACGTCAAAATAGGACACCTCCGTCACTTTTTCGTTGTTTTTGGTATACACGCGGTTGTTGGCGATGGAGAGGCTGCAGACGGATTTTCCCGAAGGCGTGTACTTCAATTCTGGATCTCGCGTGAGATTCCCCATGATATTGACGCTGTTGAGGCTCATGTCTTATGTCCTTTTTGTTTGTTTTTTAAAACGTAGATATCCCTTTGATCCTCCCGCCTACCATAATTATTTAGATAGGCGGGAGAAGTCAGATGCTCTATTCCCGACGCTCAACTACGTTGAGGTCGGGACTACGACTTCCGCCAAAGGCGGAACGTCGGAGCCAATTGAACTGACGCGCCTGGAGGGACTTGAACCCCCAGCCCTATGGTCCGAAGCCATATGCTCTATCCAATTGAGCTACAGGCGCAAATCTGTCTTACTTCTCTCCCGCTTCTTCCCCTAGATCATCAACCACGCGCTTGACTTCCATCTCGGCCTTCTCGATTTTCCCCTTGCACGTCGTGATCAGCTCGACCGCCTCTTGGACTCTGTCGGACAACTCATCGACATCGATTTCTTCGTTCTCGATTTTTTCAATGATTTCTTCCAGGCGCTTGATGGCCTTATTATATTTTGCTTCGGTCAAAACAGGCCCCCTTTCTGACGGCTTCCACGCGGCTTTGGAGCGATCCATCCACGAGTTCGGTCGTGATTTCGGCGTCGGGCGCCGCGTCATGGACGCTTTTTAAAATTCTCCCGCTTTTCGTGCGGGTTACACTGAAACCCCGTTTCATTGTATTCATCGGATGCACGATTTCAATAATTCTTTTGTAGGCCTTCAATTGACTGTGCTGCTGGGCAAAAAATGTCTGCGCGCCGCGTTTAACACGGGATTCTTGAACAATCAGAGAGTTTTTCCGATCGTTTAAGAGGACAATGGGTTTGTGTTTGAGCGCTTCCCGCAAACGGATGAGCTGTTCCCGGTGGTCTTTGAAAAAAAACATCGTGCCCTGCTGTAACCCCGCGGCCAAATCTTTTAAATTCTGTTTGTACTCGACGAGCGTTGCCTGCGCCTCATGGATGAGGCGTTCCAGCCGCTCGTCCAGGCCGGTCAGGAATTCCGCGACGCGCCCCACAAGATATTGGGCGATGGCCGTCGGGGTCTTGGCATAGGTGTGGGCGGCTAAGTCGGTTACCGTGACATTGATTTCATGGCCGATGCCGCTTAGAACCGGCAGGCGGCAGGCAGCCACCGCCTCGGCAATAAGCGCGCTGTCAAAACAACTTAACTCCGCGAGCGATCCTCCTCCCCGGGTTATGACAATTGTCTCCAGGCCGTCCACACGCTGCAACTCGCTGAGCGCGCGGCAGACATCCTTGGGCGCGCTTTTCCCCTGCATCAGGGTGTTGCGCAAGAATACTTTGAATCCGTAGCCGCTTTTACGGAGTTCCGAGACAAAATCGTTGTAAGCCGCCGAGTCGTCCGCGGTAATAAGACCGATATTTAAAGGCGCCAGCGGCAAAGGCCGTTGTTTATTTTTATCCAGGACGCCCTTCTCTTTTAACGCGGCGATCAGTTTTTGTTTTTCCTGGGCGAGCTTGCCCAGCGTGTAGGTCGGGTCGATCTGCTCGACAATGAGGCGCACGGCCCCGTGCGGCGGATAAAAATCGACCGAACAGAGGAATTTGACTTCGATGTCGTCTTTGAGCGCGAAGGCATTTGCGCTCTGCGCGAGGATCTGGTCAATGGCCGCCTTGCGATTGGCGAAAATGACCAGACCGATACGCGCGAGGATCTCATCGGAGCGTGAGTCTTTTTCCACCAGTTCGAAGAAAATGTGTTTCTTGGATTTGTTGCGGTCGTATTGCTGGATCTCGCCGCAGACCCATAGGGCTTGCGGGAAGCCGGCATTAATGACATCTTTGATGAACTGGTTGAGCTGCGAAACGGTTAAAAATTCTTGGTTAATAGTCATAAGGTTTGGTAAATCTGGTAGTCCTCATCCGAAAAGCAGACAAAGATGATCTTCCCGAACTCGGGCATTTCTTTGAGGCATTCGCGGACGGTGGTAACGGCAATGCGGGCAGCCGTTTCTTTGGGGAAACGATAAACGCCGGTTGAGATGCAGGGAAATGCGATTGTCTTGACGCCGTGTTCTTTGGCAACTTCCAACGAGCGACGATAACAGCTTTTAAGAAGTTCAGGCTCGTTGCGCCAGCCGCCAGCCCAAACCGGGCCAACGGTGTGGATCACATATTTGGCGGGAAGGTGGTATCCCTTGGTGATCTTCGCATCGCCGGTTTCGCAGCCGCCGAGTGTCCGGCATTCTTCCAAAAGCTGCGGCCCGGCGGCTCGATGGATGGCGCCGTCTACGCCCCCGCCGCCTAAAAGGGAGGTGTTCGCCGCATTCACGATGGCGTCGACCTCGAGTTTCGTAATATCGCCTTGTAGAATTTCTAGGCACATAATCAGCTATCGTATTCCGTCTTTCGTATACCGTATATCGTAGAAACCCGCGAGATACGAACGACGAAATACGAAATACCTGCCTTAGTCAAAAATGACCGTTTTATTTCCATAGCAGAGGATTTTGCGCTCCAAATGCCAGCGCACCGCACGGCTTAAGACCATCCGCTCCAAGTCTTCGCCTTTTCGGACCAAATCGTCCAAGGAATCCCGATGGGTAACCCGCACCGTATCCTGCTCAATGATAGGTCCCTCATCCAGCTTTTCCGTCACATAATGGCTCGTTGCGCCGATAATCTTGACTCCCTTTTGATACGCCTGGGCATAAGGACTTTTACCGGCAAAGGCGGGTAAAAACGAGTGGTGGATATTGATGATTTTATGGGGGAAGGCCTTCACAAACCCTGCCGTCAGGATTTGATGGTAGCGGGCCAGCACGACTAAATCCATGTGTTCGCTTTTGAGAATCCTGATCTGCTTTTTTTCCTGCTCCTTTTTGTTTGCCCCGGTCATCGGAAATTCAAAGAACTTAATGCCGAATTCGCCGGCGATTTCACGGGCACAGGGATGGTTGCTGATAATCAGGGGAATTTCGCAGGCAAAATGCCCGGCTCTTTTCCGGTAAAGCAAATCCTGCAGACAATGCAGATGTTTAGAGACAAACACCGCCATCCGCGGCAGTTGATCGGTGAAACACAGATCCCATTTCATGGCAAATCGTCTGGCAATGGGCTGAAAGCCTTCAGGGATTTTTTCCCGGTACAGCCTGAAGGCCTCCAGCGACCATTCGATGCGCATGAAAAAGGTATTGGACTGGTCGTCAATATGCTGGTCGGCGTGGACGATATTGCCGTTATTTTTGTAGATAAAATTGGTGATCGCGGCGGTGATCCCCTTACGGTCAGGACAGGAAATCAATAAAATGGCGTGGTTCATGGGTTACCTTTCACGTGTTTTCCGCCTTTTTAAGGTTCAAGAACAACTTTTAGGGAATTTTTCGCCTCGGTCACAATGCGGAACCCTTCCTGAATCCTCCGAAGCGGTAATGTATGTGTTATGGCCTGCCGGACATTGATTTTTTTATCCGCGATCAGGTCCAACGCCTCTTTAAGATCAGCAGGCGCCGCCCCGTAGGAAGAGGTCAGCGTTATTTCATTGCGCCAAAAATCAACGGTCGGAATTTTAATGTCGTTATTGGGGATCGCGTAAAGAAGGACGACCCCCTTACGGTCAACGCACTTAAAGGCCTGCGCGACGGCCTGCGGCACGCCGGCGCTGATGATGACGCGCTGCGCGCTCAAGTAAAAATCCCGGCGGGCGTCGATGACTTCATCCGCGCCGAATTCCCGGGCCTTCTGAAGACGGTATTCATCGATATCCGTCGCGACCACCTGCGCCCCTTTGAGCTTCGCTACCTGGATATTGAGAAGCCCGGATATCCCGCTGCCTAAAATTAAAACCGTGTGACCCTTCTTGACACCGATGACCCGCTGGGCGCGCACCGCGCAGGCCAAAGGCTCGATCATCGTCCCTTCGTCATTGGAAACGTGATCCGGCAGGACATAAACCCCGTGCTCGACGTTCAACTGAGGGACACGGATAAACTCGCTGTATCCGCCGGGGTCATAATTGCCTTTATGGAGAGTTTCACAGGCTGTGTGGTTTCCTTCCAAACAATAGGAACACTGATTGCAGGGAACATGGTGACTGACAAATACTCGCTGGCTAACACGGTATTTACCCGTCTTGGATTCGACGATCTCACCCGTGATCTCGTGGCCTAAAATCCGCGGCCCTTTGGGGGCCCGGTACCACTCCATGACATCGGTGCCGCAGATGCCGCTTGCCAGTACCTTGACCAAAATCTCCCCGGGGCCGATCACAGGTTTCGGAATTTCTTCGATGCGCACGTCCTTGTTATTGTAGTACCTCGCAACGATCATAACGGCCTAACCGCGCGCCTTTTCTTTCTTCGTCTGATTGAACAGCTCGCAGGCCTCGTTCACAGAGGCGTTTTTGTGGATAACAGCACGCAGGGCCCTCGCCATGGCCACGGGATTCGGGCTCTGCCAGACATTTCTGCCCAGATTGATTCCAGCCGCTCCGTTCGCCATACCGTCGTGGACGAATTCCAAAACCTCGCGCTCGGTCTCACATTTAGGTCCGCCCGCCAGGATCACCGGGACCGGGCATCCCCGGACAACTTTGTCAAAATCCTTCTCGCACCAATACGTCTTGACGACCCGCGCGCCTAACTCGGCCGCGATGCGGCAGCACAGCGCGAGATACCGCGCTTCCCGTTTTTCCATCTCCCGGCCCACGGCCGTTACCGCCATGACCGGGATCCCATAATTTTCGCACACGTTCACGAGGTCAGAGAGGTTCTTGAGCGTTTCTTTTTCATAATCACTGCCGATAAAGACCGACACGCCGACCGCGGCGGCGTTGACCCGAATGACCTCCTCGATCGAGGTCGTTATCTCCTCATTGGCCAGGTCCTTGCCCACCATACTGGTGCACCCTGAAACACGCAGGATGACAGGCTTGTTGATTTCAGGGTCGATCGCCGCGCGCAAGACCCCGCGCGTGCAAAACACGGCATCGACGTACGGCAAAAGCGGCCGGATGGTTTCCCCGGGCTTCTCCAACCCCGTGGTCGGCCCTTGAAAATACCCATGGTCGATGGGCATAAAAAAACACCGCCCCTTGGGCATCAGTTGACTTAACCGGTTCTTCATTCCCCAATCCATATTTCCCTCCTCTATCTATATATCCTTACAAGATTCACGTCGTTTATAATTCGTATATCCCTTGATCGGCATGATATTTTCTCAAGAAAGATCGGCTACCGCCTCGCAACGTCCAGATAAGCCGAGCTTTCTTGACTTGCCTTTCATCCCATAAACTTTTCATGTGCTTTCAATTCCTACGTCTCGCCGCATGTTCGGAAAACCCAGAAGATGTAAAAGGCTCTGAGCGCAGAAAGAATAACGAGGGGAATCGGCAATTAAAGATGAGAATTTGTGACTATTCACAAAACAGGGCCACAACGCTATGGGGTTTGTTGTTCTCTAATGAGATCCTTGAAGCTGCCCAAAACGGACTCCAGGACAATGCTCCAATTGACATGATATTCCCGGTCATAACGGATTGTCTGTGCAATCGGCTTGTCTTCGACGGTTTTCAATAAAACCCCGGTCTGATAGGCGTCTTTCTCTTTGCCGCCGTCCTCAGCGGTTCTTGACCATCGCACCTCACCGGTCATCCGCACAGGCTCTGTGGCGCTCGGCAGATAAATCTCCAGATTCAGATAATCGCCTTTCTTGAGTTTTCTCCTGGCGATAAAACATAACCCCTCAGCGCTGACATTTCTGCTTAACGCCGAATACTTCTTGGACAAGGTCTTTTCTTTTTTCTTGTCCAGAAGCTGGAATTTGACCTTCGTCTCAAGATCATAGGCGAAATCGAAATAGACCTTGAGTTCCGTGTCATACCGCTCGTACCTGCGCCTCTCAGCTTCGGCCTTATCCATAAAAATTTGCCCTTTTGTAAAGAAGGTTTATTGTATCCCTGCAGTGGAACGGGATTGTATCAAGGGTGTATTATAACAGATTCCCCTCTCGCACAAAACTTAAAATCTCTATAATTTGTTGGAGGCCGCAGGGACCCCGCAGGCATAAAAAAACTTCGGTTTTAGCCGAAGTCTTGAAACGCAGCCATAATGGCACCAAACTGACTATATTCTCCGCCGACACAATTTAATCTGTCTTGAATGCCCCTGTCTCTTCATAACGTCTTCCTCCCGCCTTTCGTCAAGGAATTTGAGGGCTGTATAATAGCAAACCCCTGTCTTCTTTCGCTCGACACGCGTTATTCTGCCTAAGCCGTTATAGACATTCAAAAAACCGGACATGACGACCCGAACCTCCAGGACATCTTCTAGACGATACTCATAATCGCTGTAAAAAGACAGCCCGCCCAGGCTTATTCCCTCCGTCGTCGTAAGATGCCAGGAACGGTCAGCGTTCTTGAGATGACTTTTGTGCAGGCGGTATTCGATGCTTAAAATGCGCTCTGCCCTTGACCACTGCCGGCGGTCTCTCACAAATGGTTTTACCATGATATCTCCTTATTTAGATTTTCTGCTCATGTTCACGGATGGCCTTTTCGTGCCCTTTACTTGCTAACAAAAGGATATACGATAGAGGGACATTCGTCAAGGCATAGGTGCTCGTGCAGGCAACACGTCCTATTCTTTCGGGCCAATCATTTCCTGCGGACGGACAATCTCATCAAACCGCTCTGCAGTTAAAAATCCTAAAATGACAGCCGCCTCTTTGAGTGTGATATTCTCCTCATGAGCCTTTTTGGCGACCCGGGCAGCCTTGTCATAACCGATATGCGGATTCAGGGCAGTCACCAGCATCAGCGAATTCGCCACATGCCTCTGAATCACCTCCCTGTTGGGCTCGATGCCTGCAACACAGTGTCCCGCAAAGCTTTCGCACGCATCGGACAACAGGCGGATAGACTGCAGGAGATTGTAAATAAGGACAGGTTTAAAGACATTCAGCTCAAAATTTCCGCTTGCCCCGGCGATATTGACGGTCACGTCATTTCCCATCACCTGGACGCAAACCATCGTCATGGCCTCACACTGGGTGGGGTTGACCTTCCCCGGCATGATGGAACTTCCCGGCTCATTGGCCGGCAGGTCGATCTCCCCGATCCCGCAGCGCGGGCCGGAACCGAGCCAGCGGATATCATTGGCGATTTTCATCAGCGAGGCGGCCAGCGTCTTTAAGACACCGCTGAACTCGACAATCGCGTCGTGCGCGGCCAAGGCCTCAAATTTATTTTCAGCCGTGACAAACGGCTTTCCGGTCAATTGCGCGATTTTCTTCGCCGCTTCGACGGCAAATTTCGGATGCGTATTGAGACCTGTCCCCACCGCCGTGCCCCCTAAAGCCAATTCATACAATCTCGGAAGCGCTCCTTGGATCCGTTTCAAACCATTGGTCAGCTGTTGAACATATCCGGAGAATTCCTGTCCCAAGGTCAACGGCGTAGCGTCCATCAGATGCGTGCGGCCGATCTTGATAATATCCTTAAACTCGTCGGCCTTGACTTTCAAGGCATCGCGCAGTTTCGTCACAGCAGGGATTAAATGACCGTGAATCTGCTCGACACCGGCGATGTGCATGGCCGCAGGGAAGACATCATTGGAGGACTGAGACTTATTGACGTCATCGTTGGGATGAACAGGCTTTTTGCTTCCCATCCGGCCGCCAGAAATCTCGATGGCGCGGTTGCTGATCACCTCATTGACGTTCATGTTCGTCTGCGTGCCGCTTCCGGTCTGCCAGACAACCAAGGGGAAATGATCATCCAGCTTTCCCCCAATCACTTCATCGGCGGCATTCACAATCAGGGCACCTTTTTCCTCCGGCAGGAGACCCAGATCCATATTGACTAAAGCGGCGGCCTTTTTAATGACGCCCAAGGCCCGGATGAGTTCCGGCTGGAACCGCTCACCGCCAATCTTAAAATTCAACCGCGAGCGCTCGGTCTGAGCGCCGTAATATTTATCAGCTGGAACCTCGATGTCTCCGAAACTGTCCGTTTCGACTCGCTGGGGCATCACACACACTCCTATGTTCTATGCCTTTTTCTGATCCGCAAAGACCTTGAAGATGTCAATGGGAATCGGAAACAGCGTCGTTGTGTTATTCTCCGCGCCGATTTCAACCAGAGTTTGCAGATAACGCAATTGTAAAGACATGGGGGATTTTTGCATGAGTTCCGCCGCCTGGCAGATTTTCTCGGCGGCCTGAAATTCACCCTCTGCGGCAATGATCTTCGCCCGGCGTTCGCGCTCGGCCTCGGCCTGGCGGGCCATGGCGCGCCTCAAATCCTCGGAGATGTCCACATGCTTGACCGCCACACTCGAGACCTTGATCCCCCACGGATCCGTTTGCTGATCCAAAATGTGCTGCAATTTTTCATTGATCTTTTCCCGCTCCGACAAGAGATCATCGAGCTCCATCTCCCCTAAAATACTGCGCAGGGTCGTCTGCGCCATCTGGGACGTGGCGTATTGATAATCCTGTACTTCAATAGTGGCCTTAATGGGATCCATCACCCGGAAATAGACAACGGCATTGACCTTCGCCGAGACGTTGTCACGTGTGATGATATCCTGCGGGGGAACATCCAAAGTCACCAGACGTAGACCGACAACCACCACCCGGTCAATCGGCCAAAAGGCGAAAATGACTCCAGGCCCCTTCTCTTTCCCCAAAGCCCTGCCCAAACGAAAGATCACGGCCCGTTCATACTCATTAAGAATTTTGACGCTGTTAAACAGCCATACCAAACCTAACCCTAAAACGATGATCGGTATTGACATAAAGAACTCCTTTCTTCTGTAAATCGCAATTCTTTTTTAAATCACTTTTTCCTGACTTTAAGCATTAATCCCGTCACATCCGTTACGACCACCTCTTCTCCTTTTTTAATCTCTTCATCACTTGTGGCATTCCATATCTCCCCATGGATAAAAACCCTGCCCCGCTGTTTAGGGTTAAGGGATGTTTGGGCCTCACCGGAGGAGCCTATCAGACCTTCACGCCCCCCGTGCACCTTGCTGCGGTGAGTCCGAATCACCGACTGCAAAAGGAAGAACGTGATCGCCGCTGTTGTCAGCGAAAAGGCATAAATAACCGATTTCGACACACGCATAATAGGATCAACCGATTCAAATAAGAGCATGGACCCCAGAATCATGCACACCAGTCCACCTAACGTCAAGAGGCCAAAGGCCGGGGTGTAGGCCTCGGCAATTAACAGGACAAGGCCTAGGATCAATAAGGCCAGTCCCGCATAGTTCGTCGGCAGCGTTTGCATGCTGTAAAAGGCGAGAATCAGAAAGATGGCGCCGGCCACTCCAGGCACGCCGATGCCGGGATGCGTAATCTCAAACAGGAGTCCGTAGAAACCAAGAATCATCAAGATATACGCAATCGTTGGGTTCGCCAGGACGTTGAAGAACTTTTGGCTGGATCCCATCGGGACATACTCCAGGGACGCCTCTTTTGTGTGCAGGATAACATCTTTCCCCTCCAGTTCGATGGTACGTCCGTCAATCTGCTCTATCAAATCCCGTTCATCCTTGGCGATGATTTCCACAACGCCCTTTTCCAAGGCCTCCTTGTCCGTAATGGATGCGCTCTTTACGACGCTTTCCACGGCCCACTCGATATTACGGCCCCTCTCTTTCGCAATCGCCCTGATAAAGGCCACCGTATCCTGAAGGATTTTACTGCTCATGGGGTCTTCGTCGGGAACGATTTTCTCTTCATCTATTTTCTTCCCGGGTTTTTCCTCCCGCGGCTTGTCCTCTTTTATCTCATCCGCCGGACCTCCGCTGTCTTTTGAAGCTAGTTTTTCCTTCTTGGCCTCGCGCAGTTCCTCAATCAATTCTCTCATCTCCCGCCACTCACCGTTTTTCTTGGAGGACTCCCACCCCATCGCAACAGGATGCGCGGCGCCGATATTGGTGGAAGGAGCCATCGCCGCGACATGGCTGGCGTACGCAATAAAAACACCGGCCGAGCCTGCCCTCGAGCCGCTAGGGGCGATATAAACAACGACAGGAATCTTGGATGCTAGTATCTTCTTAACGATGAGACGGGTCGAGCTGAGAAGCCCGCCGGGGGTGTCCAGCTTTATAATAAGACATCCTGCATTTTCGTTGTAGGCCTTGTCAATAGACTTGGCGATATATTCTGCCGTAACGGGATTAATCGTGTCGTCATTTAACTGAATGATGTGAACCTTCTGCCCCGGCGAAGAAAACACCGGCCGCCCGGCAAGGAGGAAGGAAACCCCCAGGCATAAAAGAAGGGAATAAATATGTTTTCGTCTAACGCGGCACATATCCAAACGCTTACGGAAGATGTTAATGATATTGCAAAAAATGGGTTAACAAGCGCACGCCGGCACCCGTTGCCCCGTGCCCGAAATACATCCTCTCCTTGTTCTCCACAAAGGCCGTGCCCGCGATGTCCAGATGCGCCCAGGGCGTCCCTTCGATGAATTGATGCAGGAATTCGGCGGCCGTAATGGCCCCGGCGGCCCCTTTAGGGAAGCCGACGTTCTTGATATCCGCAATCGGCGATTTCACGGCTTCCTTAAGCTCGGGATAGTTGGGAAGCCGCCAAATCCGGTCATCCGTTTCTTCAGCGGCCTGCCGTAATTTCTGAAAGAGCTTCTCTTCATTGGTCACAACTCCCGTGTAATCATGTCCCAGGGCCACAACACAAGCTCCTGTCAGGGTCGCGATGTCAATGAGGCGCGCCAGCTTATAATTTTTAACCACATACGCCATGGCATCGGCCAGTACAAGCCTGCCTTCGGCGTCCGTATTGCCGATCTCCACGGTCTTGCCGCCATAGCTTCGCAGCACATCTCCGGGCTTATAAGATTCAGAACCGATGGCGTTTTCCGCCAGGGCACAGACAAAAAGAATGTTCTTTTTTAAATTAAGGGCAATCGTATTCTTAAGGATGCCGACGACCGCCGCGGCCCCGCTCATGTCCTGACGCATGGTCTCAATATGCCCGGAGGGCTTGAGAT
>MHGQ01000004.1:35330-35770 GCA_001805645.1 Omnitrophica WOR_2 bacterium RIFCSPHIGHO2_02_FULL_50_17 | reverse complement strand
GGAACGCCATCGACGATTGCAAGGGATGACGTGGTGAGTCCTGGGCTGGAACGACTTGGGCTGGACCAACTGCCGCCGTTTGACCCAGAACTAATTAGTGTATTTACATCTGAGCAGGCAAAAGAACATCCTTCCAGAAACCCAAACTGGTTAGCTGGAAGACCCAGAATTGAGTTCGAATTCAGGGGCAAAGTATACCGTTTAGGTCAGGATCCGGAGGTAGATTCAAAACTAAAAGAACTTTATAAGAAAGCGGTTGGTAACGCTGTAGTCAAATATGGTTTCAAGGTAAATAGGTCTACTGGAGAGGTGTTTCCTGAAGATGTGTTTTGGAATGAGAGTCTATCACATGCCAGCGAGATAGCAGGAGTTCCGGATTCGGCAGCTCGGAAACAATATGAATTAAACACGGAGTTTTTATCAGCGTTGAAGGAAAGAGG
>MHGQ01000004.1:35071-35293 GCA_001805645.1 Omnitrophica WOR_2 bacterium RIFCSPHIGHO2_02_FULL_50_17 | reverse complement strand
GCCGGTGAGATGACGATTTTTAATAAAAATGCTGTTACGATGCAAAGTCAACCTTCGCAACCGGATGATCGGCAAGAGGGAACAGTCGAGACAGCCCAGAAAGAAACACCGTCCAGTCCGGTGGCGATAACGTCAACCGGCGTCGAGCAGGAGACGCCCAGGTCTTCGCCTATTGATATTAAAAGCACTCTGAGCAAGGCTAAGAACACGGTTAAGAAAGCC
>MHGQ01000004.1:13084-35058 GCA_001805645.1 Omnitrophica WOR_2 bacterium RIFCSPHIGHO2_02_FULL_50_17 | reverse complement strand
TTGCCGCAATAACCCTTACGGGCGCTCTGGCGGGTTCCCCGAAAGCGGCGCTTTCCCAGGGCCCGGTTGATTTCTCCCAACCGACTCTAAGCGTTTCTCAAACGGCAGATGGATCGAGAACAAGCGTGGATTTTCGTTTGGAAGAGAAAGACGCCGAAAGGCTCGATTTAAAAGTAGGGGTCATTGAGGGATATGATGGAATTTCTCCTTTGCGAGCCAGCCCTTACGTTAATTGGGAATATCGAAACGTTAGGGAAACAGATAACACGGCCAGACATATAGAAGCGGGCTTATCGGCTGCAACTTTGCAACAGGATGGGGGGGACGGCCTTTGGCTGACTCCAAGCATTTCAGCAGGGACGGCCAGACGTTATAAGATGAGTGATAAGACGCAGGTCGTTGTAGGAATGGAGGGAGGAGGCGCCCCGTATGTTGCCGTAAGGCCACAGGCAGATGCCAATTTTATGGTGCCTTTTAATGGAAGCATTGGCGCAGAGATGACATATCAGCCGACTCCCCGAGATACGATAAAATGGGGAGGAATTGGCAGCCGTATTCTTGAAAGAGGGGATGTTCAGAATATTAAGATCCAGAATATGGATCTATATCCCGGCAACAGCAGTATGTGGGTTGGTTATCAGACGGACCGTTTCGGGATTCCGGTGCGGATGGAGGCGGTTGTTGGGCAAAATGGTGCTGTTAATGACTTTTATTCCTTTGAAATAGAAGGTTCTTCGCATCGCGGGATCTCGGCGGGTCTTAAATACCTCAGCGAATCTTCCCATCACAAAAATCTTTTTCCTGATACAAGGAAGATTGAGCTCCATCTTGAGAAAAAGACTTCCTCGCGGACGCCTTCGTTTTCTTTCAACAGTTTCTGGGAGGAGAAATCTTATGCTTATGAGGGAGGCATCGGTGGGTCTCCAGGAGATGGTGAGTGGAGAGCGATGGCAAGTATTCGTATGCCGTTGAGCACTTCAAGCACGGAAGGTGAATCTTTCCGGGGCCGGCTTCCCCAGTCTCAATATCGGCCGGCCGATCACTCTTATACTGGCCAGCCGACTTCTTTTACAACCGGGGAGATTGCCCGCGCCATAGAGACGGAATCTTACGATGGTTTTGTTAACGATTTTGTCAAGGGAAAGGTCAATTCCATTGACGATGCCTTGGGATTAGCCGCCTATATAGGTGAAACCTTAGAGGAATATAATTACAATTACGGCGATGTAAATGCCAGGAGCGCTTTTGAGGACACGCGAAGCAATACCGCGTCCAACGAAGAAATCTTCGATGCCATGCACTACAGCCGTATAACAGGGGCTCCCTTCCCGATAACTGTTTGCCGCGGGATCAGCAAATTTGGGGCGGATATGATCAATGCAATGGGGCTTCCGGGCGTGACGGCTTATGTTTCAGACGTCCGTTTGCCTTCGCCGATTTCAATAAGTCACAATGTCGTTACAGTGGTGACTCCTGAACAAATTTATTTTGTGAATTACGGCAATGTCATTGCTACGGGCACCCGGGATATTAAAAAAGCGCATGAAATTTATGACGAACGGGAGGGATCTGCTTCTCCGCGCCATGCTATTTTTGGTAAGGACGGGAAGTATTTAGGCGAAGACGGCGCGCCGGGAATATTGCAGAGAACTTTAACAATTCAAGAAGGAAAACCGGCTTCGGAAAGGTTAAGAGGCGATTTTGACCGCTTCAATCCCCCCGATCGGGATCATGCCCTGCCTGGCTCGTCGCCGGCTGATGATTTTCGATTCAAAGAAACGGGCAAAGTTTCGCCGCCACCTTTTAGGAGCACCTCTTCACCGGCGACTCGGGACTTGAAGAACAAGTCACCGCCGCCCTCCCATTACAGCCAACGAGATTTACGCGGGTTGTATTACAACGATGACGGTATCCTTCCTATCATCGAAGGGATTAAATCTTCAGATCGCCTCCCTGATTCTTCCTATTTTGAAAAGATTGCCGATGACCTTTTCTATAAAGATGGCGAATCGCCCGATCGCGAATCGCCGCTTCCTTCCAGCCTAAGCCGTCTCCGTCAAAGAATGAAGAATGAGGCTCACAGCGGATCATCCCAGCTGAATTTAGCCACTGTCATGGCCGCCTTCCTTGGAGAACAGGCCATCAATAATGGAAAGGGAGAATTTGTCAATGTCTACCTGCCGAGGGACATGGGGCTTGGTTTCACTATTGATAGGACACTCACGGGACTTAATGAAAATAATCGGGACGCAGGCATTTTCTATGTCAGCCGCGATAGTATGGGGTGGGGTAATTATAATTGGGTGAGCGAGACGATTGATCGCGCCTATCAGAGGGCTGAACACAGAGCCGAAGAGGGATTTAGTCCAGAAGCCAATAAGAAACAGTTCCTTAGGGATCTCGGAGAGGCTATTTTGAATCCGGAGATTAGGGTTTTGCCTGATATCAACGGCGAGATCAGCTCTGATGCGATGAAAAAACCGGGTGGTTTCCCTGAAGCAATCAAACAAATTGTGGAGGAGATGGAAGACCTTGATGTCATTCAAAAGGCCATAAGCGAAAGCAAAAGATCCGGAGACAGCAGGCAGGCACGCATCCGTTTTGTTGATTCGGGATATAAGACATTTCCTCTGATGTTGCAGGCGGTTTTAGCCGTCCGACATGATAACGTTGAAACCGAGGGACTTGTGGTGGCGAGCAGTCTGGCGAAATATCTGCCGCAATTAGATACAAAACAATGGCGGGATACGGTTAGAGAAGAGATAGAAAAAAAGCAGTCATTAGAAAAATATGCGCATCCCTATTTAGGGGACGTCGAGGATGCAGAAGAATTATTGATTCACCCGTTTGTATATAAAGAAGGGAAGATGGTTCCGCAGGAAAGTTCGGAACATCAGATCGCGGCAGGCTGGACGCAGGTCACCTTCGCCAGGGGAGCTATCCAATATGACCGATTGGCCAAGGGTGTTGTTGAAGATTTAGTTGTGCAGGGGTTGACACGCCGGCAGGCAGAGCATCTCGGTCCTAAAATAATATCGACAATTTTAGACATAAAACAAGAAAAAGACAAATTGGGTTTTGCGCAGTATGCCGATTTTAAGGTGCAGGAGCAGGCAGGGCAGGATTTCGGGACACTGCTAAACAAACGCCTGGTGAATGTAAATAAGCTTTTTACTGACATGAAAATCCCCGAGTTCAAATTTCGGGGATTTTCAAATGTTAATGCGCAGAAATTGGTTGAGCTTGCCTTTGAGAAATATCAATTTGACCAGCAGGCGCTTAAGCCAGCGGGTGATTTTAATAGAGAAATTAAGTTTGATAATTTGAAGGAGAATATCGTTAACGAGAAAAATGTTGATAGTTTTCATCAAGAGGCTTTTCATCCTATAGAAGCCGTTTCATTAAAATTAGAACCTGCAACGATAGAGCCGTTTGTGGCGAAATTAACGGCTAAGCCCAATCTGGAGGCCATTGAGTTTAAAGGGGAATTGGCCTCTATTATTGACTTTAACTCCAAGGAGTTCCAAAAGGCGCTGAAGAGATCGGTGGCGAGTTTAGAAAAGGCCTATAAAAAGGTGGGCGCGGATATCAATGATCCTATCACTAAGACCGCCATAAAGAATCAAGCTTGGTCGGATGCTGTTAAACAGATGGGCACCGAAAGGAAGGGATCAAGTCCACTCAGTAGAAATTTGAATAAAGAGATTAGCAGCCCGGCGGAGAGGAAGACAGAGGTGGATATTTCTTCCTCCCCGATGAAAAGGGATAAAAATGTTACAAGGGAAGAGTATTACCGAAAAATTAATGATTTAGGCCGCGTCACCCGGGAGGCATTGGATTTTCTCAGTAAAAATCCAAAGGTCACGGATAAAGAATTTGAAGGAGATTTCTTAAATCAGCAGGATTTGGGGAGTCTTGCTAAAGAGCAAGTTGCCGCCATAAAAGACGGGGCGTCAAAATTATTTTCTTTGAAAAGAGAGGTTAACGAGGCCTATGAACAGATAATGAGAGACTATCCCATTGGTTCTCTTAGGCAAAAGGCGGAGATTGTAGAGCGTTTGAAGAAAGAAGAAATGCCCAATGAGGAGGGAATAGCAGCCGCAGAAGAAGAGCTCAACCGTTTAAGGGGTAGAGTAAGACCCCTTTATGAAGGGATACTAAGAAGGCAGGTAGAGGCGCCGGAAAAGATCGAGCTCAGAAAAGGGCCTCTTTCGCTGGTTCTTGATATTCCTCCGGAGACATTCAGAGATCCTCTCCATGTTCACGAGGAAAGGGCCGCAGAAATCAACAGACCGCTCAAGGAAGATGTTAAGAAGGTTTTAAAGACCTATCCGCGCTACACCCTGCGTCGATTCCAAGGCGAGATGGCTGCCTATCTCGTTGGGAATGTTCTGAATAAGAGCGACGTGGATGAGTTTATTGAAGATTATGGGGTTAGATACAAAGAGGACTTTGGTAGGATTATAGAGAGAGAGACAGGGATTCCTTCGCAGCAGGCTAGGAATATGGCAGAAGAGATTATGTCGGACAAAAATCCCAGATGGGTCAAGGTAAAGCAAATCGTTAAGGAGGCTAAACCATATATTGATGACTTAGTTCAAGAAAAAGCCACGCAGATTTATCATCAAGGGGAAAAAGATGTGAAAGAGGCTTATAGAAAGGGAGCCGATGAGGTAAGGAATATCTTGTCATTTATTCCCATAACGAAGACGGGCCGGTTTGCTTATCTCGTGCAGAAGGCTAAAAATGCGAGAGGGGATGGGGAGCTGTTGCCTCCCTTAAGAGGGCCGAAGGAACAGAAAGGCATTAAGGATAAGCCGATTTCTCAAACAACAGAAGTGGGCGCTTATGTTTTGTATCGGGAAGGGGTGCCGCCAATCGTCATTACGAACGGGTTCGATAAAGAAGAATATGAGCACGAAGTACAGCATATCATTAACGATAAGATTACGTTTTCTAAAGTGCATGAAGCGCTTCCCGGCACAATTCAATTTCTTCAGCGCCTTCGGGAAGCCGGAAAATCGACAGAAGAAAAAATTGCTCCTGACACGCAGGCCGGCAGCCCGGTACGGCAGTCAGAGCAGCTCTCTAATGCATTGAGGGGCAGCCCCAGTCTGACCAGAAAGAATGCCGGTTCTGTTGGAAGTCTTGTAAAACATATTGAAAGTCAGGGAGCCATTAGTGATGGCGATTATAGTGAAATATATAAAGTTGTTGTTGATCCTTTAAATAGGATGTTTAAACAAGAAAATATGGGAGTAAGGTTTAACAAAGATACCTGGATGGCCTATCAGCGGTATAAAGGGATTGATATTGAAGGTTATAAGATTGATGAAACAGAGGTGGAGCAGGAAGCGTTAGAGCTGATGAGGGCAGCCGATCGTATTCATCAAAAGGTTCAAGCGGTAACGATCAAGAAATTAAAAGATGAAGGGAAAATGGATGTCCTCTTACGGATGGCAGCTGAGACGCACAATGCTTATTATCGGGGAGAGGTTCAGAGCATGGTTGACGACAAAGTCGTGGGAGGCCGAAAGGTTTTAATTGCCGAATTGGATTTTCTAAACAATCAGGACATGGACGGTTATCTTATAACAGAGCAGGGATCTATCGGAGAGAAATTGAAAACGAGGAAAGCTAATCCGAAATGGAAAGGGCGATTAACTTTAAAGGATGTCAGGGAAGGCAAGAAAGAAGATTTTTTAAGAAGGGTTCTTACGCATCAGCTTCAAACGCTTCAGGAAGAACCGGAATTAGCACTTGAGCAAAGGACATACGAGAATGTTCTGGGCAATGAACAGCGATCGGCTATGCAGAAAAGATATGAGACCATGCTTAAGCGTTTGGACGGAATTCGCGGTGATGAGGGAGGGATCGTTGCCGAATTCGGAGATTATGCCATAAATACTGTTGCCCAACCCTGGAGTGTCTTGATGCGCGAAGCAGAAACGTACGAACCGGGACACAAATCCGACCGGGCTATGTATCTCTTTGGATTGCAGGAGGCCCCCGTCATAACCAATGTGATGATTATGAGCATGGAAGATGTGATGGCCGATCTTGAAGAAGTAGAGGCAGGAGCGCATAAAGATAGGCCGTTTTTAGATACAGAAGCGTTAAGAACAGTAAATGCCTTTTGGCGCATCACAAATCAATGGAATGGTTGGGAGTCACAGATATCAAAGGCCTTTGGCTTGGATCAGCGGAAAGGTGAATTAGGTCAAGAGGAAATCCAAAGAGATGAAGTTGTTTTTAACGCTATAAGGGAATCAATGACTGCCAAAATAGCAAGCGATGTTGTCGGCACAGAGATGCTCGACCGGTATCCGCCATCGGTGCAGAATTCCCCGGATGTAAATCGAAAAATAGCCAAATTATTGTCTGACATGGGGATTCAGCCCACGGAAAGTAATATTCGGGCGATTAGTTCTCGTTTTGGTGTTCGGGTAAAGCTGCCGGCTTTTGCAGGAGGTGTTGGATACAGTGAACATAAGATAGTTCTCAATACGGGAATAGAGAAAACGGATGTTTATGGACAGACCGCTCGTGATGTGGCAGAACAAGTAGCTAATCAGCTCCGTGAAGACCCGCTCGGACATATTAAAGGCCGTGTTTACGATTATTATCCGCCACAGCTTTCGACCTGGAGTATCGCCGATAAGTTAATATCCGATGCCCTCAACAAGCGGGGAATAGAGCCTTCACCAGCAAATATCGGCAGAGTCAAAACTTATCTTAAAGTGGAAACGACGGGATTCTCAGGGGAGTCCGTTTATGAAATAGTGCCTCGGATAGACAATGAAATTCCAGAGATACTTCATGCATCGGATGCTAAGGGAGAATTAAAATCGGGTTTTGACAGCTTCACCGAAAGAGAAACCCTTTGGAATACACCCGTTGGCTATGATAAGTCTCAGGAATTTATAAACAAATCTGCGCGGATTAAGATAGCATCTATGATTGTTGATGATGCACCGAAAAGCTATGATCTTTATGAGAGCGGTGCTGTGTATGATCGAGGATCGAAGAGGGATGCAAAAGAATCTGGAAATGTAACATTAGGCATTCAAATAAGACCTAAAGGATCGTCAGCAGGCTCTATGAGATTAAATCGGGAAGAGATCTCCGGGATGATAAAAGACAATCACGATCAATTTATCATCTTTGGGGATGAAGAGTTTGGTCTCTTTGCTGCGCACTATGATCGAACGAAACTGCTGGAGTTAACAGGCCTACCCCAAGCAACCAGGAATATCGACCTCCTGTCCGAGAAGATCGCCGGTGATACGCTTGAGCAACTGCAACTTCACGGCGGCCTGCGGTTGTACGGAATCTTAGATAGCCACGATAGACCTTTCTCCGGATGGGCACCCGAGGGACAAGCGGGAGAAAACACGATGTCCACACAGCGCGGTGCCGTTAAAATAGCCCCCCTTAATAAAATACAATCCATGGAGTTGATTCGTTTGCATAGGGAACATTTGAATCTCAAGGCACTAGAGCAGAAACTTAAGGAACAGCGATCACAGTTGGCCAATCTAGAGCCGGGAAGGGATTATGACGTTAATCGGCGAAGGGAAGAAAGAAAAATAGAAACCACCTTAGGGCAAATGCAATCAACAGCCCGTCGTCCAGGAGTTATGGTTTACGCAGATGACGATGCTACGAGCTCTCCGGTAAAAAGAAGGCCACAGCAGTCCAGCAGCCCGATGATATCTTTGAAAGATAGAAAGGTGGTTGATTTTACACAGGAGTGGAGAAATAACATTTATGAAAAAGTGGACAAATTGCCTTCAATTTTAAAAGATTTAGAAGGTGATATCGGCCGGCTTCCCGCTCGTGAAAAACAGCTTCGGAAATATGATGGTCTCCGCGATCTCATCGGAAGCCTTGAAAAGATACTTGAAAAGAATACGGCAGACCAGGGTATCAGGGAGGCTGTTGAGGGAGATAATCTCAGGTATGATGTGCTGCAGGCACATTTAACCAAGTTTAAGTCTTTGCAGTCATTGAATTCTACAAAAGCAATGAATAATAAGATTGGACGGGTTGTTTCTACCCTTAATGAATTTTTGCATCCGGATAAAAAGAATATTAAACCATTCCAGATGGCCGATTTGGAAAAGGGCTTGATGGAGGAGATGGACAGGGCAATCTCCCGAGGGGTTTCCCAGGAGGTTTTGGAGCAAACGGAAGGTCAGACTTATGTTGAGTTGCCTGTTTCACGTTTTTATACGGATTCGGCAGCCTATCCGCAAATAACACGGCAGGATTATACGAAGGTGGTCAATAATCTCGTCCAAAGAGGCTACCCTGTCCGTTTGACAAATCCGGGGGATGTGGTGCTGGTAGTGGATCGTTATTCATCGTCGTCGGAGGATTTTTCCTCACCGGTGAATGAAATAAAGCAGGCGGGTATCGATTCCAGCAGCCCGGCGGAACTCAAGAAGATAAATATCAGCTCGCCGGTACGGGTATTGAGAGAGGTCAGGTTGACTCAAGAGGAAGGAACAAAGGCGGCTGAGATCGTAGAGATCGTCAAGAACACGTCGCAGGAGACCCCGGTGTTAAAGATTGGCGGCGCGGGAGAGGTGGAGCAGTTGACGCTTGGGAAGACGGGTGAAGTGGAGGTCCGCAGGCTCGGTGGGCAGGAGGTTCAGGCGATTATGGAAAAACCCGAGGCGCCTGTGTTGATGGGGGCAAGCCTTAAGGCGCTGAGCGACTGGGCTGTTAAGAATCCGGCAGTCATGAATAGGTTTGTGGAAGACGCGGCGCAGGCGTACCGGTGGGAGGAATCGCTGGGGTTGGAGATGCCGAGCGTTGAGGCCGGGGATGTGAGGATTATCGAAGCCGCAGGAAAGATTGGAGACATCGAGAGACGTGTCGTGATGAGTGTTCCGGTCCATGTGCCTGTCGTCAGAGTTGAGACGGGAGATAAGATCGTTCAGCTAAGGATCAAGGAAGACGGCACGCTGGAGGCGCAACCGTTAAAGATTGCCGATGTTAAGGCAATGATGAAAGAACCGGCGCGTCCTGTTATCCTGGGCGGGACAAAAGACGCTGTTCGCGAGATTGCTCTTCAGGTTCCGGAAATTCGTGAGCAGCTGGTGGAACAATCCATCCATCAGCCGATAGTGGTCTTACAACAGGCGGTCAAGGCAAGGCCGGCGGAGGAAGTTGTAGAGGCGATCAAACAAGCAGTTCCCGAAGGTCAATACGATGCCTGGCAGCTCAGCCGGGATATTGCTGTGATAACGGCAGATCCGGCGGTATTAAGAAACCCGCAGGAATTTGAGAAGATCCCCGTCCTTAAGGGCGTTATGGCAACGCATGGAAGCCGTATTGCCGAAATTTTGACGCAGGAGAAAAGTCATCCTCAAACGGCGGCGGCGCCGCAGATGCCGCCGGCGGTCGGGCTGGTTCGTGAGGCTATAAAATATGAAGGCTTATCCGCTGAGGAGTTCATGAACATTGTCCGCGAGGTATTGCCCAGAGAAGAAAAGACACTATCGACGCAGGAGCAGGAGACACGGGATCTCGCGATCAGCGCCGAGGCGGCGAAGGTGATGACCCGGCCGGAAATCTTAGACAATCCCAAAGTCATGATGAAAGAAGTCCCGATCCTGGGAGAGGCGTTCAACAGCTATCAGGGTCAGATTGATCAGATTGCCTCTCAAATCAAAGAGCCTTCCTCCAGCTCGCCGGCACGCAAGAAGCCTGTAGATGTGGAATCCGTGCAGATGGAATTGTTTAAGGCGGCTGAAGAGCTGAAGGCAAAATACGCGGGGGTTGATTATGGAAGAGCCGGAGAGAAGTTAATCGGCACGGACGCGGAACGGTGGTTTGTTCGTGAAGCCAATGACAGATTCAGCAGGGTGTTGGAGAACCATCACGTTACACCACAGAGAAAAGAAATTTACGACACGCTTGAGAAGACGTTTTTCAATGCCTTGTCTGATATGGAGCGGCCTGAATTCGAAGCGGTGCGAAAAGTGGCCGGGGGCGTAACCCCTGTTCAATATCTCACACAGGCAATCAGAGAGGCGACCCCGCAGGGGAGTTTTGATGCGCAGAGATTAAGCGAGGAGATAGAATTGGTTCATAAAGAGCCGCAGATTTTGAATACGCTGGACGCTTCCTGGAAGTTGCCGGAGTTGAAAAAGGTGTTCTCCGCTCATGGACCTGCGGTTATACGGAGAATGGAAGAATTGGATCATATAAAGGAGCCCTCCTCCAGCAGCCCGGCGGAGACGAAAGAAATAGGGTCAACTGCCCGAATGGAAACGCGCTCTTTCGTTTCGCCGGTTATGGATATCTCAAAAAGAGAAGCAAGGTTGCCGCGTATTGAAACGTATTTAAGAGATAATGAGGCCGACCAGAAAGAAATTGCGTTGAAGACGCCCAAAGGCGTGATTGTTTTGCGCGCCGCAGGCAATGGGGGAGCAGAGATTTGGGAGGCGAAAAGCGGTGCATGGAAACTGCTGCCTGAGCCGACAATTCAGATTCCGGCCATGTTGGCGCCGGAGATTAAGGATAAACAAAAGCAGTCTGATCTTAAAGTGGTCGTTGTCGGCCCAGAAGAAAATATCAGACAATTAGGGCAGAGTATTGGCATCAGAATGCTGCCGGAGAGATCGCTTGCGGCGGAGGGGTTGAAGATTCGGCAGGCGGAAGCCGGCTCGCCAATGGCGAATGAGCATCGAAAAGTGAATTCGTCCCCAGCAAAATCGGTGCCTCGAACTCTATCATCCGCCATGCTGCAGCCGGTTTATCATCTCAAAGACTATGCAAAGGTTAGTTGGGCCATGAGAAAGATAAAGAAGTTTAGTGAGGGGAAGGAATTGGAAGGGGCAGTAAAATATCTGGGAGAAGCATATCAGTCTATATCCAACGAGAATAGAAGGTCTAGGATTATTGAAACATTGGTTTCTAATATGCTAGAGAGAGAAGACACAAATTTTGGGCTTGGGAGGGGGCGCTATACTGAGAATGGCTGGGGAGGGAAACCGTTAGCAAGGGAAATTCGGGAGGCTTTCATTAAAATCGGCCCTGATGCCGGCCCATTTTTGGAAAGGGTATTAGCGGCTGACAATATCAGAGATGAAGCAAAGGACATTGTGCTTGATATTCTGGTCAATGCCCCGGCCATAAGCGTGACGGTGAGCGACTCTGCCAAGAGGAAGGTATTGGAAAAGATATTTGACTCATCCGGATATCGAGATCTAGGACGGGCAGCTGAAGATACGGCCGCTCTTTTAGCCGCTCATCAGCCTGTTGCTATTGAGAATGTTCCGTTATTGCTGCGTTCTTACGGTAATTTTTATAGGTCTTCTAAATCAGATCCTCTTTGGTTAGCATCCGATCCTAAGAGGGATTTGATTATTAACAAGATAAGTCAGTTGGGGCCGCCTGTTATTCCTGTATTAAGGGACAGTGAATTCTTCGCCGCCCTTGATGTCTTGAGCAAGATGAATACGCCGGAGACAATTCCCTTATTGATTGACCGGTTTAATAATCCCAATGAGTCTATCGTCACGGCCGTTCAACGCAGCATATTACGATATCCTGAGGGTAAAACGCCTTATCTGCTGGCGGCCTTGAAAGATCCTGCAAAAGGCGTGCCGATGAAGATAGGAATTGTTGATACCTTAAGTAAATTGAATTATCTTCGGATTCTGGATAGAGAAGATATCCAAAGCTATTCCTCCAATCCTCAATACGGCGATATTTTCCAGGCGAGACTAAACTACATTAAAAACGATATATTTCAGCGAGAGTTACCGTTTTTACGGGGAACAATTTCTGAGGACTTTGATGAGGTACAGGGCTTAATAGACAGGAGGAGGGATGATTTGTTGGGAAGGATTCACGGGGATTTCGCCAAGGTGCAGAGTTTGATAAACAGGACCAGCGAAGCCATAAGTCGTTTTGATCTCCCCGTCCTGAAAGAGGAACAAAAAATTATCCTTAGGAAAGCGGTTTTTGAAAGAGAATTAGACAGTGTGGGTGAGGCGGATATTGCTTTCTTAGAATCTCTGGCTGAGAAGGAAACAGCATCCCGTTTTGATTCCTTCAGCCCCTCTCTGAAGGAATCGATAAGGGAGCTTGGCAGGCACTTATACAATGAAATGGGGAAAAACAGTACGACGGCTCTCTTAAGAAACGTTGTTGAGAAAGAGAGGTCTTCTCAAAAGATTGACTATATACGCAGAGGGGTCGATGCTATTGCCCGGAACGGTTCTTTCAAAGAGTTTTTGACAGATTTAATCTCAAGCAACCCCAACAAAGCCTATACGTTTGTTTCCAATTATGGTTTCAATTATGGTTTTACTCAACCCATTGTTGACGGGGAGTTTGATGATTCCATTAAAGCCATATTCGATACATTAAATTCATTTGATAATTTTGATCCGGGCGTGATCAGCCGTTTATTGGAGTTGCAAGATAAAGTGGCGGATAAGCAAAAAATTTCTAAATTATTCAAACAGAAAGAGCAGCTGGATCGGTATAAATCATCTTCACGCGGTGATGAGATGTCAAAGAAGATGATGGAGGAGAGGGAAAAGAAAATCAGAGAGGCGGTAGCAAACGAGGTGCTGAAGGCGGTCGAACATCAGAGCAGAAAACTTTATGGGCGGGCCATAAAAGAGATTACGGGTAAAGAGACGGATGTCAAGACGCTGGACGAAGATTTAATTAACGGTATTTTGATTTACCATCAAATTAAATCCGATGCCGACAATAAGGGTTTGTTGAAGAATCTAATCTCTGATTATGTTGCCATGAAAACGGAAAATGGGAGAAGCGATAAAGCCTATTCCTACCTGAGCGATCAAAAAACTCGCGATGCAATCGCCGGATTTACACGGATGGGATTAAATATGACACCGTGGATGGAAGGCAAACAAAAAACCTATGAACCCATAAGGAATTTAGACGTCGAGCAAACGAGGGCGTCTAGGATTCAGGAGCATAGGCAAGAAGCGTTGCGCATATACCATGGTTTAGGGATAACAATCCCGCAAGGAGAGACATTAGAGCAAGAGTTGGTTGATAAAGTGGCTGAGGCAGAGAAAATGGGGGGAGTGGACGATGCCATTCAAGACCTGAAGACGCAATTGAGGGCAATTAAATCCTTAAGGGAGACCACGGCTAATTCGCGGATGGGTGAGATAAAAATATATGTCGAGACTGACCCCATGAGAGTTCTTCAGATGGGCAATGTGACTTGTGCGAGTTGTCTGGGCCTGGGTAAGGGCAATGCATGGTCAACAGTAGCCAATGCCGTGGATATAAATAAAAAGGTGCTCTATGCTGAGATGTTTGGGGAAATTATTGGAAGAAAACTTATCGCTTTAACCGATGACGGCAAGATTGTCCAGTATCGTACTTATAATAATCGGCTGGATGTCGATTTAGATACAAGATTTGAGGAGTTTATAAGGGAACTGGCGACGGAGGTAAGGACAGAGATAAGCGATAGCGGTAAGGTGGGCCGTATAGTTTCTGAGAGATGGTATGATGATGGAATAAGGGCATTCACCTCCGGCAAGGTGGTCAGCAGTCCGATGACGCCTGCGAAAGAAATTGCCCGCCAGATTAACCTGCCGTCCTCCAGCAGCCCGGCGGAGCGAGGTACATTTAACGAAAGATTCAACAGAGTGCGTGAAGAAATAAGCGAAGGAAGACCCGTTAATGAAGGAAAGATTTTTGTCCTTGATGTACCAGAAGGCCACGACTATCTTTCGATTGCCCAAGATTTCTCAGATGATACCGGCATCAAAATAGACAATATTTACGAGTTAACGAGTCAAGAAGTGAAAGAAGTTGGCGACGGCAAAACCATCAGGCGCATCGTTAATATTGCCTATAGAGTAACTAGCGAGGGGAGAAAAGAAGAGGTTAATTTTCGGCGTATTATACAGGATGCTAGAAATGGAGAAAAGGTCATCCTTTTGGGCCGGCCCCAGACCCTTGTTGCCGATTATGAATGGGCACGTGAATTGGTTAAAGACGTGGATATTAAGGACTGGGAGGCAGGGGTCATTAAACAGCCGTCTATTTTTAGGCCGCTCACCTACACGACCCCTATGGGCCGAATTATTCAGGAAGATCCTTATGGCGTTAAATACGACGTTACGGCGGTCAAGGGGCCGGAGTACAATAACAATGATTTTGATCTTTTTAATCTTCGTGTGGCCGTGCAAGAAATTAATATTCTGTTGGCTGATAATAAAAATATAGGAGAGGGGCAGATTGGTCAAGTCAGGATTTTGCAGGAATCGGACAGAGATTGGCTGATGGAAATGGGTGTAGATGCAACGAGTGATTTGAAAAACATGGGCGTTCTCTCCGAACTTAATGGAAAATACATATTGCTTGTCGGCTCAAGGCTTGCGGGGAAGAGCCCTCAAGATATCATAAAGCGATTGCAGGCTAAAGTGACGGGGACTGCGGAGGAATTCGCCAGACTTACGGATGTGCTGGATGAGGGAGAGAGAAAAACGTGGTTTGGGGAAAGGTTTGAAGAGGGGCGGAATGCTGTACAAAGGAAGCTTGGCATGAAGAATGGCCTGCAGATAACGCCTCCGGGCGAATTCTTCGCTGATTTATTCCGGGAAGAACCCAGGCCGGAACCGGGGCCGAGTGCGAGTGGAGATGAGAATGGAGTATTGTGGGGGGATTTGGTTGACAGGGTTTTGTTCGGGGGGCAGACGACAAGTACCACCTCGGAGGTGGTACGGGTTCGGGTTGAGCCGCGCTTTTCCGCCTCGCCAGTCCGCCAAATTGATGATTTCAATTTGGCGAGAGAAAAGATTAGGTCGAGTGTCGAGGGTCAAGGGTCGAATCCTAGGCAAGGTCGAACCACCAGCAGCCCGGCAATGAACCCTGCCGATATTAGCCGCTTTATTGAACGGTTAAAAATCGGCGTTAATTCTGTGCCCGAGATAAGCACAAAAATAAGACCTCTTACAGTTGTAGTGATTAATGTGCTGGGGAGGGCTAGTCTTCCGGAAGTTAATCCTAACAGCGAAGATATTACGGTTTATTATCCCGGCGCGGGCTTTGATGTGCTTGCTCCTTTGGCCGCGACGGATGCCAGACGCTATGTGTTTGTAGATATTTCCCGCCAATATATGCGGGATCCGCAAGGGCCGGATAATTTCCTTGCCGTTCAGAGGCAACTGGAAGGGTTAGTAGGACAGGCCGTCGAAATGAAGCTGCGCGATCCTTTCACGGCCGTATTTACTTTTGATCTTCCGGCGGCAGACGGCAAGATAAAAAATCGTGAACTTGTTTATTATGCCCAGAAAGACGCGCAATCGTTTACGCCTTCTGAGATTGCCGATGGTTATGATGTCTTGTATGTGGGCGATTCGCCGTTTTCACATAATAGAGATCTTTTACAGGGAGTTATGTCGACGCTGCGTCCGGGCGGCCATGTTGTGCTAAATAACATGGCAAGCGGACAATCGCAAGGTTTTGTTTCCCAAATGGAAGAGCTTGGATTGAAAGTTGTAAAAAAACTGGATAGCGTCGTGATGGGTGGCTTTTCAGGGGCGGTGGTGATTGGCCGTCTGGGTATTGAGCCGCGGTCTTCCGCCTCGCCGGCAACGGCCCCGTCCACTCCCGAGGTGGCCAGGGCATCCTCCCCGGTAATTGAATGGCCAAAACATACCACCTACGAGGTGGTACAGGCAGGAGCGGAAACCAGAGCGGTTGACCGTCCCTCCGCCTCGCCGGTCCGTGAGCCGCGGAAGGTCGTTTCGAGCTCACCGCGGATGATCCCGACAACTATCGAAGGGGCACGGGAAACTAGCAGCCCGGTGCCTAAAGAAGAGATCCTTTCTTGGCTAATGGAACCGTTGAATGACGGTTATCTGGCACCGTCAGCTGGAAGGGATGATAGGAAGGATCTTGGCATAAAGCTGGTAAGGAAACGCGTATTCGGTCAACCGCATCTTTTGGAAGTGGCGGAGAAATTTTTGCGGGAGAGCGGTTTAATCAAGGAAGAAACCAAGATGAGGGAAGCTTTTAATGCTATTGTCGAAGAAGCCGGTGGGCATATGGGTTTAAGCACAGATGAGATAAAGGGCATTCAGCAGTCCACGCATGTATTGAGGAACCCTGGAGATGATGATATGAGGTTGACAGAAAGGGAGGAGGCCTTTTTAGCCGTTACGAATGCTTTATATGATATTACCCATTATGGTGAATTAAGCGAAGATAAGAAGTTTGTTCTCAAAAGTTATAGTAGAAAGAAAGATCCAACAACAGGAGAGCCTTTAGTTCAGGCGGATATTTTTGCTTTACCTGTTGTCTCTTTTGTCGAACTCAAAGATACATCTGTCGCGGAAGCTTTGCGTGAAGACCTAAAGAGATTGGCTCCCTCAGACATACATGTTTTGGCTTCTAAAATTGCTTGGCAGACATTTAAAAACGATACGAGTTATTTTAGTGAAAACACTTTTGGCCATGGGAAGAATATCGTTATTATCAATCCTCGCCGGGAAGATGGCGGTAGCATCGATCGGCCGGTTATGGCCGAAGCGGGCCACGCAGTTATTGATTATTTGGCAAAAACAAGGGGCGTGAAGCTGGATTTGGGTGTTCATGAGAGCTTCGATTGGCTATTCCAGACTTTGGGGGACTCCGACGCGGGGAGATATTATTCCCCTTACAGAAAAGGGATTTGGATAATTCTGAATAAGCTGACTGAAGATGAATTGAATCAATTGTCGGCATTGGAGGATGCGCCCGAGGAACTTTTAGAGACAATGAATAGTCTCATGGCTGGGGATTCTGCTAAATACGGCAAACCCAAACGGGATAGCAGAATTGAGAATAATGCTATAACAATTCTTCAGCGCGATAGAAAGGGTATGCGCATATTCTTATCAAAACTTGGAATTTCTGAGGGGGAAGTGGAAGAAATAATGAAAGATAGGCTAGCGATTTCACACGCTGTAGGCTTCAAGACGGCGACGGACTTTATAAAGAAAACAGGTAGTTCGGCAAGGGCTTTAGCCGTAATAGGAGAGATGTTGCGTTCAGAAGATATATCCTTTCTTAGTGATCATAACGCCTTCAGGAAAGAATTTACACGTCGCGTCGAAGATCCGGCCGTCGTGGGCAGGATAGAACGTAAATCTGCTCTTGTTCCTACCAATCAGCCTTCCTCCGCCTCGCCGGTGGGTGTAAAGCAACTCATACAAAAACTATTCGATATTAATAAACCTAAGCCAGGGGCTCGGGAATACGCTGCCTATCATGCTTCAACGCGATCTTTGGATAAGATTAAAGTCGGCAATGGTAGGGTGGGAGGATTCAATGACTTGGGTGTATTCTTCGCTGAGGGGCCGTCGGCTGAAACATGGGCTAGGGACTTGGCTTCAGCTGGTGGATTAAACAGGAATGTTTATCGGTTTGCCGTTAAGATAGAAAATCCGATGAAATTTTCAACGAAAAAAGAAGCTGTTGATTATTTCGTAAAAATAGCTGCTAAAGGGAAGCGGTTATTAACCGACAATGAAGCAGCAGAGTATGTACGCACACAATTGCTGGAACAAGGGTATGACAGCATCATGTTTAGCGAAGCATCGTTAACAGGAAAGGAGCCGACGAATGTCATTGTTGCCTTAAAAGATGATCAATTCAGACCATCGACCACTGAGACTCGAAACGGGACCGAAATAGGGAACAGCGGCCGTTTTGAGTCTACGGAACAGTCCTCCACCGCCTCGCCGGTGACGGTACGAATTATAGATAATGAGAAGGAAAAGCTGGAGACGATCGACCGGTGGGGCAAACAAGAAGCTAATGCTGGCATTAAGCCACGTTTTGCTAATGGTCTTTGGCGATCCCTCATAAAATTCCCTTCGAAGGACTCTTCGACAAGACTGTTTGTTGCTCAAGACAATGGGAATAAGATCCTGGGTGCCTTGCTTGTTGAGGAAAGTCCGGAAGGTGTTCTCATTGTGCCTGTTGAAGTAACAGCAGATAGCCGGAGAAATGGCGCTGGGACAAGACTGGTTCAGGATGTGATCAGGGCGTATCCTGATGCCGAAATCTATGCGCGGCCGAACGAGACGCAGGAGGCCGAGGACTTTTTCCGAAAACAAGATTTTGAGCCGATGGGCAACGGAAGGTCGATGTGGAAACTGAAGGCCGAAGCCCGCCATCAGCAACGAGGCACTTCTTCTTCACCTGTAATCAGCTTCATGAATGTTGATGATCGGAAGAAGGATATATTTGAAAAGATCAGTTCCAGTCAGGATATTTTGGCGATAATCAGGACCGATGTAGCGCCATCCGAGAAAAAATTTGATATTGTTGGAGTTGAACTCCGGGGAAGGGGAGCGCTTAAGGATGTCTTTCGTGTCGTTGCGCAGACGGAAAGCGGAGAAAAAGTGTTCGGTCTTAGATTGTATAGGGAATCCAAGGAGCACGAGAGTGCGGAAGTCACGGCTTCTATTGCCCGCGGCGAGGTTGCTTTGTTTAACAGACTGCATCGGTTGGATAATGTGGCCATTAATATCTACCGTTATGTGGACAGAGATGACGGAAATGTCCCGGGGGATATCGCACAATTTCTGCGCGAGAATAAAATCGTCGGATTCAGCATCGGTGAGTTCAACGACGGCCGTTCTTTGTTTTCTTTGGAAAAGGAGACATCTCGAGAGGACACAGAAGGCCGGCCGGCCAATCCGTCCGTCAGTCCGGCCTACATTATCGATTTTCTCTCCAAGAGCATTGAAACTGTTGTAGAGACATGGCTGATGACATCCGAGACTTCCAAGTCAACCAAAAAAAGAGAAGGTATCAGCATCAGCGATCTTAAGTTGTCCAACTTCGTCCATAGCTATAAGGCAGGGGACAAAGTTGTTTATATCGACCTTAATCTGCCTCAACATGTAACCTTCCATGCCTTGATTAATGATATTTATGGGTATGTCTTAAAATCTTTGCAAGAAGACAAGATCGAGGCTCAGGAAGAAACTTTAAAGAACGTATTTAAGGGAATTCCTAAAGGATTGGAGCGCTATTTACATCGGGATTCTGCGATGATTCCTAAGGTTGAGTTGGAAGAGGCTATTGCACGGCTTCGTGTTAGTGTTTCCCAAGGCGAAAGAAAACTTAAGAAAGACAAAGACATTCTTAAGCTTAAAATCTTACAATCTGCTGTAGATGGCTTGGAGGCGGCTATTTCCTCTTCGCCGGTCATCGTTCCGGAGCAGTCCAGGGACTTGTTTGCCTCCAGTGTGATGGCGGCTCCGAAAAGATTAGCCGCATCGGAGATTTCATTGCCGTTGGCGGCACCAACAATGTTTGATTCTGCCGGCCGTTCCCATCGCATTACCGCCTCCAGTCCTTCCGGGGCGAAAGGAAAGACTTGGATTAATAAGGGGGTCGAATTTTATGATCGGTATGGCGATGCCTGGATGGCTTTTCTGGATATCAGAAAATTAGGCGACCGGAATAATGTCTTCGGGCGGAAGGCGGCCGATAAGGCGGTCATCGGCAAAGTTATTGAGGCTGTGACGGCGGTCATGGAAACTGCGGGGATGCATTATGAGATAGACCATAGCGGCGGGGATGAAATCAGGATCTTCCTGCCGCCTTCTTTGGCGAAAGAAAGCGTTGAGGCTGTTTTGTGGAATATTCAGAACAATATTGCCGCTGTAACAGAAGATCGTTTTGGTTTTGCCCAATTGACAAACCTTGATTTGGACAGGAAAGAAGAAATCTTAAAGAAGATAGGCGCTCATGAGAAGGTTCTTGATTATGCAGAGCTGGCTGAATTGACATCAACGACGGAAGCCGCCCTGGAACCCTTTATTCTCTTCTCTAAGGAAAAAGGCGAGAACGCGGAAGACGTTTTAAGAGAGATATTGAATTCCTTGGAAGGTGAACATCTTGAAGGAAAGACGGTTTCTCAGGTCGGGGTTCCTTGGGCGCCGGCAGGTGCGGTGAAAGTCAGTGAAGCATTGCAGAATTTGCCCGGCAGCCGTTTTGATACATCCACAAAGATTTTGACGGCCGCCGCAGAAGCGGAGCTCTCGCAGAGCCTGGAAAAAAAGGCGGGGGGGTTAGTCCGCGTCGGCTTGTCTCAACGGTCCACCGGCAAAAAGTCGGTTTTAAGAGATACGGGGCAGTTGGATGACGAGAAATCGGTCCTCCGTGAGACCGTGATTAGATCAAAAGGGATAGCCGCTGAATATCTGGAAGAACACAATTCTGTTATACGCAGGGAGTATTTGGGGGAGGTGATTAATAAAATTATGCGCGGCGATACCAGCGCCTCTCTTAATATCGTGCGCGGCCCTCCGGACACATTTTATATTGTCCTTAAAAGAAATGACCGGCGCGCGCAGATCATTAAAGTCTTTGCTTCTTACGAAGCCCTCTTGCCGGATCAGGAGGGAGAATTTGTTAAGGCCGCCGGTTCGCGGCCCTATCACAGGGCGGCGGATCAGGACGGCAGACCGACGGTCCTCAGGTTTGGGTTCAAGGTTGTTAATGATGCGTTTGATCACAATGCCGGCGACGAAGTTATCGACAGAATCATCCTCGCCCTTTATAAGGCCTTTGAACGGCCTTCCGGCCAGCAAGACATTCTTTCCGCGGATACTATCACGGGTATTTTAAATAATATTGAGGGGAGAGTTGTAAATCCTGCCTTTGAAGATTTAGGATTCAGAGTAATCCTGGGGGCGAGTGTTGTTTTCAGCGAAGACATGCAGGATGATGTGGATCGCATGGTTACGATGGCGGATAAACTGGCTCTTGTTAGAAAGACGATGGCAGGCGAGAAGGTTAGAGATTTCCGCCGGGTTAGAAATCAGCCTGATCAGCTGGCTGAAGTTGACAAAGAAATTCTGCTTGATGAGGCTTATGCCAGAGCCAGGTCAAAAGAGGTGATTGAGAAAGAAGACAAGACTTTATCTCACCTTGTGTCTCAAACTTTCCGCCGTGGGCAGATGGGCGGCGAGGGCGCCTCCGCCCAAGGAATGATGGACCAGGCCATCAAAGGAAAGAATGGCGGCCAAAAAGATTTTGATTCAGGTTCCTCTCCCCTGCAAAGGAATGTGGAAGATACGCAGAGGATGAGCGAGGCCTCCTCGCCGATGAGGGGCAGCGTTAAGCATATGGCGATTCCGTTGATATTCTCCGCTCTTCTTCATCTCGGGGCGGCCGGGTTCGGGTTTTTAAAGACAGGAGAGTCTAATGAGGTCTTAAACACAAAACACAATGTCCTGATGATTCAGCTTGTTGAATCGGGAGAGCCGCCATCAGGAGCAGGGGCGGAAATTCCAGGGATTGTTCCCGGGGATTCTCAAGGCGCAGTAAATGAGGGGTCGCAGGTGCCGCAGGCCCCGGCGCCGAGACAGCGTATCGCCTTGCTGTCACCGGAAACCAGCTTAAGGGATTCCTTAAGAGCTCTAGGGGCGGGAGAGCCTCTTCCTTCACCATTTATTCAGCCCCCGCCGGGCAAGGCATGGGAAGATGTCCGTCAGGGATTTGAGGAAGCTGCAAACGAAGGAAAAATGATGCGGCCGGGAGAAAGCGTTAGGAATCAGCTTGGGTTGGTGGAGGCAGTCGATGCCGGCGGCGGCCGGCCGATAGATCCGAGACTGCCGCTTTATGAACAATTGAAGGGAAAAGAGATTCCTCCCGGGCAGAAATTCACAATGACGCAAGTAGGCCCAACTAATATTCACTATGTTTCCTTCAATGCCCCCAAGTCCCAGGGAGAGGCTTTAAACGGCCCCGCGATGTATTACGAGGACCGCGAAGATAAGGGCAAGCTTTTGACCGATGAGGAGATACGTGAAAGATTAACGAATTATGAAAATGTGGAAAGTCCGGATTTTGGAGAGCCCAAAGAAAGCTATCACACAGCCTTTAATCTGCCCATCCAGGTATTAGCTGAATATTATACCAAGACACAAGAGCAAGACATCGCCTTGAAC
>MHGQ01000004.1:4884-13053 GCA_001805645.1 Omnitrophica WOR_2 bacterium RIFCSPHIGHO2_02_FULL_50_17 | reverse complement strand
TGAACCCGCAAGCGGAGGCTTTTAAACAGCACCTTATCGGCGGGAATATAATTCGTCAAGAGGGCAGTGCGTATAAAGCAGTCAGGGAAGGGACGATCATTACGGATGTACGGGTTTATGGTGATGCACCGCGGAATATGAGTTTCAGACACGAAATCGGGCATGGCCTTTTCTTGGATCCAAAGTATCAAGAAGAAATTAAAAGAATTTGGGGTGGGTTGAGTGAAGCGGACAAAAAACTCTTCGGACGGTTGATCGATCATTTCGGCGGTTATCATCCTGATGTGCGTCTGACGGAATTCGCCGAATATGTGGAGAACCCGTCGCTCCTTCGTCAGAAGTTGGAACAGCTTGAAGAGGATGCTTATGTGTATACTCCGGGGGATCCTGTCTCTGTTGAAAGAAGACAAAAAGCGGGCGATCTCGCGTCCAGGATATTTGAGCATCATTTCGCCGATGAGGAAGGACATAAATATTCAGGGCGATATTTCAAAAAAGATTTCAGGGCAGTCTTGGAAAAGATTATTCCTGAGTTGCAAAAGGCGAAAGGCGATGCGATGCAACGGGCCGGCTTGGGAGCACTGCCCAAATCCAATCTTGATAGTTTGAGCGATGTCATAAGTCCTGATCAGGGGCCTCTGTACGGCAGAAAAGCTATAAAGACAGAGTTGTTTTATCCAAGCTTCTGGGGCAATCAGGACAAAATCACCGAAGACATTAAGAAAAGCGGCGTGAGTCCGCGGGAAAAGCAGATCGCCCTGCAGAGGTTGAGAGAGTATATCGGCAAGAATTCCTATAATCCCGGGGATACCTTTGCGGTGACCTTTGTCGATAAAGAGTTCAAGATTGAGCTTGTCAGACGACACGGAGAGGTTCCTTTGGAGGAAAGCGTGGAGGCGGTCTTGCGGACGGCGCGGGCATCTCATTCGTTTGATGTTAATGAATATTTGACAAAAATAAGGCAGGCATTATCCAAGAGGTCATGGGGCGATAAAGAGAATGCCGAGGTCAAGTTCGACGGCAATTTGGGCGGAGAAAAGTTTGAATTTGTTGCCAAGATGGATAACCATGAAACGACTGTTACCGTCGGCGGCAGTCAAAGGACGGACAAAGATTGGGTGGTTTCTATCGCAGGGAAGAATCCTGGGGGGGATGAAGGGTGGGCCGGGCACATTGATGGTCTGGGCAGAGGGAAGAATCTTCAAGAAGCCTATGGAAATGCTGTTAAAGATTTGGAATATTCTGCCAAGCGAAGCGCTATTGATTTGGCGCCGCGGCTGGAATCCAGAACGTTCACGCTGGAAGAAGCAGTTGATCAATTTGATCGATTTTTGCGTTATCCGGAGAATAGTTCTAATGCCGAGTTCTTTAAGGAAGCCAGGGTGAATTTGGGCGGCGGGAAAGAGGAAACAGTCGGCTTGCGCCTGATCCAAAGAGAGACATCGGACGGCGTCGATACAAGATTAGTCCTCGAACATCTGGGACGAAGAGGGGGTCGAGGAAAAATTATTGGCGGCCTCGGCGCGAGGATTGAATCCAACAACAGGCAAGAGGGTTTGAGAAGGGCTTTGGATAAGTTGCGCGAGCAAATCAGAGCCCAGCAGGTTAAGGCCAAAGAATCATCTTCGCCAATTGATCGATCTGATGAGCTTGCTTCAATGAGAGAAAAAACGAGGAGAGATTCAGAGCGTATCAGAGAGAAGGCAATAGGACAGCAAAAAGAGCTTGCTCAATATTTCGAAGATAGAGATACGGTCGGTAAAAAGGCAGAAGAAGCACCTGAACATATAGAGGAATTATATGCCAAGTCGATCTTGGCGCCGTTGGTTAATGGAGTCAATGCTTTCTTGAATCAATTGGGTAGGTTATTCCAGCCTAAGGATAAGAAACCCAGCGCGAGCGGCAGCGCAAAACATGAGGAATCCACAGGTCCGCCGACGGCTGAAGACAGCGTTCCTGTTCTCCCTGCGCCGCCTCGGGAGATGTCTGCATGGAAGGCCAAATTGGCCGGGGTATCTCTTGCCGTTGTGATGTTTTTCCGAGGGGCGGCGAATACAACCGCACAACAAGAAACTGTTCGTCAGCCGGAAGTTCTACCGGCGCCTATTGAACAGGTGGAATATGTTGAGGTGCCTTCTCCGCCCCTGCCCGCGGTTTCTCTCCTTGGGAAAGAAACCAAGTCTGTAAGCTATCAGGATGTGGTTAGTGAACATATTTCACTGAAGCAAGGTATTTACTTCGTAGGGGACTTAAGAGATTTTGATTCGGACAAGCCGGCGATTGTTTATATTCATGGGGCCACAGGCGCGCCTTCCAATTTCCATGAATATCTCTCGAGATTCTCCGG
This sequence comes from Omnitrophica WOR_2 bacterium RIFCSPHIGHO2_02_FULL_50_17, assembly GCA_001805645.1. GTDB lineage: Bacteria > Omnitrophota > Gorgyraeia > Zapsychrales > Zapsychraceae > O2-FULL-52-10. The sequence goes on along the minus strand of MHGQ01000004.1, from coordinate 10,706 downwards.
GCATAATCAATTCGTATTTGCTTATGACTATACCAAGCCCTTGGGAAGCATTTCTGATTTATTCCGCAAAGAGTGGAACGCCTCTTTGTTAAAAGATTATCCCGGACCCATTGTGATTGAAGCTCATTCCTACGGCTATACCGTCTTCAGGAAGGCTGTGCTGGATGATAGCAACGGCACATTTAAAACCGCTCACGTTGTTCAACTTTCTCCGATCCCCGGCGGCGCGCGTTCTGCCATGTATGCTTCAAAGTCAATCCCGCGAATCTTCACTATTTTGGCCAACAGAGAAGATATATCAGATGCCAATGATCCTTTAGGAGAAACACAGAGGGCATTGTTTAATGAGGAAGCTGTTAAGAAGTATTTGAGCAGAGTGGGGTCTAACACTGTCATACGGGTTGAAGGGGATCCGCATAACCCCAAAAATGATTCTCCCAAAATATTCAAGGAAAACTTCCAGGGGGGTTTGGCGGGCGCTAAGGTTATAGTTCTTTCGCCGCAAACAGATGGTAAGGAGCATACGGAGATATTGTACTACCACTATCTTACAGTTATTAAAGAGATTAAGAGACTCTTGGGGGATGAGGACACGGAGGCGGAGCAGCCGTTACCACCACTATCGGAGACTTTGTCTGTGCCGCCGCAACCAGCAATTGAATCTGCTCCTTCGATACCATTCGAAGGATCTAGCCCGGTAGCGCCTGTATTCACGCCGCCATTGGCCCCGGTTGCCGCATCTCCTCTTATTATAGGGAAGGCGGACACGCAATCGCCATTCTATAGAGATGCAACAGGGGAAATTGGTCGCAGGGTTTCCAATCCGATTGAGTACGATTTCGACACAGCAATGGCAGCAGATGTTCCTAATATACCTGGAGTGCCCGAAAGCGAGATTCCCGGGGCTTCTCATCGTCAAAAGGCGGCTTTGCCAGCTCCGCCGGCTACTACCATCCCTCCCAGTAGCCCTATCGGGGATGCTCCATCTGGCGGAACTGGTAAAAGTCCTACAGCCCAAGTTAGCATGGCTAGAATTCAAGACCAATTTGAACAGAAGAGATATGATGCCTTTGGAGTAATAGCGTTGGCTGTAATCAGGGCTTACGCGCAAAATAATGGCCAGATGGCCAATACGGATATAGCTAAAGACACGCGACTTAGTGGAACAGTTTCAGGCACAAGCCCGACGATCACGGCCGCTGTCGTCCTCTTCCTCAGAGGATCAGACAGTGCAAATGGAATAAGCGAGGAAAAGAACATAGTAGTAGTTGTTGTGTCAGGCGAAAGCCTGAATAAAGCAGATGTTTCTAACTTATTGAATCTCTTCCAGTTAGCTGAAAGAGGTTCCAATAAGGGTGAAGTAAGTTTGAGAAGTGTGTCAGAAAATGCAGGAACAAGAAGTACCAGTACCAGTAAGAGTGCATCACCAGTTGTTGCAAGGCGTCCTGGCAGCAAAGAACAGGATGAAGCAAGAGGAAGCAAAAGAGTAGCATCAGTACAATCTATCCTCCGGGATGTTATCGGGGCTAGATTGAAGCAGGTTGCAAATACTGTAAAGGTTGTTCTCAGATGGTTTGGTTACGATGGTCTATTGAGGTTTATCAATAGATATCGTGAACCAGAAACACGCACAGCTAGAGTTACGGCTACCGAATCGGGATCGACAGGAAATTCCGAATCTGGACATGCGGCAGGAAGGTTCAGATTAGCTCTGCAAGATGTGACAGGAAAGATCAGTGCTACAGCAAAAGATGTGTCGGCAGTTGTGAAGTTCGTCGGCATGTTAAACAAGATTCTTGGAGTGTCGAAAGCGAAAGCTGGAAACGCCAAGAATAAAGCTGTAAATAGAGAAGAAAATAATCAAGGTTCTACAAGCGAAGTTCTTAGAGTGTATCCGATACAAGGATCACCTGAGAAGAAATTATTAGATTCTGTCCTGAATAGAATAAATGAAACTAAAGGCAGAGTCAAAAGTATTGTAGACCTTGTTAGATATAATAAAGTTCCTGGAGTGCGAGAGGTAAGACAAGAGCTTACCGACGATTTCAGGATTGTGTCGTTGTTTAGGAATGCAGTATTATCCGCCGCTTCAGCAGAGGCTGCAAGGCCGGTTCGATCTCAATCAAAAGAAAATCGTCCCGGCGAGTTTCGTTCTACGTTTACTACCTTCCATAAAGCTAAAGGGTTGGCCTTTGGTATAACTGTCTTTGTTCCCACTTTAACAGGCAATATGGTCACAACAGGAATCTTCCTGACGATTCTTCTGTCCATATTGCTTGCTCCCTATTTTGCCCGTTTGCCGGCAAGCTCTAAGGAAAATAAACTTAACTTTAACGCAAAAGGCCTGACCGATGGCAGCAATACCATTGATCAGGCCTTTTCTGTTGCTCGTTCGGCTTTGCTCAGGGCAAGCAGACGGGCGACGAACAACAAAACACAAGGAGGTTCAAAATGGTCTGCCTTAACACAAATAGCGAGAACATTAAAATCACTCACTTTGTCTATGTTCCGACGTCCAACTGTATCATTGTCACAGCCAGAGACAAGGAAACCAACAGGACCAAGGTCTATCTTCTCTTTACCAGCGAAAATCGCACCTACAAGCGTAACGGCATTAATCAGACGTGGGATGAGATGGACAGCCTTAGCGGCAACAGGTTTCGTAAGCTCGTTTGTGAGGCTTTTAGCAATAGGAATATCCCCCGCTACAAAACCAACCTCAGCGCTCTCAATTAGTAATAAATCCTTCCTGACGTTCCGATTTAACATCGAAAGTCGGGACTCCGACCTCCGACTGAAAAATTGGAGCGTCGGAGCCGTGGCCGGAGTGGTAGCAGAGGACGTGGTCGCAAGGGGGGCAATCTCCCTTGCGGCCTCCAGCCCAGTTGTGGGAAATGGCGAGCACCATCAGAGCAAAGTAGAAGCTTATGTGGATATGCTCGTCAATAGAGAAACCCCGGCAAGCTGGCCTTATCAAGGATATGAAAAGGTACAAGGGCCATTTGCGTATGAAGCTATACGGGGCGGGTCTTCCCGCGACACCAGAGTCGCGTTGCGTCATGGTCAATCCAATATTTATGAGGTCTTCGCGAATTGGGGTATAAAGATTCAGCCGCAAGAAAATGATATCGTTGGGACCTACGACGCTTATTATTGTTTCGCCTTCTCTTTATTCGGTTTCAACAAGGATAACCAGCCTGTGCTTATTCTGGCTCATTCGGCGCCGGAAGATTTCACGTCGCACATTGGAAAATATTCCGAGATTCTGAAACAGGAAGGCGTCGGCAGGCAGACGATCGTTGTCTCCTACAACGTCGGACAGGACGCCAAAGTGACAGGGGAAGTTGAAAGTATTTTAGCAGAATTGGAGGCTGAGGCCCTTATTGATCTGCGCGTATTCCGCCGGGCATCGGACACAGTTGCCGCTTTTGTCGCTACATCAGAGGGCGTCAGCCATATCGTGGTGCCTCAATCAATCTATAAAATTTCAATCCCCAGGAATGAGGCGTACGGCAAGGTGGGAGTAAGGGATACGATCTTATTCGAACAGGGCGCCTCCAGCCCGATTATTCCGGCCTTCATCAAGGCTTTGTATGAGCCTTCCTTGGAGAAGATCCTAGGGGAGCATCTTGATAAGCTGTGGGAAGTTAAGTTTGCTGATTTAGGTGCCGGAAACGGACGGTTTGCACGGAAATTTGTGGAAATATTGAATAAATATGGGTTTACTGTCCAGGGGACGGCCATAGAACTCAATGAACGGGTTGTCACGGAGGCGGGAACTGCGAATCTCCGGTTCAAGTTTATGGATTATCAAGGAGCTGTTAGGGATCTGGGAGAATCTTCGCAGGATATCGTGACGGTCATCTCGCCGAATGACAATTTGACGGCGGTCAGAACGGCTCTCCGGTTGGCCCGGACCGGCGGATTGATTATATTTAGGATGCATAAATATTCCGGAGGCATCTTGCAAAGCGAGCAGAATGCTCTGAATGGTTTCTTGTTAGGTCAGAGAATTGTTTCACGTGGTTACACGCCGCGCGGATTACCGAGGGGATCGTATCCTGTGACCAATGAGACGATTATTATCAAGAAAATCGCCTCCAGCCCGCTCGAGCCTATCAGAGAGATTAAAACGGGCGAATATTATGCTATAGGGCGGGGATATTACGTCACGATCGAAGGGGTGGCAAGATTTAAGATATCAAAGGGTAACGAATTAGTTGGTTACGGGTGGTCTGTTATGTCTGAGCGTTCAGAGAAAAGCGCGGAGCTTTTCTTTCGGGTCGTCGAGGAATATTTAGGCCAGGATTCTTCAGAATATGTCTTGACGAGATTGCTTGAATTATTGAATGGAAAATTTGGAATAGAAACATGGGAAGTTCCTTTTGACGAAGTGACCGCGGATCTTGAGAAAGTATCCGGCCAATATGCGCTGGAGAGTATATTCAGCTTTTATGTAAAGAAATTTTACGCGCAGCTTAAAAACGCGGAAGAGGCTAAGCGAGGGTTGGGAGAAGAAGAATTTAACCGCATCATGGCCGTTGCCCGCGGAGAATCGCATGGGAAATTAACCAGAGCTGACATGGAAAAGGTACTGCCGTTTTCGCCGTTAGTCATTCAATATGAAAAAGTATACCGGGAAAAAATTGCGCCATTCCAAGGCACCGATGACAGGCCGGGTGAAAATAGAGATTCCGGCGGCTCCAGCCCGATTCAGAGAGAGGGATCGGGAGACAGGGTAAGGTATGTGTTTGATGCCAATGGCCAGAGATTTATTCTGGTAAGCAACGAAACAGTTATTGATGGCGGTTTTAAGGTGGCCAGCTTTGCGTTATTTAGAATGTTGGGGGATAGAGGCCGTATCCCACGGGAAGTTCGCCTTGCCGCCTTAACAGAGTCCAAGGGCTTTGAATTTGTGGGGGGCTTGATTTATACCCATATGCCTAATCGCGAAGAATTTGCCTTAAGCGCCAGTCTTTATAATTTTGGTCCGTTAAACCGCGCGCTTATGGGCATGCCGTTCTATGTTTATCCGGAGTATCAGGGCATGGGACTCGGCAAAATCCTGATGGCTCAAGCCGTTACCGATATGAAGAGGAGCGGTGTGGAAAATTATTCCTATCCGCAGGGCACGGATGGCGTAAATCATATCATCAACTTGTTGTTTGGCAGAGAAGTTCATGGAGATGAATGGAATGTCGGCCGTTTGAATAGAGAGAAGGCCGAAGGGCTCGTTCCCGCTTTATTTGAATCAGAAAGATATGATTATATCGCTTTAGACGCCTCCAGCCCGATGACGATTGATGAGAAACTGGTTGAAATGATAAAAACTTTATCTAGCTCCGGCAAAAGGCCGATTGTTGTCGCCATTGACGGGCCTTCAGGGGCAGGCAAGACGACATTGGCGAAAGCCATCAAGAACGGAGGCATTGCCGGTATCTCTCCTAAAGACATTCAACAGATTTCCCGCGACGTTTACGCATGGGAGTATGACGTGACGTTCGAGGAAGCCAATTGGATGATGTTGGTAGAGGCGCGTCGGTATCAAGCTCTCCTGATTATTATCGAAGGGCAGGGAATCGCTGACGCCGCCAAGTTTATCGATCACAGATCTGATATTTTAGTTAAGGTAACGGCTTCAGAGGAAACGCGCCGCGCCAGACTGGAAAAAGCAGGGCTATGGTCTTGGGAAATTGAAAGACGTCTCAGGGCGCATGAGCCGGAAGGGGAATTTGATATCGTTATCTCTACGGATGAAAATAGCAAAGTTTATGCCTCCAGCCCGGTTGGTGAACGAAGGACGAATGACGAGGGGCGATGGA
>MHGQ01000004.1:0-4861 GCA_001805645.1 Omnitrophica WOR_2 bacterium RIFCSPHIGHO2_02_FULL_50_17 | reverse complement strand
GAACGAAGGACGAATGACGAGGGGCGATGGACGAGGTTTACGGATATTGTTTCCAGGCTTGGCCTCAACCGGGCCGGGCCGAGGAATGTTACTGCCTTAGGTTCCTTGCTCGCTGCAGCTTTGGCAGGGGCGGCCGGCGCTGTGGCTATTGGAACGGGATATCTGGCATTGATGTCTATTCCTTTTGCCTGGCCGTTTCTGGTGCCGGCGGCAGGCGTTGCGGCAGCCTTGGCTGTTTATCCTGCTGTCTTCTTCTTTTCGCAGGGTGTCCGAATCGCCATGGCCTTTGCCAAACACGGCGGCATCCGCGGTTCGCCGTGGACCACGCCTATCGCCAGCGTTGAAAACAACGAGGTCAAATACCATCCCGCCTTTGATAACCTCCATTCACGTCTGCGAAAGTCCATTCGAATCCACGAAGCGGCTCACCAAGAAGGCAAAGGTGAATTCGGCGCCTATTTTGCCCAGCTAAAAACAGCATTCTCGATTTTATCAAAGATGGCTTCTCTCCTCGGAGGAGGAGGTATCATTCTCCATTTTGTCTCCATCTCTCCATCTTTTGCCACAATAATCGGCAGCACTACAGGGATGATAGGAATGGCAGCGGTTGGAATTGTATTTACGCTTCTATGGTTCTGGCTGCTTCCTGACAAGGCATTTGGCCGCAGTCTTAGGAATATCATTGACGGGGTTATTCCCACAGACAAAGGAGCTTCTTACAACGCAAAACTCAGAAAGCGTATCGCTTCTCGGATAAATGAAGTTATAGCCGCGGGGCAGGCTCAAATTTTATCTCCTATGAATCTGATGGGCGCTTTGTTGAGCCGTATTCCTTTTGTGGGTGGAAAGATGGGCGGAATCATTGTTCATGGCAGACATACGCTTGAAGGGAATTTAATCGGTAGATTTGTGCTGCAAGCATCAGAGTGGTTTTTGGATGTATTTACCTCACTCATCCTCTATCAGTTCTTCTTGAAACATATTATGGTCCCCGCGGCGCTGGCTTTGAATGCCTATTCTTCATTAATTTCTGAAGAGGATATATTAAAAATTATAAACGAAGTTAAAGAAGAATTAGATCAAGAAAAGGGCGGAACAGCAAGAAAAGCAGTTCGCCTTTTACGGGATACAGTGACGTTACGGTTTATTATGGATTTCGCCGATGATGCAATTATTTATTTGGGAGATCGGGCAAGAAATTCAAATTCGATTTTTGCCCAAGGATGGTCTATTTTAGGCTTAATCTTCTTTGTTTCGACGAAGGCCTTCTTCTCCTTAATCCGGCAGAGACTGCTGATTGGAATCGTGTCGCAGTATATATCCTTCTATTTGTTGGGGCTTTTGCCGGTGAGCACAAAAGGCATTTTGCATAAGGTGCTTATGACCATCCCTATGCCTTACGCGCATCCTTTAAAGGTCACCCTTTCCCACATCCTCGGCAGCCTTATTGTCATTTTCTTCCTGGACATACCGGCCCTGTGGAAAATATGGAAGGGCAATTTCAAACAATATCCGATAAAAGAAGCGATAGGGAAGTCTGTAACGCAATCTTTATTCATGCTTGGCACGGGAACGCTTTCCATGATGCTGGTATCCCCTGAAATAGAGTTCGCTCTTAATTTCACGAAGGATATCCCTGTTTTAGGCGAGACAGTTAAATTCATGGAAGAATTCATTTATGGGGCCAACGGGACAGAGGGTCTTGGCACGATGATCTTGGGTGGCGCAGAGAAGCAGGCGGAAAGTGCCACAGGATTCAATCCTCATAAAGATATATTTAATTTTGTATCTTCGCATAATCCTTTCTTTGAGAGTCCGGATTACGATACGAGCCATATATTAGATCAAATCTATCCTGATTATCTAAACGGGAACTTTGATAGGGCGGCGCAGATGATTATGGCCTTCAGGAAGGCCCAGGATGCTGAAGGGGTCAAGGACAGGAATTATATTGGTAAGCTGCACGACAAGCTTCAGGAAAAGATGCTGGAAAGTCCGAAGTTAGGTGCCAAGGCCTTTATTGACGAGTTTATCAAGAAAGATGAAAGCGCAAACGCTGGCACATCCGGTGGGGTCAAAGACGCAAGCGATGCCGCGAGGGGAGACAGCACGCCCAAAGAACCGGTTAAAGAGGTCAATGTCGAAAAGCAATTGAAGGAATTCTTTAAGGATAACGAGCAAATTCTTTTTGAGGCCAGCCAAAAAGAGAAGGGCGAGAAGCCGATAACCGAGGCGCAAAAGAACGAGGCTTTAAGGGTGAAGGTCGTGATCAGCAACGACAAGGACGGGGATGTGGCAAGAGGCATTGCCGGTGAGCAGAAAGTAGCTGTTATCTACAAGGATTCGAAACAGCACATGATTGCCTACGGCCTGGAGAACAGCGGGCAGGTTGGGAAATATACGGATAACAACATGCCTGTTTCGGAAAGAATCGGCGATGAAGTTATCATTCTCATTCATGCGGCGCATTTCGGCCAGGAGGATACAGGCAAGGCCAAGACGGAGATTAATAAATTGGTTGAAGCGGCGTTGAAAGACCTCAAGGCCCAATACGGCAAAGAAAAGATATATATCTCCGCCAAAGAAGATATCAATAAGAAAGGATACGAAGAGTACATAGAGTCCAGAAGGGCGGGAAAAGATGCCGTCTTGGAAGATACGGTAAACAAAGGGCCCGAACAGCCGCTCAGCGAGCGGTTGAGAAAGATTCAGGCCAAATCATTGAAGCATCTCTTCGAGAACAAGGGTGAGGTCGAGACGCTTCGCGATGCCCTCAAAAAAATCGGTCCCGAGGTTGCCTTAAACAAGGATATGTTTGAGGCGCAGATAGAGCCGCTGAAGAAATACTATGGCATCAGCGATTGGAGCCTCAGCGGCTGGATGCCGGAGTTTGCCGTAAATCTCATCGGCATGGAGGATAAAGGATTCACCCGGTTTATCCATAGGCTCACCGGTGAGATCGTCCTTCGCGAGGCATGGGAAAGCGATCGCGAAAATTATAATAAAACAATCGACGACCTCAAGACAGGAAAGGCGGATAAGGTATCCGGCCTTGATAACGGCCGGTTTGTGACGGAATCGTTCTGGCAGTATTACGGACGCAAGGCACAAGACTATCTCAATGGATTCAAAGGGACGCCGTTGACAGGGGATATGCTGGCCAGGGCTGCCGAGCGGGTCTATCAAGAAACAGACACTCTCGTGCCGGTCGAGCTGGCGCTTGCCCAGGCGCGGCAGGAAACTTTCATGGGCACAAAAGGGAGAAACCCCAAGACGAATCCGTTTAATATTGGAGAAATCGATAATGGGGCGACATTAAGGCATTTTGATTCAACATACGAGGGGGTGCTTGCCTATTACCGGTTGATCGCAAATGATTATTTAAGGGATAAATCTGTTCAGGATTTATTTAGAAACTTCGTTAATTATCGAGGCGAGCGTTATGCCACAGACCCTGATTATGAACGAAAGCTTAAGAATATGGACATCATTAAACAAAAAGGTCAAGTGGTGTATGCCGGGACAAACGGGACTGTTGATACAAACGTGCGGTCCGTTCATCCGGTTCTTTCTGATCCCGAGAAATTAAACGAGTTTCTCATCAAGGAGGGCGTATTAAGGGGAGATGACGACCGTGGCGCCGGTCAATATGGCGCGGCCCGAAATAGTACGGCCAGGGGTTCGGGCGAAGAACGAGAACATGCAGGCATTGACATCCCTGCCGAAGTCGGCTCCGAGGTGCACATTCCGTTCGGCGGGAAAGTCATCACCGCCCAGGAACAGGGCGATTACGGCAATGTGGTGAAGGTGGCAACAAAGATTGATGAACGGCATACCCTAACTAAAGTTTATGCCCATTTGTCTAAGATTCTCGTCAAAGAGGGCGAGGCACTTGAGGCTGGTGATGTGATTGGCCTATCCGGTGTAAGTGGAAACGCTAAGGGGACAACACCGCATGTCCATTTTGAATTAAGAATCAACGATAAGGTCGTTGACCCGACCAGGGTGTTTGCCGAGGCCTACTTGAGGGTGAAGGCATATGAAAATGATGGATTGACCGCGCCTGATGCAAGGTTTAAAGGCCTGGCGGCCTTGGCGCATATCCGCCTTGCAGACGTATTCAATCAGTTCATTGATTCAGTTGCCGCGGCCAAACAAGCTCCGGCGCCGGGTATAACGGAAAATCTCAAAGAAAGAGTTGCCCGCGTGCAGAAACAATACGGCGGCACCGTGGTTCCGGTCGTGGATAGCATTATGGTCCCACGCGCCGACATCGATTCTGATGCAGGCCTCCTCTTCAGGGATGACAGCGGAAAGGTTGTTGTGATGAGCAAAGAGGGCGTGGTATCGAAAGCCCCTGAAGAATTGCGCCAAAGATTCCTCACGATTGCCGGAGGCCGTGATCTGAAAGATAACGGCCTTCAGGCCGGCGCTGTCTTTGTCTTTACCGCCGCGGCCTGGCAGCAATCTGAAAAGCATGTTTTAGACATGGTCGACGCCTTTCTTGAAACGCTCGACGGGAAAGATCAAGATTATAAATTCCTGATACTGAAAAAGTTCAGACCGATTCAGGACTTTGAGAGAAAGCCTGTGCGCGCTGAGCCGGCGGATAAGAAATCCTATGATATGAAAGGATACTTGAATTCTATCCTCACGCGCGAACCGAGAGAAGAGACCCAAGAAGACCGTCATGCGGCACAAACGCGCGAAGACCTTGCCCTGAATCAGGCCAGAGAAGGAAAAGAAGATATTAAACAGAAGATACAAGAGCTTCAGCGCGAGATCCTTAAATCAGAGTTAAAAACGGCAGAGGAAAATAACGCCATCAAAGAATTTATGGCCTCCCAGGAGGAAGGCAAGG
>MHGQ01000003.1 GCA_001805645.1 Omnitrophica WOR_2 bacterium RIFCSPHIGHO2_02_FULL_50_17 | reverse complement strand
CGCGTTGCCGGCCATGTCCGCGATTTTATTGGTGCCGGCGGCCAAAGTCGCCGGCGTGCCGTCCAAATCCTGCGCCTCAATGTTGCCACTCATGGTCAGCGTCGCAAAATTCTGACCCGCCAAGTGACTCATGGCGGTAATCGTTTGAGCCGTCCCGCCGCCGTCCACATAAGTAAATGGGGTATCACCCACGACTAAATTACCACCCCCAACTTTTTGAACCGGCTTATTAAAGCCCACCATGATCGTGGCGCTACCCGTGAAAGCGCTCGCGCCCATAATTTGGGCAGGCGCGGTATCAGCGCGCAAAAAGTTAGCCGTAAAAGCCGTCGCCGGGCCATTGCCGTCCGAAGTTACCACCCCGTTGACCGGAATGGTCGCCTGAACCTCGTCATCATGGCTAATGGTGCCCGAGGTTTTAATGACCACATAAAAAATTGAGGTTACGCTGGTGGTCATAGCCACCGGCGTCGCCGGGGTTAAAGTAATGTTAGTGGTACTGGGCGTCCAGTCGGGGCTGGCGGCCAAGGTTACCACCGCGTCCGTGCCGTCGAAATTGCCGGGGGTGCCGCCCGCGTCATTGTAAAGCGCCACGCCCGAGGTCGCTCCCGTGGCAATAGCCACTAGGTCACTGGTCGCAAAGGTCGAAAATTCCCCGCTGCTGGCAAATTGCACGGCGACGCTGTTAAGCGTCGCGTTTTGAGTCGGCGTGAGCGCCAGCTTTACAATCGCAATCGTGGGTGAGCTCGCTGGAATGGGCGCGCCCGGAAAATTGCCGTTAATTAAATTAGTGGTGCTGACCGCGACCGACGTGGCCGCCTCTGCCAGCCCCAAAGACCAAAAAATGACCCCGGTTAGAGTCACTAAAACGAGCATCTTTTTAAGGATGCTTGACAACAAACGTGTTGAGTTGAACATAGCCCTCCAATTAATAATTATAAAATTACCAAAATAAGTAGCTCCACAAACCGTATATTATTATTTTACCACAGACCATTATAAAAAACCACGGGCTTACGCCCGATGGTTTTTTGATACGCCTTGAGGCGCCCTTCGGGCGTTTATTATATTCCGCTTCATCCCGCGAGCTAACCTGCCTACCGGCAGGCAGGCGCTCGCTGGACTCGCGGTCTTGTAAAAAAATAAACACCAGAAAGTTTTCCACAGCTTGGTCCGATTAAACCAAAAAGCCCCTTAAGACCGGGGCTTTTTGGTTCGACTTTACTTTTCACTGCGAGGTCACTGCTAGGTCCGACCCCGCAGGGCTATTTGTTTAGTTCGTTGGCCTTAGCGCTGGTCGCCGGGCCGAAGTTGCCGTAACCGGCTTTGCCCGGGCCGCTAATGCCATATTTAACTTGGAAACGCTGGACCGCCGCCCGAGTCAACGGGCCAAAACGACCCGTAACCAGGCCTTCGGGGTAAATATCCGCGCCTTGATTCTTAAGGAATTGTTGCAAAGCCCGAACGGCTTCGCTAACCGTCCCGTAGGTAATGGGTCCAAAAGTTCCGCCAACGACCGGCGTGACCGGTGTTGAGGAATCCGGATAAACGCTCAAAGTACTCGCTCCAACCACTTGGATAGCGTTCCAGTCGTAGCCCGCGGCATTAAATTGCTCCGCGGTTTGGACCCAGGTCTTAACGCCGTTTTCTACTTTATAGACCTTCGGATCGCCACTGGCACGCATCAACTGATAGCCAGCCGTTATAGGAGCACTCGAACTGGAATCCGAGTAACCGGCCAGCGCCTCGGCGCTCACCGTTTGAATCGCGTTCCAGTCGTAGCCCGCGGCCATAAATTCCGCCGCGGTCTGGATCCAGGTCTTAACGCCGTCCTTAACCACATAGACCTTGGGGTCGCCGGCCATCTTAACCAGCGTCACGCCCGAGGGCGATGCTGGCGTGGCCGGAGCGACCGGCGCGACTGTCGTACCGCTACTTAAGGTTATCGTGTCCGAAACCGCGGCGGATACATTGCCCGCCGCGTCGCGGAATTTAGCATAAACCGTCTTTAAGCCATTGCCGGAGACCAAGTTCCAGCTCAGACTCGTGGCGTAAGTGGCCCAAGTGACGCCGGTAAAGACGGCATCATTAGACACCATCATTTCCGTAGCACCCGTAGCGGCTAGCGTCAAATTGACCGCCGCCAAGCCAGTCGTGGCCGCGCCGCTATTAATGCTGACCGAGGCATCGGTCGGCGGCGTGGTATCTGGAGTCGTGGTGCTGGATGAGGACCAACCCCCGCCACCGCCGCCACCCCCGCCACCACCACCCGAGGTACAGGTGTGACCGGTATCCGGAGTAACAATCACGGTCGCCGCGCCGGTAATGACCAGCTGGCTGGTGACGCTACAGGTCTGTGCCAGACCCAAATCGTTATTCAAGAGGTAGCCGACGGGCGACTGCAGAGTAAAGGAACTACCACCCGGCACCGTCACCGCAATGCTCGTCGTACCGACCACCATTGAGGTCGCGGCCGAGCCGGACAAAATAGTGTAGGTGTTAACACCCAAGGTAATACTGGTATCAGCTGACCAGTTCAATGCCTGTGCGCTCGCGCCTTGGGCACCGGCCAAGGCACCCAGTAACGCCAGCCCAAATGCCAGCGCCATCGGTCTAGCCGTCAGAAAATTTTTCATAAGACGCGATCAATTAATAATTAGCTAGACCAAAGGTTAGTTAGTCGTTGTGTACTCTATCTGAATATTTTGTCTTGGGGCGTCGGCCGTGCCGTTAGTGGTTACGGCAATAGTCACGTTGGTACCGGCGACCACCGCGGCATTGGTAATGGCGCCCATGTCGGTATTTGATCCAACGGCTAAGTTTGTAACAACCGCTAATGTAGCAACCGCGCCGACGGCGGCGTTAGTCACTACAACGGAAGCGTCGTTAGCTGCGGCGGCCGCGACCCAAGCGGTTTCAGCGGCCGTATAAACCTTAGTAATTGTGACCGCCACCGAAGGCGTCCAGAGCACGTAGCCGGCCGTAATATCGGCATTGGCCGCACCCGGATCCGGAACCGGGATAACCACCGTATGGGTTTTCGCGCCGGCGCTCATATCAACGCTGGCCACCGTGGCGTCAAGAATCTCGGCCGTGGCCACAGCGCCAGTAGCAATGTTACCCGCTAGAATCGTGTCCGCCGCAATATCGCCCGTCAGAATCGTCGCGTCAAGAATAGCCGCAGTGTCTACGGCGCCCGCAGCAAAGTCAGCAGCGAGAATGGTGCCGTTAAGAATAGCTGCAGTATCTACTGCCCCAGCGGCAAAATCAGCGGCCAGGATGGTCGCATCAAGAATCTCGGCGGTGGCCACAGCGCCAGTGGCAATGTTACCGGCCAGAATCGTGTCCGCCGCAATATCGCCCGTCAGAATCGTCGCATCAAGAATGGCCGCAGTATCAACCGCCCCAGCGGCAAAATCAGCGGCCAGGATGGTCGCATCAAGAATCTCGGCCGTGGCCACAGCGCCAATGGCAATGTCAACGGCTGCAATCGTGTCCGCCGCAATATCACCCGTCAGAATCGTCCCATCAAGAATGGCCGCAGTATCTACGGCGCCTGCAGCAAAATCAGCGGCCAGGATGGTGCCGTTGAGAATGGCCGCAGTATCAACCGCGCCCGCGGCAAAATCAGCAGCCAGGATGGTGGCATCAAGAATCTCGGCGGTGGCCACGGCTCCGGTGGCAATGTCAGCAGCGAGAATCGTATCCGCCGCAATATCGCCCGTCAGAATCGTCCCATCAAGAATGGCCGCAGTGTCAACCGCGCCCGCGGCAAAATCAGCCGCCAGGATGGTGGCATCGGTAATCATACCCGTCACCACATTGGCACTCCCCGTGGTCACGACCGTCCCTGTTTCATTAGGAAAGGTAATAGTCCGGTCCGCGGTTGGATCGGTAACAGTCAATGTCGTTTCAAAGCCATTGTCCGTGGCGCCTTCAAACTCAAAACCGTTGGCCACACCCGCAATACTACCAGCCGCCGTTTGGGCCGCGGTTGACAACAACACCGTACCGGTTTGAGCGGGTAGGGTAATAGTCGCGTCCGCGCCCGGGTCAACCGAAGTTAAAGTGACTTCAAACGCATTGGCGGTCGCGCCTTCAAAAGTTAAGGTGAACGCGCCGTCGGACGCAATATCCGTGGCCGAGAAAGTCAGCGCCGCTTGAGCACTGCCCGAAACCGTGCCGAAGAAAACGAAAGCGAAAGTTAAAACGCCCAAAAGGCGTAACACTTGTTTAAGGTTATTCATATTATTAGTAATAATTAAATTTGATTTTACGACAATTATAGTAAGTCCCTCCCAATATAAAATGGGAAGTTCGACCTTTGAGTTGAATCACGTAATATTATAACATACGGAATAAAAAAAATCTGCAAGAGCAAGTTATCCACAGCGCGCGCAAGCGCGCTAAAACTTAAAACTGAAAATGCAAAAGGCAAAAGAAAAACTAAAAAGAATCAATCAACGCCTCCCTTTAAGCGTCAGAATACTCGCGCCAAGCAACTTTGCCAATTGCATGGCTTCATCAATCGGTTTCTCGTACTCCAAAGCTGGGGCCTTTTTGGAATCTTTTAAGAGTCTTAACCAAAAAACGGACTCATTGGCCGACTTCAAAGCGTGAGTGTAAAAGTTTGTGAAGTCACGCTTTGTACTGCCAGCTTGGGCCTCAACAATATTGGCACCAACGCTGGTGGCGCTTCTTAATAGTTGGCGCGCGATGATTTGACAGGTCATATCCTGCCTCGGCAGCTTATCAATAAATGAAATCACCATAAGGGCAAACTGGTAAGATCGTTGGCCAAGATATGTTTTATCTTTTAAGTTGTTATTTTGCATTTTGCGCTTTGCGTTTTGAACTTTTCAAATTTCTCATTTGGAATTTGCGGCCGGCAGTACCTGCTCGCCTTCGGGACTTAAATTTTTGTCAATTATACCTTTCAGAGCGGCACTGGTTTCTAGAAGCGGGCCGTAAAATATCACTTGCTCGGGGTTTAAATAGACCTTATCCGTCGCCCATACGGCGCTGGAGAACGGATTCATTCTAAAAACGGCCTTAGTCGGGTCATTAACGTCTTTGGCGGTAATTAACGCGTGGGCCTCGGTTAAAGTCAGCCGCGGAAAAGTGGCCAGCTTGCCGATATATATCTCGCCCGAGGTCGCGTAAACCACCGAGTACTGGCCTTGGCTCGCTGAATAGGCCCAAAAGCCAAAAAGAATTATCGCCACTAAGACCACGAATCCGCCGAGCTGCTTCGCCATGGGAAGTTTGAACATATCAATGAGTTAATAATTACTGGTTAATGAATTTAAGGCGGCCCAAATTTTTTATTGACTCTGGCACAACTTTAGGGTCCCTCTTTTTACTAGTTCTTCAAAAAAAATCTCGGCGGCCTCGTTGAAACGCCGCTTGGCTTCATCAAATGTTCGACCTGAAGTTGATAAATCAACCGCCGGCGAATAAGCCACAAAGCGCTTGCCTTCTCGGAAGTAAGTCACGGCCACATTGTATTTTAATGGCTGACGGATCATATACTCCCAATATTACAGACCCGGGCGCTAAACATCAAGAGTCGCGCTCCAGCGGGGTCGGACCTAGCTGGCGCTCGGCTCGGCTTCGTCAAAGCTAG
>MHGQ01000002.1 GCA_001805645.1 Omnitrophica WOR_2 bacterium RIFCSPHIGHO2_02_FULL_50_17 | reverse complement strand
AGGAGGTCTTTTCTACAGTTTTTAACTTAATTCCCCTTCAGTTAGCCGTGGCGTCTTTGGGATATGATGAATAAGGCAAGACAAAAGATAAAGCCCCCTAATACGCCGGCAAAAGAGAGCCGCAGATCATGACCAATAAAAAACGCCTGCAGCCGCACGCAGAGATAAAGCCCGATGAATGAGGGAATCGTTAAAAGAAACGGGTTCGGAGATCCTTTCTTCCAGCAATACTGTGAAACGACTAAGAAAACCGCCTTCCAAAAAACAGCCAGCATCTTCAACGAAAAAGGAATCTCCATAAACAAAAGACAAACAAGGGTTATGCCTCCGACGACATTGGGCAGGGCAAGATGAAATTTAAAGGAATCGTTTTTAAACGGCGTCTTAAAACGAAACCAGAAGCGCAAAGGATAGAGAGTGCTGAAGAGTAAGGCTGTAAAGACGAGAATACTGGCAGTCATCTTAAAAAGAGGCCGAGGCAGGCGTCTGCGGGAGACTGGCAGGCGCATCAGCCACCGGCGTGCCGTAAGAATCGGTAAGGGTCATCAGATAATTCCTCAGCACCCGGATCTGCTCGTGTTCGTCGCCGTTTAAGATATCATCCGGCCCTGAAGTGTCAAGGCTTGTGGGGTCGAAATAGGCCGGCATTTTCGTTCCCGGCAGAAGTTCCTGCGGATTCTTAATCCAGTCCATAACCCATTGAGGCTTAAGACGCTCTTTAGCCAAGGCGAAATTAGGCGCCCAGTTCTCCGGCGAGCCTTCGGGCAGTTTGTCGCCGATGATATGGCACTTGGCGCAGTCAAAATAATCCTTGGAAAACAGCTTTTCCGCCGCCTGCCTTTCTTCTCGGGAAAGGGCCGTGTCCGTTTTCTCCGCAAACGGGAATTCTTGATTGTCCTGAGCGCTGAAGTATTTAACGAGCGTATTCAACTGCGTCGTCGTGAACTTGTAGCGAGGCATCCGCACCTTCAGCCACGGACGAATGGTGACAGGTTCGTGTACAAAGTCAAACAGCCACTTCGGCTGAACCTTTTTTCCCTCACCGACAAGATTCGGCGGGCTGAAGCTGGGAACAACCGCCTCGGCCTCATTCGCGGATCGGTTCTCATAGCGGATCAACCACTCCTTCACTGTCGGCTGGATGGCCCCGCCTTCGGCCTCCAGGATGTGGCATCCCTGGCAGTTGTAGAGACGCACCATTTTCTGTCCCTCCTCGAGAAAGAGATTCCTCATCGTGCGAGGCACGATTTTAGAGGGCGGGCCGTCCTTCACGAGCCCCAGCACAACCGTGACAATCGCCTCCACTTCTTCATCCGTAAACTTGAAATTAGGCATGCGCAGTTTTTCATCATGAGGTTTAACCCGTCCCTTATCAAAAATGCGCGGATCCCTTAATTTCTGGGCAAACCAGGCCGGCGCACTATGGTCAATAGGGATAAAACCAAAATCCAATTGGTGCGGGGTTTTGCTCCCCTCAAATGTCAATTCCGTCCCGATAGGCTTGTCCTTCTCGAAACCCTTAATGTTATGGCACGAAAAGCAGCCGTAATGACGGATGAGGCGCAGACCGCTGAAGTCCAGCTTCTCATCGAGACTCATCGAAAGGAGCTTGGCTTGAGCCTGTTGCAGCGTCCCGGACTTGGACAGGAAAGTCAGCACAACCTCATCTATAACTTTTTCATCAAGGGCAGGGACAGAGACATTCTCATAAACGGAATTTTTAAGACCAGATAAATAGGCAGCCACATCCGCCGCTTCCCCGTCCGAGAGACGTAAATTCGGCATACGCGTCTCCGGGTGATACTGCGGCGGATCCTTTAACCAAGAATAAATCCACTCCGAGCTTGTCTTATTTCCTATGCCGCTTAAGTTCGGCCCGTGCAGCCGCCGGAGCAAAGTGCGCGTGGTGGGCTGGTCTTCTTCAGGAGGCGTCACTTGATGGCATCCCAGGCACCCCACAGAGGCCGCAATCTCCTCGCCTCGCTTGGGATCTCCGGCGGAAGGCATCCTCTCGAGGGCAAACTCTCCGCCCTGGTTAAAGAGGTAATGAACGATGGCGTGTATTTCCTGCTGATTGCGCCTCACAGATTGCGGATCGCTGGTATTGGATTGATTAAAAAAAGCCGGCATCCACGTATCTGGACGAAAGGCATGGGGATTGTCTATCCACCGATAAGCCCATTCTTTCGAAATCTTCGAGGCCAGTTTCGTCAAATCCGGCCCCGGCTTAGGCCAATTCTTATATTGCTCGATAAAATGGCAGTTATAACAGCCCGCCTTCTCTATCAAGTTAATCCCCAAATTCAGTTTCTCTGCCCCTGGAATGACCATCTGCCCCGAGTGGCATTTGAAACAACCCGACTGAATATACGGCCGAGAAGACATCGGCCTGTCCCAATGGGTGAGTTCATGCCAGTTGTATTTTTCCTTCCATCCCTCGCCCTGTTTCTCTGAAGAAGGCGTATGGGCCGCGGACGTGAAATCCGTCCCGCGGCCGCGGCCGCCGTGACAGACCGTGCAGCCAAACTCCTCCAAAGGATGCGGCGATTCATTTCCCAGGAACAACTCTAAATCCGGATGGGTCGTAAAGGGCTGAGGCGAATCTTTATAATCCGGATTTGTAATACCTAAATGGCACGTCACGCAGCGCTCCACGCGGGGGACATCGATAAAATTCAAATCCTCTCTCATATCCGCCAGGACAATCTGTTCGATTTTATAGTTGGGATTGGCAAAGTCAATGATGGGAGAATCCCGCACCACATCCGCCATGCGGTTGGCGAGATTCATCTGATGGGGATCGATCTTGGCAAGTTTCGTCTCCAAAATCCTCGAATCCTTGGCGAGGACGCGCTCCTTCCGCTCCAGCTCTTTCAGCTTTGCCCCGCAGGCCTTGGATCTCTCTTCCCTGTCCTTCATAGCCTGATTGGATCTTTCAACCGCGAGCCTCAACTCCTGAATCTTCTTGTCCAAACGGTCGAACTCCTCCTTGGCGCGGCCGGCATCTTCAGGATGGTGTGCCGCGGCAGACTCGTAACGGTATCTGGCCGCATCGTATCCGGCCTTTGTAAATTTATAATCCTGATTCAGCAGGTCATTCTCCGCTCCCTGCTGGGCCGTCTCTTTCCCTAACTCCTTAGAATTGCAGTTGGCTGCAAAATCCTTCCTGGCGGCCTCCAACACCTTCCCCAAAGACTGATATTCTTCCTGGGCCTGCAATTTGCTCAAGGTCTGGCTGTGTTTAAGGCGAGTCTTTTGAATTTCTAAAGCGCGGAATTCCTTCTGGTAATCCTTCCATCCTCGGGAATAATCGTCCACAAAAAGCCAGACAAGCGCTGCCAAGAGAAGAACGCTTGAGGCGGCAAAAATCACATTGAGTTTGTTGATATTATAGTGTCGTTCCTGCGGATTCACTCAAAAACCCTTTAGTATTGCGTCAGACAAATTTTTCTGACAATACATTAGATATTAAAGAAAAACTCCGGAATGGCGACGATATACTTGATGTTAAACACCCAGCGCAAAATCATCTTGATGGGGAGACTCACGGCCATCAACAGAAGAAACGTAAAGAGGCTGTACCGTAAGCTGCCCAAACGCGCATACAGATTCTTCAAGAACGTCTTTGCCAAGAGAAGGGGCGCGGCGCCGAAATAAAAGAAAATCAATAAAAATCCCCATATCTCGCGCAGAAAAATATTCTGAGGCAGTCTTTGCTTGAGCCAGATCATATAAATGATCTCGGACAAATTCACGTTGGTGAGGGCCTCCAATTTGGATATATCCCACGGCTCGAAGGGGCCGAAGAAATTCCAGTTCGGGCCTCTTAAAAATGTCCCGACGAGAATCAGGAAGACCCACAGGACAAGCCAGAAAAACATAAATATCGAAACGGCCATCTTGCGTTCCCGAAAAGAATAGTACCCGCAGCCCTTCTCGTTCGTGTCCAAAAAGGGAATCGCCATCATCCCTATAATAATCACCGTTGGAAACAGCACCCCTGCAATCCAAGGGTCAAAATAAACGAGCATCTCCTGCAGGCCCAAAAAGTACCACGGCGCCTTGGAAGGATTTGGCGAGACCGTCGGGTTGGCCGGCTCCTCAAGAGGCGCCTTTAAAAAAATGGACCAGACAATCAAAAGAACCGTGCATAAAATAAGGGCAATGAGTTCGATGTAAACAAGATCCGGCCAGACAAGGACCTTTTCCTTGGCATCCTCGGCCTCTCGAGGGCCCTGGCCTTGGGCCATGCGTTCATCGTTTTCCCACGCCTGTTTCATGCTCCACCACAGGAAAAACACCACAAGAAATATCAAACCGGCGATAGGGACATTATCCGGCTTGGTAACAATCCGGCGGAAGTTGGAATCGGTCAATCCAAAAGCAAAAATAATAATCAAAGAGCTGAACAGCGCAATCCCCCCCCCGTTCGTCCATAATTTATAGAGCCGCAGTTTTTTGTGGATAGCCAGCAGTCGATCGGTCGGCGGAAAAATAAAAAAGAAGACGGCCAGAATCAATGGAAACATCACATAAGGCGCCGAGATGATATTGATAAAATGTTTAATAGATTCCATAGTTTTTTCTAATTAAAGGGGGCTGGAAATCCCGCCGTCTTTACGCACGCGCCAGAAATGCACAATCATAAAAATCATAATGACGAAAGGAAGCCCGATACAGTGCAGGACATAAAAACGCAGCAGGGCCGCCTCACCGATAAACCGCCCCCCGATAAGCGCAAAACGGGCATCGCTCGAGGGCGTAACAAAATTCACGTCCCCGATGGCCAGCAAAGAGGACCCCGGCCCCGAAGTCCCCACCAAGGGCGTTGCCCCGGCCATGTTGGAACCAACTGTGATCGCCCAGATGGCCAATTGATCCCATGGCAGGAGATACCCTGTGAAACTCAACAGCATCGTCAAGACAAGAAGAACCACGCCCACCATCCAGTTGAATTCACGGGGCGATTTGTACGCTCCGGTCATAAAGACCCTGAACATGTGCAGCCAGACGGCAATGACCATCAAATGGGCGCCCCAGCGGTGAATCTCGCGCATGATACCCAACGGCACCTGCTCTTTAAGGTCAATAATATCGCCGTAGGCATATTCTACCGTCGGACGATAATAAAACATTAAAAGGATACCCGTGACCGTCAATGCGAGGAATATAAAAAAGGAAAGCCCGCCCATGCACCAGGTGTATTTGAGCTTGATGCCGTGTTTGGGCAGGCGGACGGGATGAAGATGGAGAAACACATTATTTAGAATGACCATCATCCGCTGGCGGCGGTTGCGCGGGATGCCGGTGCGAAAGACCGACTCCCAGACCGGAGTCTCGGAAATTCTCTTTAAGATTCCCTTTGTCTCATCCGTTTGATCAGCCACTTCCCCGACCTCCAATGCTCATAAATCCTAAATCCGAATTTCCCAAATGCCCTACCAATGACCAATGACAAATGAGTTCCCTTGCGATTGGGAATTGGACATTCGTCATTAATTTGACATTTGTCATTTTTCATTCGGCATTGTAACCTTTTAGCGGTTCATAGGATTTCGTTTTTCGAATTTACTAAACGACTAAGTATGACTCCGGATCGCTCCATTCTCCTTTTTCCTGCTGAAATTTCTTGGACTTGTCAACCACGATCTGGCCGCCGTCGTCTAAAGAAACCTTAAACCGCTCCAACGGCCGCGGCGCCGGCCCCTCGAAATTGATGCCCGTCTTATAAAATCCGCTCCCGTGGCACGGGCATTTAAACTTATTGTCGTTCTCCAGCCAATTGGGAGTGCATCCTAAATGCGTGCACACCGTAGATAAGGCGTAAATCTTTTCAGAATCGCGGATGATCCACACGCCGTGTTTACCTTTAAAACGCTCCGAGACCTTATCCATCTCATATTCCTCAGGAAATCCGGCGCGGAATGACTGTTTAGGCTCGAACAAGACATTGGGGAAAAAAAATCTCATAACGAGCGCCCCGTAACCGGCAGCAACCGCCGCAAAGGCCGACCAGCCAACCGCCAGCCATTTTATAAATGACCGCCGGTCCACCGCTGCCGTGTCTGCTGAACCCTCAGGCGGCGATGCTATTTCCATCCCCGCGCGCGTGACAGGCTTGCTGACAACCGGATCCGTCTGTGCCGTATTCTGCGGCTGACCATTCTCGCCCATATCTCAATTCATCTTATATAAAATTTGTTGAGCGGCTGACCGAACCTTCATATCCGGGTCGGTCATGGCCAATTGTCCTAAACGTTCATCCAAAGAAGCATCCTTCAAAAAATCGACCGCCTCAATAGCCGTTAAGAGAAGCGCGTTCTGTTCCTCGGCGTCCACCGCCGGGAATTGAGACAGATAATGGCGGTTAAGCATATTCAATAAAACCGCCTTGCCGGCCGCATCCCCCATCTTCGCCAGGGACACCGCGGCCCCCCACTGCACATTCGGCTCCGAATCATTAAGCGCCCGGTGTAACGCGGCCGCGGCATTCGGATCCGCCATAGAGCCCAGCGCCACAACGGCCATCGAGCGTACCCGCGCCTGCGGATGCTCCAGATAGGGATAAAGCGCGGGGGCAGCCTCGGTATGCCTTAGCATCCCCAAGGCATAAATCAAGGCCGCCAGATTCTCCTCTTTTTCTTCCCTTAAACTTTCTACCAAGGGCGCGACAAATTCGGCATGTCCTGTCCGTCCCATGGCCAGGGCCAGATACTGACGGACGCGGTTGTCATCGTGCTTGGCATGTTCAAAGGCGTTCACCAGCTCGGCAAAAAACCTTTCTTCTTCGGGAATCAAATCCGGATTGGCCAATATCTTGGACAGCTCAAAGGCCGACTGCCAGCGCTTGGTGAGGCCCCCTGTCTTGACGTCTTCCAGGAAATCATAGACGCTCTGCGGCTCCCGCGTCAGGAGATGAACCACGGAAAAAAGCAGGATACAACCCATGGCAATCAAAAACGGGATGACAAAAAAAGAATGGATGAGGATATCGCCGAAAAATTTTTCTTTAACAGGTGTGTCGCTCATGGAATGGGGATTATATTACTATCTCTTTTCAACTGAATCAAGTTTTTAGCACTTTTTTTGTGATTTGCGCGGGGGACGGATGAGTTGGATCACGATCGTAATAAAGACGCCTGTCAAAAGGAGATTCATGGCTAGGCTCAAGACCGATATCGTCGTTGCAAACCCGTCAAGCCCGTATCCCATCGCCACCAGAAGAACCCCCGCCCCCACCTCTCCGCGCGGAAACATCGCAATACTCAGGGCAAGCCGATGCCGTAAATCCGCGCTCCGGCGATAACAGAACATCGGGAAACATTTCCCCAGATTCGACACTACCGTCACCGCCATGACATGAAGAAAGATGACGCCGAGGGATATGTTCTGCACGGCAATCTTAGGCAGAGAACAGCCGACGAAAAACATGAACAATCCCTTTATAACCCGATCCAGGACAACGGCCCAGGGCGGCGTGGGTTCCAAATACCGGTGTTCATGGGCATATTCTCCGGGATGCTGAGGATCGTGAGGATTAAAAAGGATACACCCCAGCACAAAGGCGGGCAACAGGACCTCCAGATGGACTTTTGTCGTGTGTTCCAGGAGCTCTGCGGCATAGACAACCGCCGAACCGTACATCAGAAGCCACGGCTTTCCGATGGGCAGACGCAGGAAATGAAGCCATTTATAACCGACCGCCAGCAGGGCAAGGATGAGGGGAACGACCACAATCAGCTCATAACGCAGACCCACAAACATGACCTTCAGCGGAATCATAAAAAGGATCGTATCCAAATCGTCAAAGACCGCCAGGACGCGCGCCTTGCGGAAAAGCCACGTGGTGCCTAACCCCGCCGCGGCAAGCATTGTAAAAAGGATTCCGGCTGAGGTGGGAGCCGCAAACCGGCCGATGAGGAGGGCGTCCTTCCAGTCCAGATTTAAGAAAAGCATAAAATAGATGGAGCAGAAAACCCACGGGAAACCCGCGGCCGTGGCCGCCACAAAATAATCAAAGGCGTAGCTCTTGATGCTATTCTTATTAATCGCGAATTCCAAGCCGACCTCAATCATGATGTAGGCAAGGCAGACCGTCGTCGTCCTGATCAAAATGTCCTGCACCGGCGCCAGGTCAAATAACTGCGAGACAAACATCCCTGCCAAAAGCAGAATGCTGTAAATGGTGACTAAAAACATAACCCTCCTAAACGTTCAAACGAGGATAATCGTGTTTATTCTCTCTTGGACCCAAGGCCTCTTCAACGCTGTCGGCCAGCGCCTGGATAAAACCGGGATGGCACTCGAGGGCCTTCGACATCCGAAAATCCTCCACCCCTAACTTTTCGGCGAACTGCCGGTATTCAATATCGATCTCGCACAGCGTCTCGATATGATCCGTGACAAAGGAAACCGGCACAACCAGTAATTTCTTAAAACCTCGCCGGATAAGGGCTTCAATCATATCTTCGGTGGATGGTTTCAGCCATTGCAACGGCCCCACCGCGCTTTGATACGAGATAACCCAATCACGGTTTCTCTCAAGCATGGCGACGATCTTCGCAACCGTCTGGGCGATCTGAAAAGGATACGGGTCCCCTGCGGCCAAAAAATAAAGCGGCAGGCTGTGAGCGGAAAAAACTAGATAAAATTCATCTAAACCCTCCCCCTCTCCCATCTGTTCACGAATACGGTCAACAAAGGCCTGGATATAGCCGTCATGCAAATGATAGCCCCTGGCCTCGATAAATCGGACCTCAGGATAGATGCGGCGGGCCGCTTTCTTGAGATAATAGATACTCGATCCGGTGGTGGCCTTGGAATAATGCGGATAAAGGCTTAAGGGAAGAATCACGCCCTTGCCGACCCCTTGAACCTTTTGAATGGTCTCCTGCGGAAGCGGCGGACTGTAATTAAAGGAAAAAATGACATCCATATCCCGCCCCCTTTGTTTCAGCGCTTCTTTGAGTGCCGCGGCCTGATTCTGTGTTGATTGAAAGATAGGGCTTCCTCCGCCGATAAGCCGATACCTCCTCTGCGTTCTGGAACCGCGCAGAGTCGCAAGAAGCCAGGCAAAAAAACGCTGAAAGAAAAAGGACAAAGGAAACCGTATCAAAAGAGGGTCGGAAAACAATCTTTTCTGGAAAGCGGGGACATCCCCTTCGGTTTTCGGCCCCCCCATGTTCAGCAAAACGACCGCAACTGAAGAGGCATCCCAGCCTTTTTGCCCCTTCGCATCGAGGGGGGGGATCTGCTTGAGCTGTTCCTTCTCCTCCTGTGACATCTGCCCCCTTCGCCAATAGCTTCCGACAACCTGCCCGGCAACAGCCAAGAGGATGCTCACAGGCATAAAGACGACGGACGTTCCCAGCGTGATGCGCAGATAAATAATCAGAGGAATGGAGGCATGAATCCAAAAAAGCCACCTGAAGGAAAAGGAGGGATGGTTCTCTCGAATGTAGCCCAAGGGGACATTAACGAAAAAGGAAAAAAGGGATAATGTCCCATAGGGATATCGCTGAAAAATATCGAAGTTCATACGGCATTGCCGATCTCATCATTCCCAAGAAACATCTGTGGTTAGACGAAAATCATTGGGACAGTCGTCGGGATTCCTGGAGGTATCCTTATGGACTTTCTCGAAAAACTCAGACAGTTTACGGCGGATGATTTCCTCAGCAAGGGGAATGGCCTTTCGCCTTTCCTCCATGTTGGAATCGACCACCTCTTTTAAGTCGTCCAGTTGATACAAACGCACACCCGGAAGCTGCGCCGCCGAGGGGTCGATGTTGCGCGGTACCGAGATATCAATCAGCGTCAAGGGTCTCTCCCCCCGCCCGGGCAGCACCTTCTGGACAACGTCTTTCTCTAGAATATAATGCGGCGCCCCGACGGAGCAAATGCAGATATCCACCTGACTTAAGACCTCCTTCATATCACAGAACGAAACGGCAACGCCGCCGTATTTCCGGGCAAGATTCTCAGCATTGGCAGGCGTGCGGTTCATTAAATACAGATTCCCACATCCTCGACTCGAGATATGGCCGACGGCCACATCACTCATCTTCCCGGCGCCGATAACCAAAATGGACTTATCCCTTAGGTGTCCCCATTCCTGTTCGGCCTTTGTAATGGCTGCCCAGCTGACGGAAGAACCGCCGATGCCGATAGGCGTTTCCTGCCGGACTTTTTTACCGGTGCGGACAGCGATATTGCCTAAAACATGGAAATGCCGTGCCAGCATCCCCTGTTCGTGGGAGCGCGCAAAGGCCTCTTTGACCTGGCCCAAGATCTGCTCTTCGCCCAAAATCATGGAATCAAGCCCCGCCACAACCCTTAACAGGTGGCCGACGGCCTCCTTGTCCCTGTAAGCATAAAAATACGGAATTAAGACGTCGGGGGAGCGAATCTTTTTGATCCTGAAAATGAGGCGGATAAGAGATGAAACGGTATCCGTCTCATCAATTCCTCGGCCGGTCCTACTCTGAAAAAGCGACGGCGGGACGCCCTCGCATGAGTCAATCACATGGGCGTAGACCTCCACCCGGTTGCAGGTAGAAAGCACAAAGGCCTCCGCCACCGACGGCCAGCTCTTCAGCTCGCTTAAGAGGAGCTCCTGCTGGGTCGTGCTTAAATTCAATTGCTCCCGAATCTCCAACGGGGTATTTTGGTGATTGATCCCCGCAACGATAATTCTCACGGTTTTTCTCTCCTTTGAGGCATTGGGTTTTAGTATAACAAAATCACAGCCTCGCATCAATAATTTTGCCCAAAACCTCAGCTTTCTAAAAACTCAATGTTGTCTGGACATAGGCAAAGTCGCCGTCATCATCGGCGCCGCTTTCCTCCAGATACTTGCCGGCGAAAAAGTGGGAATAGCCCAGCAAAACATCGGCGTAGTCGCATACCTTATATTTAGCCGTCAAATCCAACTCATTGCCGACGTGGGTGTCAACGCCGGTGCCCGACGCGGTTCTCGTGACGCCGCGGCCGGCGTTGTAGAGGGAATCTTTCGCCGTGTCCAGATAAATCAAATGCGCATCCGCCTGGAGACTCAACTTCTTCACAGGCTTGACACTGGCCTGAAAATGATAATTGTTAAGGTTTTGCAGACTTGCTAGATCCATATACCCATAGTACAGGTGATTCGTCGGATACAGGTTGTCGAACGTTTCCTTGTCGTCGTCCGAGGCCTCATTGTCGCCGGAGGCATAATCAAATTCAAAAGCTGCCCGCGGCTGCCAGGCATAATCGAAAGTATAGCCGATGATCCCCACCGCCATAAGGGCGTTCACGTTCAGATCGTCAAAATCCCCCCATTGTTTGGCCGCCTCCAGTTCATAATCAAAGCCGGTGCCGGCAATCTTGCCTGTCAGACGGCCACCGAAGGTGTAATCATCCAGCTCCCTGCTGCCGCTGGGGCCGAAGGAGATATTCTTGTTTGTCTTGCGGTTGATGAGGTAATTCTCGAGGGTGGCGCTGGCGAATCCTTTGTAAGTCGCATAATAACCGCCGATACGGTCTTTGGAGGAGCCGTCATAAAGATCATCCGCCTCCCGCGGCGATTTATTGGGCGTCAAAGTCCCTGCGAAGAGATCGATATTAAGATGATAAGGTTCAAACTCAGCCATAATCTTCCCCGCGTCAAAGGTCTGGGCGACATTGGACCAATTAAATCCGCCAATCAAGCGCTGGGCGCCATAGGCAAGCTCCTGACGGCCGCCCCTCACGCCTAGGCTGCTTAAATGGATGTCCTCTTCGCTCAATAGATCATCGGCCTCGATGTAAAACTGGCGCAGGTCCATATAATTTTCATAAGGGGTCTTACTGGCGAATCTGTCGTGGGAAATCCGCGCGTCCTGAAACTGGGTGAATATCTTGAAATCTTCTTCAGGGATGAGACTGACGTTTAACCGCGACCGATAGAGATTGAAACCGTCTTCGTCATCGGCCGTATCATTAAAATCAAAATTCTGTCTGTATTCAAACCGGTGGCGGAATTCCAGATCCACTTTAAGCCAATCCGGCAGATGTTCATTGAGGATTTTCCCGGCCTGGGCTTGGCCCGCCCCTAAAAAAACACACACGCCGATTAAAATCATAATCCGTTTCATTCTGACCCCCTTTTTTTCAGTGGAACTACCCTCCGGCCACCGGCGGGATAAAGACAATCCTGTCCCCTTCTTTTAACCCCGTCTGCCAATCGCAGAATTCGTCATTGACGCAAACACGCAGCGAATCCTGAAATATCTGAAAACCGAATTTGTTTTTCAATTCTTTATAAAGCTCTTGCGCGGTCGCGGCCGTTGTCTGAATATCCTCTTCAGTCTTACCTCGGGCCTCCCGCAGGATGGCGAAATATTGGATATGGACTAACTTTTCTTTTACCACCATTGCTCCCATGCCTAGCCTACCTGATTTGAGGGTTATTATACCTGACTCTGCGCCTATTACAACGTCAAAAGGCAATTCAAGGCGGTCCAAGGGAAGACAAAGAATCTCCGCTCTCGGGCCATGAAGCTGGCATAGCCATAACTTATATAATCATAGAATCTAAATGTAAATATACCATCCTAATGTCATTATGATTCAGTAGGCTATCTTTCTTACTATAATCGCCGGCTGGCGGCTGGGGCAGATATGCTCGCACAGCCCGCAGCCTGTGCAAGATGCTTCAACGACATGCGGGCGGCGGGAATCATCCAGGGTGATAGCCTCGCCGGGAAACGGGCATTCCTTAAAACAATAATCACAATCCGCCCCTTGCCAGGCATGGCAAAGCTTGATGTTGATGACGGCGGTACCCATCTGGACATGGCGCCTAGAAATCGGTTGAACTAACGCGGCTGGCTGACAGACCTCAACACAAGGAAACCCTTCACAAAGCACACAAGGGGATTTACGCAAGTTTAAAATCGGCGTCAGATGATTCACGGAACCCTCGCCGACAAACTTCATTACCGCCTGCTGGGGACAGACACGGACGCACTCGTTGCAGCGCGTGCACTTCTCTAAGAATTCTTTCTCCGGCAGAGCTCCCGGCGGGCGAATTAAGGACGGCCGAATGGTAAAAGCACTTTCCGTAAAGCTCTCAACGTCGCTGTACAGCGCCGAGGCCGTCGCCTTAAGACCATCAGCCAATTTTCTAAAACCCTCTCGAAAAAATTTCCTTCGCGATAATTCCCCGTCCATCTATCTTCTCCAATCGTCCAGCAGATCGCCTCTAACCCTTTAATCCTCTAATCCTTTATCCCTCTAATCCCTACATTAGACTGCTTCGCATATTCATATCCAGGTGCATAATCCATAAAGAGACACAGGAGAAAAAGATCATCCCCGCCAGCATCGGAAGCAGCGACCGCAGGGCTTTTCTGTCATCGGCAAAAAGCCTGCGCGAGACATGATGCGCGATGATAATTCCGAAGATATGGCCCGTGAGGACAAGGCCCACCTGAAGATGCCAGATGCTCTGGCTCGAAAGAATCGGACCCATCTGCCAGGCGGCCGTCCCGAAGAAATTCGCCCCTCTCCCTAAAGGATCCGAAAGTAACGGCACAACCATCTGCCCTTCCATAAAAAAATGCATCCCATTATGCGCCAGATGATAAAAAAGCGCAATGGGCAGAATCGAATAAGCGTAATATAAAAAAATTTTCTTCGTCGGGACATCCGCGTCGCCGGCAAACCTCTGGGTAATAATCGAAATGCCGTAATAAAGCAACGCCAGCAGGCCGTTGACAAGGATCATCCCGATCGTAAAGGCGCTCAGCCGGCCCACGCTCAATGTTGACTGCAGAAGCCCGAGAACAGAGGTCTGAGCCGCTGAATCCCACAGAGGCGTCATCGTCAGGCCGTGAAAAGACGTTAACGCCAGAAGAATCACAGCCAGCCAGGCCTCATCGGGACGCGCCGTTTTAAACCGCCTGAGGTCTGCGGCAAAGGGGCGTATATTAACCGCCACGTTATCATGGGGGCAGCTTCGCACGCATTCCGTGCACAAAATACAATAAGTATTTTCGCGAATTTGAGGGATAACAAGGGACGTCGGGCAAGGATTGCCGCGGTCATTTCCCGCAAAACAATCTTTAGTGCGGCATGCGGTGCATACGGATAAGTCTTTACTTCGCACCTCAATAGGTGCAAACATCGCGTAAAGCCCGGAGATGCGCCCCACGAGACACCCGTATTTGCAAAAAGAACGCTTCTCAAAGATAAGCGCCGGCACAATCGAAAGGCAGACCATCAAGATACCCAAAAAGGCCGTGGAACGCGGCGAGGCCGTCACCTTAAACCCAAGCTCAAACCACGTCAGCAGGATAAAAAGCCCGATGGCCAGATAAATATTCTTAAGCCACGGCGGCCACTTCAAGCCCAATGTGAAAGGGGCATTGCTGACGCCGAAGGGTTTCAGATGCTGAAATAACGTAGCCATAAAATCCCATGGACAGACAAAACACCACGCCTTGCCGAAAAATAAAATCAAAAAGACTAATCCCGCCCACCAGATGGTCCAGGTCAAGATCGGCGCAATATTGATAATGCCGTGCCCGAAAAGGCCGGCATAAATAATGAAACAAAAAACGAGAAATACGGGAAACTGAAAAAGAAATTTGAAATAGGGTTTCTTTACAAGCGCATTGAGCCATCGCATCTCAAGCAAATTAAACTTGGCATAGTCGCCGGGCTGTTTTGAGCCCCGGATTAGGATCTCAACGGCGATAAAAGAAACAATCAGCACAAGCGCGATGCCGGTAAAAAAAAGCCTGGCCGGCATACCGGACATGAGCATCATCTTCTCACCGCCGGAGCCGGTGACCGCGGCGATACATTTCATCGGGCAGGGCATCTTCATCCCGCAAATCGGGCAGAAGCCTTTCTCGGCGGCAAAGACAAGCGCCGGGGCCGCAAACGTATAAATCAAGGCTAAAACAACCGCCGCTGTCTTCACAGATTTTCCCCTAAGACGTTTGATGACATTTAAAAAAACCAGCATCAAGACAACAGATGCCGGCAGAATCAGCCAAAGCTTATTAAACCCAACATTGCCCATCTGCATCCGGAAATCTTCCATATAGGTTTTACCGCCGTCGTTGAATGTAATGCGCAGCGTATAAATCCCGTCTTTTTCATAAACCCACCCCACCCGGTAGGTATTGGTATGCCGGTGGGCGTCATAGGCATGGACATCGTGCGGGTCTTCATGTTCGCCAAAAACCTTAAAACTCATCACCCCGTCAAAAGGCTTGCCTGTTTTCGTGTTCTTCAGATAAATGGCCAGATCACAGTTTTTTGTTTCAAAAATTTTAATATAAGAGAACGAGATTCCCCAGTCATCCACCACGCGAGACTCTTCATAGGTGGGAACTTGGGGATAATTTTTCGAATAGCCGTAATGGGGAAGTCCGCGGATATGATGGGCGTGGGCGCTGGTCGTTATTAAAAAAACGCCTAGAAAGATAACCATTTGTTTCCAGAACTTCCCCTCCCATCGAGGGAGGGGATTCTCACCCCCACCTTCCCTCCCCCTTTTCGATGGGGGAGGAATCCGCTGTTGCACCACCCGCTGGTATATCTCACGGTCATTGATGACACTGAAAAAAAGTGTATTCACAGGGCACTTATCAATGCAGACACCGCAGTGATCGCACTCGGACGATAAATTCCCCTTAGACGGTTGAATCTCGTAAGGACAAGCGCGGTCGCAAATGCCGCAGTCGGTGCAGCGCCTCCGGTCGTTTTGGATGCGCAGAAACCTGAACCGGCTTAAAAGCGTGTAAAGGGCGCCCCCGGGACAAAGGCTTCGGCACCACAAGCGGGGCGCTAAAACCAGCTCCACGGCAAGAAGAGTAAAAAGAAAAATAGCGCCATAACTCAACGTCGAACGCGTAATACTTAAATAAATCTCGCCGGAGATAAGTTTGGGCGGATAAATGATAAGAAAATAATGCGCGCCAAAGATCAGACCCGTCAAAAGCCCTCCTCCCAAGACGAAAAATTTAACTGAGGCCGGCAGTTTAAAGTCAAAAAGCGGAAGGCCCGCTTTCTTTAAGAACCGGCGCAATCGGCTGTTCCACTCGAATAGAAGCCCCATGGGACAAATCCATCCACAGAAAATCTTTCCCAGGATCACCGTTGCCGCTATTGGGATCAGGGCAGAAAAAAATAACGGCCAGTAAATCTCCTTCGTCCGGATCAGATTGCCGAAAAAGGCCAAAGGGTCCGTCAATTTCCATTGCCCGATCTGGGCTGTCCACACATCGCCCTTGAAGAATGTTATGAGTTGAGTGCGGTTTTCAATGCGGCCAACGGCCTTGTCAATAGCGCGTAAGACGACGGAATCCCGTATAACGGCCTCTCCCCCGTATTTGACCTTCTGATTTTCGTAATAATGAAAATAGACCGTCAGGATAATCCCCGCCAGGATCGTCATTTGAACTATTCGTCGGAATTTTGTAATCATCTTCACTTTTTCTCTACGCCTTGCGGATCGGCACGACCCGAATCGCCTGCGGATAATGGATACAGCTCTGTTCGCACAAACCGCAGCCCACACACTTGTCTTCCATAACAACAGGCCGCTCCCATGTCTCGGCCTTTAAGGCAACGCCGGAAAAAGGGCATGCCCTAACACAGACCCCGCAGGTATAGCCGTTATAAGAATTGCAAATGTTTGTATCAACGACGGCGGTCCCCATCTTCACATGTTTTAATATCGTCTCCCCCTCCTCGTCAGCCACAGGCTGCAGCGCCCCCGACGGACATACTTGCGTGCATTTCATGCACAGGATACAGGCCTTTTCGCGCGGCACGATGTACGGCGTATCGTGCGCGACGAGATTGAAGGGGTCATTGACATACTTGATGCAGTCGTTCGGACAGGCCTGACCGCAGCGGTGGCAATTGATGCAGGTCGCCAAAAATTTTTCTTCAGGCAATGCCCCGGGCGGCCGCAAATAATCCTTATGGCGGACGCCGGATAAAAGACCCGCCCGCGCTTTACCTTCCCAAAGATAAATCGCCCCCAACGCCATGAAAAAACGTCTTAGAAAATTTCTTCGTTTCATAACTCCCCTGCCAAAGACAAAAGACCATAGACAGGAGACCTTTGTCTATGGTCTATAGTCTGTGGTCTTCGGTCTTCTATATTTTCTCGATACGGGCCGCCAGTTTTTTATAATCCACCTGCCCCGAAACCGGGTCATAGGCCCTGTGGGAAGTAGTATTCACCAGCCATTTATTTTCCGCCGGATCCGCCGAATCCGCGACAGAGAGATTCCACGGCGAAAAAATATACCCCTTAGGCACCTCATTGCGCGCAGGCCTGACCTTGCTGCGGTAACCGCCGACGCTGACCCGCCCCTCATAAGAACCCCGGCGGGTAATCACGCGGATTTTATCGCCGTCGCGCAGGCCGTTTTCCGCGGCGTCACCGGGGTGCATCTCCACGTACTGCTCCGGCACAAGGCGCCGCGTCGTTGCCCCGCGAATCGTCTTTGCGCTATGAAAGTGCTCATACACGATTCCCAACCCCAGCCAGAAAGGATATTTATCCAACGGGATTTCTTTCCAGTGTCTGCCCAGCAGTTCGAGATCCGGCATGTCGGGCGTGAGGGCCATATCCCGCGCCTTGACAAGGACGTCCTGGTGATCAAGCGTGTAATACCCCTCAACCGTGCCCATCTTGACCAGCTCGGCCATGACCTCCTGGCGTTTGGAATAATCCTGGCGGCACGACTTGATATGCAGTTTGCCGTCCGTGTGCCGGAAATTGCCGTAAGGTTTCCCTTCCCAGCTTTCCTGGCCCATATACCGCCTTTTGGTCCCTCCAGCCTTGGCAATCTCATAATTGGGCGCCGGCCACTGAATCCCCTTCAATTGGCGGATCTGATCATAGAGCCCTATGCCGTCGCGCTCTTTGACCTCCAGCATCCCTGTCATGTCGCAGTCCGTTCCCTTAGACGCCCTGACAATCTCCTCAAAGATCTCTTCCGTATCATAGAGCATCGGCCCGTCGGGATGATACTTCTTTTTCTTGTAAGGAAAGATTTTCTCGCCGTCCAATCCGATGAGGCCGGCGATCTTCTTGGCCTTATCAATGGCGTAATCCAAATCCGGGAGACACTCCTCAAGACCGGGGGCGCCTTTACCGACGCCGTCCACGACATTAAACCGCCTCTCGGAGCTGATGTAGGTGCCGCCCTGCCATTCTCCCCACGTCAGCGCCGGCAGAATCACATCGCCGTAAAGGACGTTGGGGGCATGGCGGTAGATATCCTGCACCACGACGAACATCTTGGTCATGGCCGGCCGGATCAGATTGTTTAAATCCGGCTGATGGATATGCGTCGTGTATATATACAGCATGGCCTTGACGTCCCCTTTAAGGGCGCGCTCAAACATACCGACCATCATCCCCGGATTCTGGGCCGTGGCCACGGTATCCATGCGCTCGACAGGGACCTTCCAGTGCTGGGCAATCCAGTCGCGGTGCGGTTTATTGTCCAGCCCGACGTTAAAAGGAAGCCGTCCCGTCAAGCCGCCCATCAGGCGCTCCCCCATGGCGTTGGGCTGTCCTGTCATGGAAAACGGGCCGCAGCCCGGCCTTGCGATATTGCCGGTCAAGGCATGGAGGTTGATGATGCTGATGACATTGTGCTGGCCGTGGATATGTTGATTGTATCCGATTCCCCAAAAAGAAATGACACCGCCCACACCACGCTGTCTCCCCTTACGCGTGGCTTCGGCCCATTCGGAGGCGACCTTGCGGATAAGCTGGGGGTCAACCATAGTCCGGTCAACCACGTCCTCCGGCTTATATTCTTCCTTGACCATCTTAATATACTCTTCCCAGCCCGTAACATTTTCTTTAAGGAAGGCGTAATCAATCACGTCTTCATGGTCGGTCACCAGGACATGGCCGATGGCGTTGAGGATGGAAATATCGCCGTTGAGGGTCTGAAAATGATAGCTGTTGCGCGGGTTAATCGCCTCCAGCGCCTGAACACTTCCGGTGCGCCGCGGGTCAGCGATGACCGTCGGGATATCATTGGCCTTTTTGTGATCCGCGCAACGCCAGAACATAATCGTATGCGCTTCCCGCGGGTTATGCCCCCAGAAAAGAATCATATCGCTTAATTCAATATCCTCGTAGGACAAAGGCGGCGTATCCGAGCCCAAGGTCGCTATGTACGCCGTGACTGCTGAGGTCATGCAGGTGCGGGCATTGGCCTCGATGGAGTTGGAAGTCAGAATCCCCTTCATGAATTTGTTCTCAATCCACTGGGTCTCAACGGTCAACTGCCCCGAACCGTAAAGGCCGATGGTGTTGCCGCCGAACTGCTTATAAATCTCCGCCAGCTTATGGGCAATGATTCCCTCGGCCTCCTCATAAGTCGCTTCCCTGAAATCGCTGTCTTTAAAACTCCCCTTAGACTTGGAGACATGTCCCGTCATGGGATCGCTCATGTCCTTGCGGATCAAGACTTTCGTCAGACGGTCAATATAAATCGGCTCGTCGGCGTTTAAACCCTTGATGCACTGCACGCCTTTATTGGTGGGGTGCTGTTTGTCCGGGACACAGCCCATCACCCGGCCCGTGGCCTGATCGACTTTAATAATCGAGCCGCAGCCGACCCCGCAGTAAGGACACTGGGCCGCGTATTCCTTGACGGAAGAAACAAGCCCCAGCTCCTCGGCCAAAATTTTTTCAGGCGCGAAAAGCATATCCGACATCCCCACGGCGGCCGCGCCGGCAACGGTGCCTTTAAGGAAATTACGCCGCGACATAGACCATTTTTGCCTTTTCATTTTATCTCCCCTTCCTTTCAATATCTCTTTCGATGTAACTACTCAGATCTTCCTCCCCCGTCGATGGAGGAGGTTCGGTGGGGGTGAAGATAATAATTTTTCTCACCCTCCCCTTCCGCCAAAGGCGGATCCGCCTCCGGCGGAATCCCCTCCCATCCGAGGGAGGGGAACTGAGTCATTACCTTTCGACGAGAAATCTTAAATAACTGATAATATCATTCACGTCCTGCGAGGAAAGCTCGACGACACCGCTGCCGCCTTTCATCATGGAGCGCATCTGTGTATTATGGCGGCCGATGGCCATGGTCGCCTGCAGGTAACTGTCCGAGACAGCCTCCATAAAAAATTTATTATTCAAATCCGGCGCGATGCCGCCGCGGCCGTCCGGACCGTGGCACTGGGCACAGTCACGGTCAAAAAGCTCTTTCCCGCGGCCGGGAACGCCCTGCACTTTCTTGGCGTACTGCTCGGCCTTGTTGAGATCTGATCTTAAAAAACTGATGATATCAGCCGCGTCTTTATCGCTTAAGCTGGCAAATCCGCTGCCATGCGGCGGGAAGGCTTTCATTTCGGAGTCCCCCCGTCCCATACGCATCATCGCGAAAATAAAACCGTCCGAGACCGTCTCTAAGAAACCCTTTTTGCCGATGGCCGGACCGTTGCCGCCCTCGCCGAACTCACCGTGACACTGGGCGCAGTTTCTGGCAAAAAGGGCTTTACCGACCTGGGAATCGCCCTGAACAGAGGATTTTCCCTCCAAGACAACAGGATTTTCCTCTAATGACCGGATGTAAGCCACAACGGAATTAACTTCCTCTTCGTTTAACTCGATAATTCCGCCTTCTCCTTTAAAGGCCGGCCGCATCTGCGTATGGCTTCGCCCATACATAATCATATTTTTGATAAAGGAATCACTCGCCTGTTTTAAGAACCCTTCGGACAAGACCGCCGGTCCTACCATCGCCCTCGGCGAGACGCCGTGACACTGGGCGCAGGAGCTGGCAAAAATCTTTTCGCCTTGCTTTTCGGAGCCGATAATACGCTCATCGGATAAGGGAGCGGATTCCCCGGCCTGCCAGGACTTCACATAGGCGATAATATCTGCCGCATCCTGCGGTGTAAGCAGATTCCAGCTCGGCATGGCTGTCCCCGGACGGCCTTGGGACATAACATGGAATATAAATTCCGCATCCGCCTGTTTTTGGAATTCCGCATTTTGAAGATTCGGCCCCATGCCCCCCGTGCCATCAATGCCATGACAAATAGCGCATTGCCCGTCAAAGAGCTTCTTTCCGTTTTCCTTAGAGGCCTCGGTCCACACCTTCACCATGGTTTGTTCTTTATCCAGCGTCTTTGGTTTCAAATCCTCAAGAAAGGCGATCAGATCCGCGATCTGTTCTTTATTTAGAAAATGCCAGGCCGGCATGGCGGTCCCGGCACGGCCGCGGACAATCGTGTTATACCAAAACTTTTTTGTGGCCAGCCCCAGAAGGGTCGAATTATTCAAAGTAGGGCCAATCAAGTCTGTGCTGTATTTGCCGTCCACCCCGTGACAATTGGCGCAGTTGCCTCTAAAGAAATTCTCTCCGTAACGGGCGTTCCCCTCCACAGCCATCACTTCTTCAAAAGGAGGCGGGGTCCGCCTAAAAGAGAAAATATACTGCACGATGTCTTGAATCTCTTCGGGGGTAAGTCCGCCGGTGGTGGCAAAGGCCGGCATCTCGCCGCCCCGGGAGAAACTGACGACATGCCCCAGCAATTTTTCATCAGCGATGGCAAGAAACTCTTCATTGCCGACCGCCGGGCCGATCTTCGTGAGTTCCGAGAGGTGCGTCCCTCTGCCGTCAAGGCCGTGGCATGCCGAACAATATTGGGCATACAGGATGGCCCCGCGTCCCAGGATGTCCAAGGGGACTTGAGGCGCCTTTTTAGAAACAAGGCTCTTGGGCACGATATCGGTCGTCAGCCCTTTGAGGAAAACCGTCAGATTAACAGCCTCCTCGTCGGTCAAATGATAATCCAGCATCTTGGAATCTTTGGGCTGCTCATGAGGAAATTTCACAGCCTCATAAATATAGGCGAGATTCACGTTATCATTAAATTTTTCCAAAAGGGGCTTGCGATTTTCAGCCGTCGGTATTTTCAGATGAAAATTGGCATCGCCTAAATAAGAGAGATCCGGCCCCTTAACCCCTCCTTTGCCGTTAATCTTATGACAGCCTAGACACCCTTTTGTCTCAAAGAGAGCATTTCCTGCATTATAATGAGGCGTTTCCTTTAAAGAGGCACGGTGGCAGCGGTAACAATTGGCCTCGAGGAAAGGTTTAACAAGAAGCGGTTTCTCCCAATACTTATTCTCGCCGTGAGCCAAAGCCTCACGGAACGTGATGGCCCTGCCTTGGCCGTCGTGGCAGATGGTGCAGCCGGTCTGTTCAACTTCGTGCGTTTCCAGATAATCGCCGGGATGAGTCTTCAAAGGATTCGGCATATCCCTCATACGGGAATCTTCCATCGCCGCGTGGCAAATGACACAGCGGTCCACGCGGTTCAATGCCGGAAGGACAATCTGGCGCATCTTGATTTCATACTGCTTGGCCAGCGCCTTCTCTTGAGGAGTTCTTGCCAATTGAAGCAGCTTATCCTTGTAAAGCCGCTGATAATGCTGCCAGTCCATGTTCAGATTTTCACGGTAGGCCTCGGCGAGAAGAACAATAATGACAACAAGGCTGGATATCAGTATGGTTTTCTTCATGATAATTTTTTAAAAGGTAATCCCTCGGCCATGATGCGCCTCGGGATAAATTCGCTCAACAAACTTATGTTCACTTCGTTCCATAAGTTTGGAGCTCATTTAGTGAACCGGCCATTGGCTCTTCAACCAATAAAAGTCCCAATTGGGCCCGCGGTGATACGTCCCGAAATACGTTAAAATCACAAAGGCCACCAGAAAACACGTAAATAAGGCGATGGCCGCCATCCTGGTGGAGTTGTATCTCACCATACAATAAAACGACCAGGCCACAAAAAAGACGACGAGGACCGTCCCCGGGTTAAAAAAAATAATGAATAACTGCGGGATTTGGGGGAACCAATTCCTCAGCCACCCCAAACTGACCGTGAAGACCAGCATCCCAACCACAACCGTAACCGCATAAATAAAAGAATTTTTTGTCACTCGACTGCCCTGTTTATTGTCAAACCAGCGGCCGATCTCCTGCTCTTCCCTGTCCAGATAAGGAATCAATACAAGACCCAGGAGCGCCAACCCGGGGATTCCCATTCCTCCCATGAATGCTGAATAGGAAACCAGCTCCTGCAGGCCTAAAAAATACCACGGCGCCTTGGCCGGATTTTCCGGCACAGACGGATTGGCCATTTCCTTAAGAGGAGCGTCAATCATATACGCATAGAGGCACGTCAGGGCCAAGGTGAGCATAAAGACAGCCACAATCCTAATCATCATGTGCGGCCAGCTGGAGACCGTCTGTTCGGGTCCGCGTCCGACAATAGGCGTCTTTCCCTTTACCAGGCACATCAGGTTATACGTCTTCTGCGGGGCATGGGTAAAGACCTTGTCGGAAAGCGGATCTTTCGGTGTCCCTTTTAAATCCTCGTCGCTGATGTGATCCGGACGGGCCAGCCCGCCGTCTTTGCGCACGCGCCAGATATGCGCGCCCAAAACCATCACGAGGGCAAGGGGGAGGATAATGCAATGCAGCCAATAAAACCGTAGCAGGGCATCCTGTCCGATTTCCTCGGATCCCAGCAGCAAAATCTTCATGAACCGTCCGGGATTAAAATACGCTGTGATATTCAAGGCATCCGTGAACTCGTTAGCGGAAGCCGCAATGTTGGTTGCAATCGTCACCGCCCAGTAGGCCAGCTGATCCCACGGCAGCAAATACCCCGTAAAACTCAGCAATAAGGTCAACACCAAAAGGATGATTCCCAAAACCCAATTAAAGGCACGCCATCTTTTATACGCCGCCGTATAAAAGACGCGCGCCATGTGCAGAAAGACGCTCACAATCATAATATTGGTAGCCCATCGATGGATGTTGCGGATGAACCGCCCTCCCGGCACCACATAGTGAATATCCTTAATCGAGTCGTACGCCAAATCCACCGACGGCTTATAATAAATCATAAGAAGAATCCCCGTCACCAAGAGAATAATGAAGGAAGAAGCGGCCATCACCCCCAGCCCGAATGTATAGGTAGATTTCAAGGAATAGCGGTGAATGCGCGTGCTTAAGATATGCAGGAAGAAATTGTTGAACATGATCTGGCTGCGGGCGCGGTCCGAGACAGGCTTGTCATGGCGAATCAAAGACCTTTTAAATGTCCGGGGGAACTCGAACAGGTTCTGGGAGAAATTCCTTATGGCTTTCCAACGCATCCCTCTTCCCTCCTTTATTTAGTATGCCTATGCCGCCAACTTGGTTCCCACAGGAACACTCTTGCCGGCATTGACAGCCAGTTTCCCATTGGGAAGCTGGCTGATCTCCAGCCAGTTCAACGCCTTCGGCGCCGGGCCGCCGACAACATTGCCCTTCTCATCAAATTTCGATCCGTGACAGGGACAAGCGAAACCTTTCTCCGTTTTGGAAACAATGCATCCCAGGTGCGTGCATATAAGAGAAATCGCGCTGAAACCCCCTTCGTCCCTTTGAACCATCACTTTCTTATCTTCGATGATTTTCACGGTACCGACGGGAAAATCCTCAGGCCTTCCGATCTTAAAAACCCTCGAGACATCCGGCAACAATGCCGGCTTGGGAAATTTTCCCAAGCCCAAGGCCGCGAGGATCCAGGCCGCCACACAGCTCCACATGGCCGCTAACCCCAAAAAATCTCGTCGGCTGATTTTCTTGTACGCCTGATTTGTCAAAGGACATGCGCATCCTTCTTGAGGTGTAGTCATTGCAGACACTCCTTAAAAGTAAACCGCTCCATCGTAATTGCGCCTGTGGGGCAGCGTTGGGCGCAAAGGGCGCAGCGGATACATTTCTCCTCATCCTTAATAATGGCGCTCAACTCATCCGCTTCTTTTTCCTTTTTCATGAAATCCACCAAGTCGTCAAAATCCTTGCCCCCCTCTAAATCCGAGGCGCTCACAAGCTTCAAACACAATTCAGGACAGACATCGGCACAGCCGCCGCACAGAATACAGCGGCTGCTGTCGAATATGGTATTGACGCCGCAATCCAGACAGCGCGAAGCCTCAAGCCTGGCCTGGCCGCGCGTGAAGCCCTTCTCAATGATAACGTCCGCCGCCCGCAGGCGGTCGCGGACATCCACAGCGCTTAACGCCTGGCGGCGAAGCCTCTCATAACCTTTCTCCCGCGCGTAATTCTCTAATGACGCATGCATCGGCGCGGTCTTAAATTCCATCCTTTTTCCCATGATCTTTCCGTAAATAGAGCGGGCTGCTTTTTTGCCGCTGGCGATCGCATCAATCATGAGCCGCGGACCGTAGGCCAAATCTCCGGCGACAAAGACACCAGCGGCGGTTGTTTCCAGCGTCTGGGGATCAGAGATAATTGCCCCCCGCTCGTTAAGCTGAATACCGTCCCTGGATGGGTCAATAAAAGAGATATCCGCCCTTTGGCCGACGGAGAAAATGACCGTATCGGCTTCTAGGACGACCTTATCCGAAGGATCATACTTGGGATTAAACCGTTTCTGCTCATCAAAAATGGAGATGACTTTATAGAAAAGAACGCCTTTGACTTTGCCGCCCTCCGTGAGGATCTCCTGGGGGCCGTAGCCGTTCTGGCGGGCAATCCCCTCCTCTTCGCCTTCCAGAATCTCGATCTCATCAGCCAGCATCTCGTCCCGTTTCTCAATACAGCACAACGTGACCTTCATCCCTTTTCGTTCATGAAAGGCCGTGACCGCCACATCCATCTGCTGGCGCCGCAAGGCCGTCCTAGCCACATCGTAGGCCACGTTACCGCCGCCGATCACCACAACCTTATTGCCGATTGTGTGCGGGAGATTAAGAGTGACATCGCGCAAAAACTCAACGCCTCCCAAAACGCTTTCGGCCTCACCCCCGGGAATAGGGAGGGTGCGTGAACGCTTGCATCCAACGGCAATCACAACCGCATCATGACTGTGCCGTATCTC
Organism: Omnitrophica WOR_2 bacterium RIFCSPHIGHO2_02_FULL_50_17; assembly: GCA_001805645.1. Lineage (GTDB taxonomy): Bacteria > Omnitrophota > Gorgyraeia > Zapsychrales > Zapsychraceae > O2-FULL-52-10. The sequence goes on along the minus strand of MHGQ01000002.1, from coordinate 15,400 downwards.
ATCAAAACCGATATTTTTCCCGACGGTGCAGTTGATCCGGATATTGACCCCTAAGGCCTTGATGACCTCTACCTCGGCCTCAATGAGTTTGCGCGGCAGGCGGTATGCCGGGACACCTAAGTAGAGCATCCCGGCCGGGACGGGTTCCATCTCGTAAATTGTCACTAAAAATCCCATCAAAGCAAGGTCATGAGCGGCGGAAAGCCCTGCCGGCCCCGAGCCGATAATCCCAACGCTTTTCCCTTCGGCCTTGCGCAATGTCCCCTCGCTGATGGCATCCCAAAGCCCGCCCCCGTCATCGGCATCCACGCAATCCCTCCTCGTCAATGACTCTTGAATTTTTTCAATGACTTCGAGGGACTTTAATGTGGAGGCGGAGCTTTCTTCGACGGCTGAACGCTTCAGGGCGCGGATAGAGATACTCTGGTCAATGGCTCCCCGCCGGCAGGCCGCCTCACAGGGCGCCCCGCAGATCCTCCCGCAGATCGAGGCCAACGGATTGGGCGCGCGGGCAATAAGATAGGCTTTCTCAAAATCCCCTTCGGCGAGCGCACGGACATACCCTCGGGCATCTGTATGCACCGGGCAGGCATACTGGCATTTGATCTGCTCTTTCCAGGTATTTTCATCAGGGATCTGAACTTTCAGAGGCGTTTGCATCCGGGGGATTCATTCTCGCATCGATCTAAAGGAAATGGCGTCATTTTATAAATAAAATTTTTATAGGTAAATGTTTTTTTTCTTATCCGTATGATAAGTTTCTCTTATTGATTAAAGGGGACAGTTGTCCCCCCTTTTTCAGTACTTCACCCCCAAAAGCGTTAACCCATGAGGTTTGGCCGTGTCCCCCGCAAAGAGGCGGTTTCTTTTCTTCAAAATCACTTTGATACTGCCCTGAGGCAGCCGGCCGCTTCCGATTTCCAAAAGCGTGCCCACGATATTCCTGACCATCTTATATAAAAAACCGTCAGCTTCGATGTCGATAAAAATAAAATCCCCTCTTTTTATAATCTCCACATGCTTGACGATGCGCACTGTCGTTGCCTTCTCATCGTGTGCCGGATTGGCGGCCTGGAAAGATTTAAAATCGTGGCGGCCGATGAGCGCTTGGGCCTCCTCGCGCATCAAACGGAGATTCAACTTATAAGGAAATAATAAACAAAAATGACGCCCCTGGGTTGAGCGAACCGCGCGGTTAAGGATCGTATAGCGATACGTCTTGGATCGGACGCTGTATTGGGCGTGAAACCGCGGACCGACCTCCTCGGCATCCACAACGGCGATATCGGCGGGGAGATTCGCATTCAAGGCGCGTTTTATCTGCGCCGCCGGTATCCGGGAGCGTGTCTTAAGACTGGCAGCCTGCCCCAAGGCATGCACGCCGCTGTCGGTGCGGCCGGAGCCGATCAAGCGAATCTCTTCTTTAAAAATCTTCTTTAACGCCTTCTCAATCTCTCCCTGAACGGTCCTCTGGTTCTTCTTTTGAACCTGCCATCCTTCAAAGCGTGTGCCGTCATATTCGAGGGTGAGTTTGATATTACGCGACATAAGCACTAATCCGTACTTCGTCATTCGCACTTCGTATGTCGAAGTACGATATGCGAACGACGAATGACGATTATTTTATAAGCTTCTGCCGAACCAATTCTTCCGCAATCTGGATGGCATTGAGGGCCGCGCCTTTGCGGAGATTATCCGAGACGATCCAGAGATTAAGCCCATTGTCAATGGTCTCGTCCTCGCGGATACGGCCCACAAAGATGTCGTCCTTGCCTGCGGCATCCAAAGGCAGAGGATATTTATTGTGCGGCAGGTCATCCATAACGGTCACACCGGGCGCCCTGCTTAAAAGTTCAACGGCCTTTTTTCGCGTAATCTTCTTTTCCGTTTCGATATTGACCGATTCACTATGCGACCTTAAAACAGGCACGCGCACGCAGGTGGCCGTCACCTGAATAGAATCATCCTTCATAATCTTCTTGGTCTCATGGACCATCTTCATCTCTTCTTTGGTGTAGAGATTATCCATCGGCACGTCAATCTGCGGGATCAAATTAAAAGCAATCGGATAAGGGAAGACCTTCGGCAAAACCTTCGGATCAGCCGCCTGCTCCTGAAGCTCGCGCATGGCATCAGACCCCGCTCCCGAGACGGACTGATACGTGGAGACCACAATCCGCTTAATCTTCCCATAATCATGCAACGGCTTTAAGGCCACCACCATCTGAATCGTCGAGCAGTTAGGATTGGCGATAATCCCTTTGTGGTTTTTGATCTCCTCAGGATTCACCTCAGGGACCACCAGCGGTACATCCGGATCCATGCGGAATTGACTGGTATTGTCGATGACGACACACCCGTCCCTGGCCGCAACCGGCGCCCAGATTTTGCTGACAGAGGCCCCCGGCGAAAAAAGCCCGATCTCCATGTCTTTAAAGGAATCTTTTCTGATTGCCTCTATGAGATTCCCCTGTTCATCAACAAAATTCTCCTCACTGGAGGTAGAAAAGAGCTTAAGCCGGCCATAGGGGAAACGGCGCTGTTGGAGGATTTTAAGCATCTCCTGCCCGACGGCCCCTCTTATGCCGACGATGGCAACGTTATATTTTCTCATATCTTCAATTCCTTCATGACACTAGAGGTTTTGAACGACCAAATCCCCCACCTCGCTGGTGGAGTGCCCCATCTGCCCGACCAGCATCGATTTCATCTTTTTAACGGAGGCCTTCACCGCTGACTCGATGTTTGCCGCGGCCTCCTCCTCGCCCAAATGGTTGAGCATCATCTGGGCCGTCAAAATCGTTGCTACAGGATTGACGACATTTTTCCCTGCAAACGACGGGGCTGTCCCGTGCACAGGCTCAAACATGCTTACCTTGCCGGGATGGATATTGCCGCTGGGGGCAACCCCCATGCCGCCCTGCGTGACGGCGGCTAAATCTGTGATGATATCGCCGAACATATTGCCGGTAACAATACCGTCAAAGCGCTGCGGGCTCTCGACCATATAAATACAGATCGCATCCACATGGCAGTAATCGGCAAACACCTGCGGATATTCCTTGGCCACCTCATAAAAAACCCGCTCCCAGAGGTCATAGACATACGTCAAGACATTCGTCTTGCCGCAGAGGGTGAGCTTGCCCCTATACCCTTTTTTTCGCTCCTCTTCGCTTAGTCCGCGCCAGGGATTGCCGCCGTGACGCTGGCGGATCAATTCAAAGGCATAACGCACACACCGCTCGACCTGCCGGCGCGAATAGATCATGGACTGGACCGCCACCTCATCCGGCGTCCCCTTATGACGGAATTCCCCCGCCCCGGTATAAAGATCGCCGGTATTCTCCCGGATAACTACATAATCGATATCCTCCGGTTTCTTGTCCCTGAGAGGGGTAGGGACATTCTCGTATAGCTTAACGGGGCGCAGATTAATATAGAGGTCCAAATCAAAACGCAGCTTTAATAAGATTCCCCTCTCCAGGATACCGGGTTTGACATCCGGATGGCCGATGCCGCCCAAGAAAATGGCATCAAACTTTTTCAAATCATCGATAGCCGACGCCGGCAGCAACTCGCCGGTTTTGAGATAACGCGCGCCGCCGAAATCAAAGGAAGCTGAGGCGATCTTAAAGTTATGCTTCCGGGCCGCCGCCGCCAAGACTTTTAAGCCCTCGCGCACGACCTCGGGACCGATGCCGTCTCCCGGAATGACTGCGATTTTATAAATTTTCATAGGTGTAAATTATACCACAGCTTGACCTTTTTCCCAATAGCTTATCGGGGCTGAAACTGTGATGAAATTTTTATTCTTGAAATTCTTTAACGACCACGCTGGCGTTGTGACCGCCGAACCCGAGGGAATTGGACATGACCACATCAACCTTGGCCTTCCGTGCGGTATTGGGGACATAATCCAGATCGCAGTCCGGATCAGGTGTTTCGTAATTGATGGTGGGCGGAATCATGCTATCCCGAATAGCCAGGACGCTCGCGGCAAATTCAACACCGCCGGCCGCGCCTAATAAATGTCCTGTCATGGATTTTGTAGAGCTGACCGGGACCTTTCGAGCGTATTCTTTGAAAACATTCTTAATGGCCAACGTCTCGACCTTGTCGTTGAGCTCCGTTGATGTCCCATGGGCATTGATGTAAGAGATATCCTTAGGCTTTAACCCCGCATCCCGGATAGCCAGCGCCATGGCCTTGGCCGCGCCTGTCCCCATGGGTTCGGGCGCCGTAATATGGTAGGCATCACATGTCCGGCCGTAACCAACCATCTCGACCAAAATGGTGGCCCCTCTTTTCTTAGCATGTTCCAAGGATTCAAGAATAACGATACCAGCCCCCTCAGCCATCACGAATCCGTCACGGTGCAAATCAAACGGCCGCGAGGCCCTCTGCGGCTCATCATTACGCTTCGTTAACGCCTTTAAGGCACAAAATCCCCCGACTCCAAGAATGGTGGTGGCGCTCTCGGTGCCGCCGGCAATCATGACATCCGCATCACCGTACTGGATAAAGCGGAAGGCATCTCCGATGGCATTGGTCGCTGTCGAACAGGCGGTGGCCACACACGTCACCGGCCCCTGCGCCCCGGTATGAATAGAGACCTGACCTGCGGCCTCGTTAATGATGATCTTGGGGATAAAATGGGGGGTTATCTTCTGGGGGCCTTTCTCCAGAAACTTCTGGTGCTCCTGTTCGATGGTCTCAATGCTGCCGATGCCGGAGCCGATTAAAACTCCCGTCCTATCAAGATCAACGCTGCCCAAATCCAATTTGGCATTCGCGATGGCTTCATGGCTGGCCACAACGGCAAACTGGACAAAACGGGCCAAATGGCGCGCTTCTTTTGTATTGAAATGTTGCAAAGGATCATAATCCATGACATCGCCGCAGATGCGGCAATCCAGCTGGGAAGCATCAAAATGCGTGATGGGACGTATACCGCTTTTTCCTTCAAGGAGGGACTTCCAGAACTTTTCAACCCCGGAACCGACCGGCGAGAGAACCCCGAGGCCTGTGACAACAACACGTTTTTTCGACATGGCGCAGTAAATACAACACCTCGGCTTTATTGCCGAGGTGTGCATCAAGCTAAAATACCCTCACAAGATTTACGTTTGTTTGTTGGCTGTTTTTTCGTCTATATATCTGATAGCATCGCCGACGGTGGTCATCTTCTCCGCATCTTCATCGGGGATCTCAATATTAAATTCCTCCTCCAACGCCATAATCAATTCAACCGTATCCAAAGAATCCGCGCCCAGATCATCGATAAAAGACGCGTCTTCAGTCACTTCTTCCAATTTCACGCCCAGCTGCTCTGCGATGATTGACTTGACTTTTTCTTCAACTGCCATGGATTCGCCTCCTTTTTTGTCCAACGAGTAATTAGATCGTCATTCCGCCATCAACGACAATGGTCTCTCCGGTAATATAACCGGCCTGCGCCGAGGCGAGGAATAAGCAAACACCGGCAACATCATCTGCGGTCCCAAACCGTCTTAAAGGGATGGCCTTGAGTATTTCATCGCGGGCCTCTTCCTTTAATTGAGCAGTCATGTCGGTCTGGATATAGCCGGGGGCAACGGCATTGACGGTAATCCCGCGCGAGGCCACTTCATGGGCCATGGATTTGGTAAAACCGATCATGCCGGCCTTACTGGCCGCATAATTAGACTGCCCGATATTGCCTGTGATGCCAATGATCGAGGAAATGTTGATAATCCTGCCGCTTCTACGCTTTAGCATCCCCTTAACGAAAACTTTGGTGCAGTTGAACATCCCTTTTAAATTGACACGGATAACTTCATCCCAGTCGCTTTCGCTCATCCGCACCAATAAATTGTCTTTGGCAATGCCCGCGTTGTTAACTAATATATCAACGGACTTATATTTGTCAAGAATTTTGTCAAGGATTTCCCCCACATTTTGCGGATTTGTCACATCGCAGCCATACCCTTCGGCCTTCCAACCCGCTTGGATAAATTCGTCTCTTACCCTTTCGGCCAAAGAGGCATCGCGGCCCATAATAACCGCGATCGCCCCCTCCTGGGCAAAGGCACGGGCGATTCCCTTGCCGATACCCCGGGTAGAGCCCGTGACAAGAACAACTTTATCCTTAAACGATATGCCCATAGAAAAATACGCTAATTTTTATCGGATTAAACTTAAGAATTCGGACCTTGTGGAGATGTCCTTCCTGAAGGCGCCAAGCATGCAGGAGGTCTTCATAATCGAATTTTGTTTCTCCACGCCGCGCATCATCATGCAGAGGTGTCTGGCCTCAATCACCACCCCCACCCCCTTGGCACCGGCATGCTCCATGAGGGTCTCAGCGATCTGCTTGGTAAGATTTTCCTGGACTTGAAGTCGCCGGGCAAAGATATCCACGACCCGGGCTATCTTAGACAGCCCAATAATTTTTCCGTCAGGAAGATAGCCGACATGACATTTGCCGAAAAAAGGAAGGAGGTGATGCTCGCACAAAGAATACAGTTCAATGTCCTTGACAATAATCATCTCATCGTTATCCGATGGAAAAAGGGCATGATTGATAACCTTGCGGACATCTTCCTGATAGCCTCCGGTTAAATACAGAAAGGCCTTGGCGGCCCGTTTGGGGGTGGCTTTAAGGCCCGGCCGCTGCGTATCCTCGCCGATGGATTGAATCAGTTTCCTGTAATATCCTTCCATGACAGCGGCATGATAACATAGAGACCTTACCCTGTCAAACTTACAGCACAAAACATTTCTCTCCCTGTCCGGACATGGTATAATTCTCCCCATGACCGTCCCTCATTTCCAACGCCGGGAGACTCTCTTTCTCGCTTCAATTCTTGGCATTCTTCTTCTGGCAGGCCTCGTCTTTTCCCCAAGCTTGAACAACGCCTTTACCAACTGGGATGACCCGGAATATTTGTGGGAAAACAACCTTGTTCAGGAATTGTCCCCTGACCACATCAAGAGGATGTTTACCAGTCACCTCACAGGCAAATATCATCCCTTAACCCTCCTTTCCTTCGCCCTTGAATACAAATTCTTTGGCTGGACATCGCGCATTTATCATCTCAACAATCTTCTGTTGCATCTGGCGAATATCCTGCTTGTTTTTATCTTCCTGCGGCTCCTCTTCTGCGAGAAGATGATGATCTTGCTCCCCACGGCCCTCTTTGCCATTCATCCGCTGCATGTGGAAGCCGTCTGCTGGGCGACCGGCCGCAAAGACGTCCTCTTTACCTTTTTTTACCTCCTGTCCCTCATTGCGTACATCCTTTATTCCCAACAAGGCAGGTGCCGCCTTTGCACCTACCTTGTTTCCCTGACATGTTTTCTCCTCTCTCTTTTTGCGAAGGCCACAGCGGTTACACTGCCCTTTCTGTTGATCCTCCTGGATTATTTTTTTCAACGCAAGTGGCAGAAAAGGACATCCCTGGGAAAAACCCCTTTTCTCGCATTGGCCCTCCTTTTCGGCGCCATCACATGGACTGTGGTAGAAAAAACCGACGCCTTTCCCGTAACAGGACTATTTCCTGTAAGCGACAGATTCTTTCTATCGGCCTACGCCGTGCTCCTCTATATCCGCAAACTCATTTTGCCCGATGTCGTTTCCTCTTTCTATCCTCTGCCTGTCCAAGTCAACGGCTGGTTTTCACCCGCCGTATACTTGTCGCCCCTTCTCGTTGCGGTCATTATGATCATCCTGTGGAAAGGACGCCGCAAAAACCGCCAGGCGGTATTTGCCTCCCTTTTCTTTTTCATTTTAATCCTGCCCGTCCTTCATCTTGCCAAGATCAATGATTCCATCATTTATGACCGCTTTGCCTATCTTTCCTCCATCGGCATATTTCTTATCCTAGCCCAAATCTGTCAACGGTTGATCGCCTCGGAATCAAAAATGACCCCGCACGTTCGGATCGGCCGATTATTGAAAGTCCTTTTGCCTATCTACATCCTTTATCTCTCTTTTTTCAGTTGGAACCATTGTCATATCTGGCAGAACAGCTTCACCCTCTGGACGAATGTCATTCAGAAATTCCCCAAGTCAGCTCTGGCCTATTACAATAGGGCCCATTATTTCGAAGAGATGCACAAAGATAATCTGGCCTTGATGGACGCCCAAACGGCCGTGATATTGGCCCCCCATTATGCTGACAGCTATTTCAAACGGGGCCAAATTTACGCCCACAGAGAATCTCATGATTTGGCCTTGAGTGATTATTCCAAAGCCATCGAACTGAACCCCCGCGAAGCCATCAGTTATATCGAACGCGGAAATATTTATTTTTTAAGAAAGCAATACGATTTGGCCATCAAGGATCTGACACGCGCCATCCAATTGGAGCCGCACAATAGCATGGCCTACAATAACCGCGGGAATATCTATCTGCTTCTGGGCCAGATAAGCCTGGCGATGGACGATTATCTCAAGGCGCTGGACATCGCCCCTGACTCTGAGTCCGCGCATCTGAACCGGGCCATGGGATATTTTTTATTAAAGGACTATACCCATGCCTTAGAAGATTTGAACACGGTTCTCAAATTGAATCCCCATAATGAGACGGCGCGTCTAAAAAAATCTGAAATCGAAGGTTTCTTTGTCCGCCCCTAGAAGAAAAAATATGATTCCCATTGCCGATTACCACATGCACACGCCCTTGTGCGGCCATGCCGAAGGGCTGCCCGAGGAATATGCGGCCCAGGCCATTAAAATAGGTCTGGAGGAAATCGGATTCTCCGACCACGCTCCTTTTGTGGTCAAAGAGCTCCCCGGCATTACCATGAAGAGGGAAGAACTCCCTGCCTACCACCGGATGATTGAAGAAGCGCGCGAACAGTTTAAAGGCCGGCTCACCATCCGCCTTGGCATCGAAGCCGATTTCATCCCCGGCTATGAAAAGAAGACAAAAGCCATTCTGAGCGCCTATCCTTACGATTACGTGATCGGCTCGGTGCATTTCATCAAGGAGTGGGGATTCGATAATCCTGAAGAGCGCGAAAAATGGAAAGAACAGGACGTGAGTAGCGTTTATCGGGATTATCACAACTTCTTACGTCAAGCCGCCAGGTCAGGCCTGTTTGATATCATGGCCCATGTAGATTTGGTCAAAAAATTCGGCCACCGGCCCACCGGGGACTTGACCGATGACTTGCGCCAAACCGCGAAGGTTTTTAAAGATACCGGCGTCGTTATTGAAATCAACACCTCCGGATTACGGAAACCTGTCGGAGAAATCTATCCATCCCTTCCGAACCTCAAGATATACTGCCAGGAGGGTGTCCCCCTGACATTCGGATCGGATGCGCACAAGCCCGAAGAAGTCGGCTGGGATTACGGCAAGGCCATGAAACTGGCCCAAGAGGCGGGATATAAAGAGTACGTGATGTTTAAGGGACGGAAGATTTACCGTAAAATCTCGTTATAATCCGTCGAACGCCTGCCTGCCGGCAGGCAGGGTTGCGTAATGAGAAACGTTACACGGATTACGGCAACCGATTCCAGTTGCGCCACCCTTCAACATCCAGCGAAGGAATAACTAGACCCATCAACCTTACAGGAAAGGAGCAGGATATGCAAACGTTCTTCATGTTTGGAAAGTATCAAAGCGCCGAGGCCGTGAAAGGCATCAGCGCCCAGCGCACACAAAAGGTCGGCGAGGTTGTCAAGAAACTCGGCGGCAGGGTTCAATCCATGCATGCCCTCTTGGGCTGCCAGGATCTCATATTCATTGTGGAACTGCCGGATACGGCCAAGGCCATGAAGGCCTCCGTTGAGCTCGCGAAGACGACGGGAATAGGCTTCACCACCTCCCCGGCCGTGACGGTGGAAGAGTTCGATAAGATTGTGGGTTAAAACTAGCCTGCGAGTATCGAGTATCTAGTGTCGAGATTCTCGATGCTAGATACTCGATTTTTTCCGCAACCGGACCCCGCCCAATAACCCCGCGCCCAACAGAAGCATCGTTGACGGTTCGGGGACGGCGGTGCTGTCAAAATTCATATCCCTAATAACATCCCCACGTGAAAGAGCAGTGTTATAAATGCGGGCCTCATCCAAAGTATACCCCTGCGCTCCCAGATACAACGGCACACCGCCAACCTGATCTATTGTCGCATTCACAACGACCGGCGTGGCCGGAACGCCGTTATAATAAAACTGCACAATGCTCCCATCCCACGAAACCGCCGCGTGAAACCACTCCCCTATCTCCGGGTTCTGAAATTCCAGACCGAAATTGTCCGAATTGATATTAAAAAGAAAGGGCGTCTCAAAGTCAACATTCGGAGGATTGAACAGCAATCCATAACGATATTCCATCTCAGCAATCCTTCGCTGCAACCCGTTGAACTCATCGATCTTTGCCCATGCCGAAATAGTTAGACTTGAGGAAGGTAATAGTGATGAATCCGGCTGTACTATGATGGTACTGCTGTTTGTGCCGTACCCATATTTGCCCGGCACCCAGCCTGATTCTAAGCCGGTGGCATGATTCCCAAAGCCGGAACTATCATTCGCCACATCCCCTAAACCTTCGTTAAAATTCCAATAGCCGATTAAGGATGCATCTGCTTTGGGCATCATCAAAAAATTTAGCGCTACCAAAAAACCAAATGCGATAAGTATTTTTCTCATTTTGATATCCTCCCTTTTAATTTTGAACAATGCCCAAGCATAGCACGCGAATCCCGACTTTACAAATGCTACTTATAGGTAGTCGACTGATCGGTAGCAAGGCCATAAAATCTAGAAATATGGCCGACATCAATAAGCGTGTAGGAAAAAAGATTCGCTACTATCGAGAGAAGAAAAGATTGACCCAAGAGGCCTTGGCCTTCGAGGCGGATTTACACAGAGCGTATGTTGGACAAATTGAACGCGGCGAAAAGAATATTGGGATCCAGAACCTTGAGAAGATAGCCAAGGCTTTGAATATTAAGGCATCAAAGTTCTTTGCCGATTAAACTTATTGTTGTGCAAATGTAAAAAGGGGTAATCCATTTGTTTGGATTGCCCCTTTTTTGTAAACGTCGACTGTCAAGAATGCTGTGCTTATTCGCCCTTAAAGATGATCCCCGTCGTGCCGGAGTCAACGCGCATATCCAGCGCCTGGGCCTTGCCGACGAGGTCGATGAATTCTTCGCGGTAACCGTAAGTGTCTTTGCCTTTCGATACCGCCGCCCCTTTCGCGACATGCTCGTAGGAGGCGTTCCCCTTGAATTTGGAATCGCGCAGAATGAGCCCGAACTCGGCGACAACGGAAGCGAATTGAAAATCTCCCGCGGGTTCGGCAGAGACATCTTCGGCTTTAACCGTTTGCTGGATGAGTTTGCTCGTTTCCCCGTCCGGATCCTTATAACGCAACTTGACCGTCATCAAGTCACTGCTGGGGACAACCTCCGTCTTCTGATAAGCCAGCTTATCTACGGAAGAAAACGTCTCCGCGGAATCCACAGGAACAATTTCGTACATGGCGGTGACCGTGTGGCCGGCACCTAACTCGCCCGCGTCCTTGGTGTCGTCATTGAAGTCTTCCTTGGCCAGGATGCGGTTTTCATAACCGACCAGACGATACGCCTTGACTTGCGAAGGATTAAATTCAATCTGGATCTTCACGTCCTTGGCAATCGTAAACAAAGTCGATCCGAGTTCGCTCACCAAAACCTTTTTGCCTTCATTGAGTGTGTCGATATAGTAGTAATTTCCGTTGCCCTTATCTGCAAGCTGTTCCATCTTGGAATCTTTGTAATTGCCCGTGCCGAAGCCCAAGACCGTCAGGAAAATGCCGTCCTTGCGCTTTTCCTCAATAATACGGGTCAGTTCACCGTCACTGCTGACGCCGACATTGAAATCGCCGTCGGTCGCCAGGACCACACGGTTATTCCCGCTCTTAATGAAGTTTTCTTTGGCAATCTTATACGCGAGCTGAATTCCGGCGCCGCCGGCTGTGGAACCGCCGGCCTGTAAGCGGTCAATCGCCTCTAAAATCCTTTGCTTGTCAGAGCCGGGAGTCGATTCCAAAACCAGCCCCGCGTTGCCCGCGTAAACCACGATGGCCACGCGCTCTTCATCGCGCAGTTGGTTCACCAAAAGTCGGAAGGAAGATTTCAGTAACGGAAGTTTGTCTGGCTGATCCATTGAGCCGGAGACGTCCATCAGAAACACCAAGTTGCTCGGTGGGATATTCTGCGCTTCAAAAGTCTTTCCCTGCAATCCGACCAGCACCAGTTCATGTCTCGGCTCCCACGGGCAGACCGCGGCCTTGGTGGTGATGGAAAACGGATGCTCTCCGGTCGGCTTGGGATAATCATAGGTAAAGTAGTTGATCATCTCCTCGATGCGCACAGCATCCGCCGGCGGCATCTGGTTGTTATTAAGGAAACGGCGCACGTTGCTGTAAGAAGCGGTGTCCACATCAATCGAAAACGTGGAAAGCGGATTCTGCGCGACTTCCAGAAACTCGTTTTCGTAGATGCGGTTATACTGCTCCGTATTAAACTGCGGATTGTACCGACCGCTTTCATCCCACAAATCGGGACGCTGTGCCGGCATGGTTTGCGGAGACATCACGCTTTCGCTCAGCGCGCCGTAAACCGCAAGAGGGGTATTTCCAGGCGAAAATTGATCTCCGATATCATCTGCCGCGCTCCTAAGCTTGCGAGGCGCACCGAAGATCTGTGATCCAGCGTCCATTTCCGCTTTATAGTTGCTACTCAAATAATAAGGCTCATACTGGATGCGCTTATCCTGTGACATTGGCAGTTTCTGAGGAGCGAGTTGACTGCTCTTAACCAACGGCTGAGCAGTCGATGGCGCCCCGATATTATCCGCGGCATCCCTTATCCTGCCCTGGATACCTCTTTGCACATACACCTGCATGGACACAACAAGGACTAAGAAGGCGACGATCAATCCCCCGCCGCCGACAGCAACCAATCTGGGTTTCGTTTTCATCTCCGGTCCCTCCTTTGACTTCATCCGCTGGAGGCGGCCCTGGATTCTTTGCTCTAAGTCCGGCGAAAGGTCCTCATTAGGCCATGCATGCAGGGCGGCGGAAAGCTTGGGAAAACCTTCGGCGTATTTGCGGCACTGCGCGCATCCTTCAAGATGCTCTTCAATAACCTGTTTCTCTTCGGCCGCGGCCTGGCCGTCATAATCCGCCGAAATGAGCTCCCTAATTTTTATATGGTCTATCATCGTTCTTCCTCCTTAATGAGGGACGATAATTCCGCTCTCAAACGTTCCCTGCCGCGGAAAATGAGCACCTTCACCTTCTCCAGCGAACAGTTTAGAATTTGGCTGATTTCCTCATAACTCAGTTGATGATACTCCCTTAAGACGACCGCCTCCCTTTGTTCATACGGAAGCTGTCTTACGGCCTGCCGCACCAAAGCGGCCTCTTCTTTTTTCTCCAATTGCCGGCCGGCAATATCCTGGGGATCTTCCTGTTCCCATTCTTCGTGCCCCTCCGATCCCTGGGACGAAAACCAGACGGAAACCAGGTTCTTCCTTTTTCGAATCTGGCTGATACAGCGGTTGCGCGCGACCGTGTAAGCCCAAGTCGAAAATTTTGCCCCTGCCGCATACGCGTATTTGCGGTCAAACACGGCCAGAAAGACATCCGCGGTAACGTCCTCGGCATCGGCGCGGTTACCCAGCATCCGCAGGCAGAAGTTCAAGATACGCGTTTTGTAGCGAAAGAAGATCATTTGCGCCGCCTTTTCGTCATTGCCGGATAAGTAGTCCTTCAGGACTTCTTCATCGGTTCGTTCCATAGGTCTTACTGGCCTTTCACTCGTTTAAACGCAAAAGAACCTTAAAAGTTACAAAATATCCCTATGATAACACCCAGGAGACGCTGGATCTATTTAAGGTAATCCCCTTCAGAGACAATAGTTGATCCCGAGAGCAGTTCCCGGACGCCGTTTCTATCCTGCACGTAAATCTCCGGCGGGAACTCAACTGTGCTGGGAATCTGCTGTGCAATCACTTTCTGGAGGCGTTCCTGCTGCATCGCATCCTGCGGGTCAAACAGCGGGTTCTGGCTGAGGTCGTTAAGCAGCAATATCCCGGGGTCGTGGGCAAACTCGAAATTCTTGATGAGCTGTTTGACGAGCAAATCCAAAAAGCACGCTTTGTCCTTGAACACTTCCACCGAAGTCTTGAGGGTCATCTTGCCCCAGTCCTCGTGCGTCAATTTTTGTAACAACCCATAAACGGAAGAATATTTGACCAGGCGCGTCGCGCCCGGGGCCAGCGTCTGCGCGTGCTTGACGATGGTTTGGGATAATTCCGCGGGGCTGAATGTCTTGACTTCCTTGTGAATATCCACCGTTAGTAAATCAAAAATATAACCACCACGCACGCGGCCGGAGGCCTGCACGACACAGCGTTTGAAAAGGTCTTCCAGCGCCTCCCAGATAATGTCCTCGTCTTTGCGAATGACGTTCAGGACAAGAATCCGGCAGGGCTGGTCTTCCCTGACAGCCTTGTATTTTCTGACCCTGCCATCTAAATAACCTTCATAAAAAATTTCATCGAATAGCGGCATGTGCAGAAACAGATTCGAGTTTTGAATGCCACCGTCAATCAAATTTAACATGCTCATTTATGTTTCCCCATAGAATTAAAAAACGATGCCCGTATCGTTATACGGCTACCTAACAACGAAACGGGCATCATTACCTTACAAATAATATCTTATCGCCGCGGGCCGCCGCCACGGGGACCACCGCCTCCTCCACCCCCGCCAATACCAAGACCTCCCCTTGGTCCGGGCGGATTGCCCTGTCCCATTCCGGCGCCGCGTCCGGGACCACCCATCGGCCCGGGAGGATTGCCGCCCCCGGATCCAGGACGATTATCCCGAAAATTTTGACGACGGTCACGAATGTCTTCCCCTCTGTCCCGGACATCCTCCCTGCGATCCAAAACGTCTTCGCGCCGGTCTTTGAAATCTTCCCTGGTGTCGCGGACATCCTCTCTGCGATCGCGCACATCTTCCCGATAATCTTTAACATCTCCCCCTAAATCGCGCCGATCTTCGCGCCAGTCGCGGATATCTTCACGCCTGTCCCGTACATCTTCTAATCGGTCCAGCCGTCCACCTTCCTTGAATGCCGGACCGGCACCGGGCCCACCGATAGGGCCAGGGGGATTCATATTTGTTCCAGGGCCACCCACGGGGCCCGGTGGGTTGAATCCAGGACCTGCACCAGTACCACCTCTTGGACCGGGAGGATTTCCCAAACCCATTCCAGCGCCGCGTCCAGGTCCACCCATCGGTCCCGGAGGATTCACGCCCTCTAAACCTTGTCCGGCCTCCAGACCTCCTCGGGGTCCCGGCGGATTCGATTGAGCAAAAGCCAGTTGAACACATCCCAGTCCCACTACGGC
>MHGQ01000001.1 GCA_001805645.1 Omnitrophica WOR_2 bacterium RIFCSPHIGHO2_02_FULL_50_17 | reverse complement strand
TCTTCTTTTGGAATAAGATTCAGCTCAATAGCTGTATAAAAAATTTCTGACAATTCGTAAGGATACTTAATTTTTCCATTACTTCCGATAAAAGATTTTTTATTTAACTTCGTGTTCTTTTCTTCACCCCCAACATCTTTGACAGGAACATCATACCCTATTTGCCATTCTAAATATGCTTGTTCGTCAAAAAGGCATTCTCTTGTCGAAAAGGTTTCGCCAAAATCTAATCTATTTTTTCTTTTCTTAAATCTAAATTTTCCAGAGTTAGTGGCAGGTATAATCAGCCAAATATTTTTTTCTTTAACAATATATTCCACCTTTATCTCCTTACGTTAAAGGGTGTATACAAATTGTATATACCCTTGTGTTCCAAAGTTTTTTATTTTCCAGTTCTATGGTTTTCATCAGGCTTAATCTTAACTAATCTTTTATTAGCAAGTGAACAGTATCTTTCTTGGACTTCAAATCCAATAAATTTTCTATTAAGTTGTTTAGAAGCAACCGCTGTGCTCCCACTTCCAATAAAAGGATCAAGAATTAAATCATTTTCTAAAGTAGCCATGTCCATAATTTCTTTTATAAAATGCTTCGGTTTTGGAGTTGGATGATCAATAAAGCCTTCATCCGGTTCAACCATTTTGCCTGGCGTATCTTTAAATATATCCGTTTTCCGTTTGACAAGTCTCGGATTTCCCTTGTTAAAAACAAGACATATACTTTGTCCAGCCTATGGGAGAACGAACGCTCCCTTCGGGACAATACAGCACGAATTGCCAAAAATAGGTAAATGGGTTATTTTTAAAAATGTCCGGGAGATATTTCGTGCTAAAGAAGGTGATAAAATAACTATCGTCTTTAAGAACGCGATAACAATCCGGGAGAATATTGTAGAAAAAGCTTAAATCTTTATCATTTTTAATCCCATTCTTATTAAGGCCATAAGGGGGGTCGGTAATGACGCAATCTATTTTCTTGTCGGGTATTGATTTAATTAATTCAAGACAATCGCCGCAGATGATTTTATTAATAAAATCATCGGGGTATTTATAAGTTTTTATTTTATTTTCAATCACTGCTCTCCTCGTGCAATCTCTTCATCAATCTAATCCCTCATGAAAAATGACGCCATCTCTCGTGCCTCCCTGCTCGCCTCTCGGCGAAGCCGAGGGCCGCAGGTATGCCATCCCTTAAAACTTCACGGTTCTTTCAATGCCCAGCATATCCGATTCTTTGGCCGGAGATATGCCCCCCTGATCGCCTTTTCTTAAAAGATACTTCACCTCGGTTGCGCCCGTCCCTTTTTGTCTAAGCCGCTTGATCGTCCACGCACGCTCAGAGACCGAATCGCTCACCAGCGGAGCGAATGTCAATGCCCGAATCTGTTTCTTGAAATTTTCCTGGCCGCTCAAATCAAAAGGGCCTTCCAGAGAAAAACTCACCCCGTCACTCTTGGAAATCGTCGAATGGACAATCTGCATCTTCGGATAAACTCCTTCGGCATTGAGGTAAATCCTGTTATATTCGAGGCTTTCAATAAAGCCGTTGTGGCTCTCCAGGCCGCCCTTCAAGACGGGACTGCCGAGCGTTCCCGAGATGCCAATCCCTCCGGAGACGGTCCCCCGGGATTCGTATTCTTTACCCCTTACCCAAAAATTGAGAAAATCCTCCATGTCAACCTCATAAAGGACCGCCTTCAAATCCAGTTTATACGGAGAAACCAATCCCGCACTTCCCTGGCAGACAATATTTCCGAAAGACAACGAATGAAGAAACAATTGATTATCCTTAATCTCAAATCGTCCTGAAAGCTCGCGGATCGGTTTATAATTCACCAGAGAGTTCTGGCTCCAGATTTTTCCCCGCAGGGTTAGAGGGGCGCCTGGGAATATCTGGGCCGAACCACTTTTCCTTACGACCTCAACCGAACTCTCAATTTTGCCTAATAAATCATAAAGGGGTGTTTTGAGATGCTCTGCGCCTAACGAGAACTGATAATCCTTTTCTGAAATTTTTCCAATGCTCAAAGAGAGGGGAGGCGTCCTTTCTCCGGAGGAGGCGGCTGGGACGGAAAGGACAGGTATCCGATGTCCCGGGGAAAGAGGGATCTGCGACGGGAAATCCACGAGAAGAGAAAGCTGATTTTGGGCGAAGTCCACCCGCCCTTCAAAAAGAAAAAGAATTTCAGCGGAAACCATCTGAGGAGAGGATAAGAGAAAAATAAACACGGAAAGAAAAATCTTCATGAATCGCGTAACCGCTCTATAAATCCGGGATTATGAAAAAACCAGCTCGTCCCCTTGACGGACCGCCTTGACCTTCGACCCCTCTTTAAAATGCCCCGTGATGATTTCCTCGGCGAGAGGGTCTTCGAGAAGGCGCTGGATCGTCCTCTTGAGAGGTCTTGCCCCATAGATGGGATCAAAACCTTTCTCGATTAACAGATCTACGGCCTCTGGCGCAATCTCGATTTCAATGCGTCTGTCCTTCAAGCGCCTCGTCACTTCCGCAATCTCCAGCCGGACGATATCGTAGAGATTTTCCTTCGTCAGGGATCTGAAGACAATGATATCATCCACGCGGTTTAAAAATTCGGGCCTAAACGTCTTCTTGACCTCTTCCAAGAGGCGGTCCCTCATATGCTCATAGGTGACTTCCTCCTTAGGGACGACAAACCCTAAAGACCATTGTTTTCTAATCAAATCCGCACCCACATTGGAGGTCATCAGGATAATCGTATTGCGGAAATCCACCTTCCTTCCGAAGCTGTCCGTCAGACGCCCGTCCTCAAAAACCTGCAAGAGGAGATTAAAGACATCCGGATGGGCCTTTTCGATCTCATCCAGCAAAATCACCGAATAGGGTTTGCGCCGCACCTTCTCGGTCAACTGCCCGCCTTCCTCATAACCGACATAGCCCGGCGGGGCGCCAATAAGCCGCGAGACGTTAAATTTGTCCATATACTCGGACATATCGATCTGAACGAGGGCCTCTTTGCTCCCGAACATAAATTCCGCCAGGGCCTGGGCCAGGAGGGTTTTTCCCACCCCCGTCGGCCCCAAGAAGATAAACGACCCGATGGGGCGCCGGGGATTTTTGATCCCTGCACGCGAGCGGCGCACCGCCCGGGCAATCACGCCGATAGGCTCTCCCTGTCCTATGACAACATTCTTGAGATGCTCCTCCATTTTCAAAAGCTTTTTGGTCTCCTCTTCCTCCAGCTGGACAAGGGGAATCTTCGTCCATTGGGAAACGACCCGCGCGATGTCCTCGTAACCGATGACAATGCTGGCCTTGTCCCGCTCCTCGGACCAATGCTTTTTCATCTCCTCCAGCTGTGTGCGCGTCTCCCGCTCCAAATCGCGCATCTTGGCCGCCTTCTCAAAATCCTGGCTCTTGATGTGGGACTCTTTTTCCTTCTTTAACTGCTCGATTTTCTCTTCCAGATCCTTCATCCCATCGGGGACAACCATGGCATTCAACCGCGCCCTAGATCCTGCCTCATCGAGGATATCCACGGCCTTATCCGGTAAAGCCCTGCCGGAGATATAACGGTTCGAAAGCTGCACGGCCGCCTCCAAGGACTCATCGGAGAACTTCACCCGGTGATGGGCCTCATATTTATCGCGCAACCCTTTTAAAATCTGAATAGCCTCATCCACCGAAGGCGGCTCCACCACAATCGTCTGGAACCGCCGCTCCAGGGCGGCATCCTTCTCAATATGCTTTCTATACTCATCTAAGGTGGTCGCCCCGATGCACTGAATCTCGCCCCGGGACAAGGCAGGCTTAAGGATATTGGCGGCGTCAATAGCCCCTTCCGCCGCACCTGCCCCGACGAGGGTGTGCAGCTCGTCAATAAAGAGGATGAGCTTCCCCGAACGCTTGATCTCGTCCATCACGGCCTTAATGCGCTCCTCAAACTGGCCGCGGTATTTTGTCCCCGCAATCATCAAGGCCAAATCCAGCACAACGATCGTTTTGTCCCGCAGAATCTCCGGCACCTCGCCCTGGACAATAAGCTGCGCCAGGCCCTCGACGATGGCTGTCTTTCCGACACCGGCCTCCCCCAACAAAACCGGATTGTTCTTCGTGCGGCGGCTCAAAATCTGCAAAATCCGCTCAATCTCTTCCTTGCGGCCGATGACAGGATCCAGCTTCCCTTCCTTGGCCAATTTATTGAGATTACGGCCGTAGGCGTCGATGGCCGGTGTTTTATCCGACCGGACCGGTTCCTGCGTTCCGTAGCCGGGGATACCGGAGCCCAGCAGCTCCATCACTTCGTTGCGCAGTTTTGCCAAATCCAGCCCCAGGTTCAAGAGGACGCGGTAGGCCATCCCCTCGCCTTCTTTCACGAGCCCTAAAAGAAGATGCTCTGTCCCGATATAATTATGCCCCAGGGCGCGCGCCTCCTCCGCCGAGAGTTCCAGCGCCTTCTTCGAGCGGGGCGTAAAGGGAATATCTCCCAGGACTTGAGTCTGCGGGCCGGGCTGAACCAGCTTCTCCACCTCAATGCGGATGGTCTCCAAATCGACGCCCAATTTCTGCAGGACAGCCGCCGCCACCCCTTCGCCTTCCCTAACCAGCCCCAGCAAAAGATGCTCTGTCCCGATATAGTCGTGATTAAACCGCCGCGCCTCTTCTTTGGCATAGACGATAACCTTGCGCGCCCTTTCTGTAAACCGATTAAACATCCCTCTACCCTCCTATCTTCTGTCGAATCAAACTGGCCCTTTTGATGTCCCTTTCCGACGCCGACAATTTCTTGCCTTCCAGTTTCTGCAAATGGGCCGGCTGAATCATAATGAACAATTCATTGATCGCGTTACGGTCCACATCCTTGATGATGTCCAAATCAATACCCAGACGCACCATCGAGAGCAATTCCACCGTCTCCTGACTGGAGATGATATGGGCATTTTTCAAGACGCCGTAAGACCTGAAAATCTTGTCTTCCAAGACCGGTTTATTCTGAAGCAGAAGCGCCTGCCGGGCCTGTTCCTCCTGCTCGATGATCTGGGAGATTAATCCGTTGATGTTCTGAATCACATCCTGCTCGGTGTGTCCCATCGAGACCTGGTTGGAGATTTGGTAGAAATTCCCGCTGGCCTGCGTGCCCTCGCCGTAAAAACCCCTTGAGGCGAAGCTCAGCTTGGAGATGGCATTGAGAACCTTGTTGATTTGTTTAGTCATCACCAAAGCCGGCAGATGAAGCATTACGGATCCCCGCATGGCGGTCCCCGTATTGGTGGGGCAGGCCGTCAAATATCCCCAATGAATCGAGTAGGCAAAGTCCAGCTTCTGGGAAAGGGCATCGTCAATGACATCGGCGATCTTCCAGGTCTCGTCTAAGTCCAGGCCGGATTTCATCACCTGGATACGCATATGGTCCTCTTCGTTCACCATGACCGAAAGGATCTCTTCTTTGGAGACAACCAGGGCCTTGCCATCGGGGTTGGCGGCGTGCTCGTGGCTCATAAGATGCCGTTCGATGAGGAATTGTTTGTCCACATTGTCCAATTCATTTATCTTCAGAAATATAGAATCTTTAAAATAATCTATCTCTGTCATGACCGACTGGACCGCTGCCAAGACATCGAGGAGCTCTTTCTTCCTAGCCTTGTTGGGAAAAGGTCTCGTGGCGAGATTGCGCGCCAGGCGTATCCGCGAGGACATGACGATATTGGCATGGGCCCCTGTCCCCTTAAGCCACTGTCCTGTGCTATGAATAAAATCGCTGAGTTCCATAATAACTCACTTTTTCCCTTTTTTTTCTAAGTCCCGGATCTTATCCCGCAAATCCGCCGCCTTTTCAAAATCCTCCATCTGAATGGCCTCCATCAACTGATTCTTCAGCTCCTGGAGACCCTCAATTCTCTTTTTCTCTACCTGAGGGATCCTCACCGGGGTCTTGCCCAGGTGCTGGTTAGAGCCGTGAACCTTTTTCAACAGTGTCGCCAGCTGTCCCTTAAAGGCCTCATAACATTCGCTGCATCCCAGACGGCCGAATTTCCGAAAGTCCTCGTAGGTCATGCCGCAATTCCTGCATTGGAGGTCTATCTTCTCGGCCTCGCTCATCGGCTTGCCGAAATCCGCCAGCCCCGCCAAGAGATCCGCCAGACCGAACTGCTGTTCCATCTGGACGCTCTTCTGGCGCGCGCACTCCTCGCATAGATGCATCTCCGACATCTGTTCATCGACGATTTCCGTCAGATGAACCGTCGCCTTCTTCTTGCCGCAGATGTCGCACATCATAATGACCTTACCTCTTCGTGCTTTAAAGCAGAATTAATACTTGACGCCGTCCTGCCGCGTGAGCGTCCTAAACAGCCTCATCATCTTTAAAGTGACCGCCCCCGGCTTGCCGTCGCCGATACTCCGGCCGTCCACCTTCACGACCGGAATAATCTCAGCCGCCGTCCCCGTCAGGAAACATTCATCCGCCGTATAAACCTCGTGGCGCGTGATGAACCGTTCTTCAGCCGCAATCTTGCTGTTTTTGGCCAACTGCAGGACAGCATCCCGCGTAATGCCCTGCAGTCTCCCTTGGCTGGGAGTCGATAAGACACCGTGCTGGACGATAAAGATATTATCCCCGGTGCATTCCGCCACAAAACCCTGATGATCCAGCATAATGGCCTCGCAATACCCCGAATTGCTGGCCTCGATCTTGGCGAGGATGTTATTGAGATAATTTAGGGATTTCAGGCGCGGATTCAAGGCCTCGGGATAATTACGCACGGTCGGCACCGTGATAATTTCCATGCCCTTATTATACAGTTCTCCCGGATAAAGGGTAATCTTATCCGTGATAATAACGATATTGGGCCTGCCGTAACATTTGCGGGGATCCAGCCCTAAGTCCCCCTCGCCACGGGTGACAATAACGCGGATATAAGCGTCTTTTAAACCGTTTTCTTTCAACGTATCGACAACGGCCTTAACCAATTCTTTCTTCGTAAGGGGAATATCAATCATGAGCGTATGGGCGGTTTCATAAAGACGGTCCATATGCTCGTTGAGCTTGAAAACGCGCCTGTTGTATGACCGTATCCCCTCAAAGGCGCCGTCTCCGTAGAGAAAGCCGTGATCAAAAACGGAGACCTTCGCCTCTTTGCGGTCGATAAACCTGCCATTGATATAAATTTTCATGTTTACCCTCTCTCTCTTACAGCGGATAGCCCCATAGCGTCGGGCACGCCCCACAACTCTCCCTACGCCATACACTCTACGCTCTATGCTAAACCAACCGCCCGTCCCGCATGAAGACGGTCCGGTGACTCATCTGCGCGATACTCTCATCGTGAGTAACAATAACGAAGGCCTGTTTGTTTCTGGCATTTAATTCTTTCAAAAGAGCGATGATCTCTTTGCCGGTTTCCGAATCCAGGTTGCCGGTAGGCTCATCACAAAAAATGATTTTAGGCTGGTTAATCAATGCCCGGGCAATGGCCACGCGCTGTTGCTCGCCGCCGGATAGCTCATGCGGCTTGTGCTCCACCCTCTTTTGCAAGCCCACCTGCTTTAAGACGCTGCGCCCTTTCGATTCCAACTGCTTCATATCTTTTTCATCCCTCCTCACAAAGGCCGGCAGCAAGACATTTTCAAGGGCTGTAAACTCCGGCAGGAGATGATAAAACTGGAAAATAAATCCTATCTTCCCGTTGCGGACACGGGCCCGGTCCCCATCGCTGAGACCGTAGATATCCTCTCCCTGGAGACTCACCGTCCCCTCATCAGGAGTATCCAGGCCGCCCAAGATATGCAGGAGGGTGGACTTGCCCACTCCCGAGGGCCCCACAATGGAGACGATCTCCCCGACATCAACCTGTATATTAACGCCTTTCAGCACATGCAGGGGATTATGCGTATTGTGATACGATTTACTTATATTCGCCGCCTCAAGGAGCACTATTCATACCTCAATGCTTCTACGGGTTGTAAATTCGCTGCCTTAAAAGCAGGATAAATCGTGGCCACATAACTTATGGCCAATGCCGCCGCGACAATAATCACCATATCCGACAACTGCAGATCCACCGGCACGTGGTCAATAGAATAAATCTCCTTGGGAACTTTCACATACGTTCTTAAGAGAAAACTTAATCCCACACCGCCCGCTACCCCTAAGAATGTCCCCAGCGAACCGATAAAAAGACCCTGTTTGGTAAAAATCCGGCGGATGGAACTTTTCGGCACGCCGATGGACTGCAAAATCCCGATATCGTGGATTTTGCTGGTGACGCTCACGATGAGCGTGCTGATGATATTAAACGACGCCACCGTCACCATGAGCGTCAGCACGATAAAAAGTCCCCATTTTTCCAAAATCAGGGCATCAAAAAGGTTGCGATTCATGTCGATCCATGTCTTAATGGTAAAACCGTAACCCATGAGGCCGTGAAGGGCATCACGAATCATCTTGACTTTATGGGCGTTGTGGACCTCCACCCCGATGCCGGTGGCCGTATTCCCGGCCAAATAAAAAATCTCCTGAGCCTTCTTTAAGTGAACAATGACCAGATTCGTGTCATAGTCCACCATACCTGTCGTAAAAATACCCGCAATTTTAAGATTGAACCGCCATCCCTTGCCGGCGATCCCCGAGCCCGGGGCAATCAAAGTCACGGTATCCCCCAGCGCATATCCAAAATACCTAGCCAGTTCACTGCCGATAATAATCCCGTCTTGGGCTGTCAGTTGGTTCAGATTCCCTTCGGTGAGATATTTGTCGACATCGGTGATTTCCCTTTCGGTCTCCGGGACAATGCCGCGCAAGATAAGCCCGAGCGCCTGGCTGGCGCTTTCCAAGAAGACATTGCCTTGGATATACGGTGAGGACCCCTTGACCCCGTCGATTGTATTGACCTTTTTTCTAAGATCGTCAAAATCCCGGATGCCGCCTTCCTTCTCAATCATGATATGAGGGGTGGTGCCGATAATCTTTTCCCGCAGATTATTGCCGAAACCCGTCATGACGCCCGTCACAACAATCAGGGCGGCGACGCCGATGGCCACCCCGGCGATGGAGATGACATTCAAAAATGTCAAAAAACGCCCTTTGCTCGCGATAAGGTAACGATAACTAATCCAGTTTTCGTAATTCATGATCTTCCTGCGGTTTCAACAGCGGAAATAAAATGACGTCGCGAATGGATGCCGCATCGGTTAACAGCATCACCAGCCGGTCAATGCCGATCCCTAAGCCGCCGGCTGGCGGCATGGCGTATTCCAAGGCATTAAGGAAATCTTCATCCAAAGTCCTATTGCCCCCCTCGGTGTCATCTTCCAAATCCTCCAATAACCTTCGGCGCTGTTCCTGAGGGTCATTCAACTCCGAGTAGGCGTTGCCGACCTCCAATCCGCCGATAAACACCTCAAAGCGCTGAGAGAGCGCCGGCTTCTCCGGTACAGTCTTAGCCAGAGGGCAAAGAAAGGTAAAATACTCCGTGAAGAAGACGGGATTGACCACCTGCCCTTCCTCAAGCATATCCTCCACCATCTTCATAACGGCAGAGCGCGTCAACTTGTCCATCTTAATATTAGGCCCGTGGTGGTTCCTTAATTTTCTCAGCATGGTGGAGGCATCGTCATCGGGATTGATGCCGAACTTCTCTTGGACAACGCCGGCGAATGATTTTCTCTCCCACGGCGGCGTAAAGTCGATTTCCTTGCCCTGGTACATCACATTATAGGAACCGTGGATCTCTTGAACCAGATGACTGATCAGATCCTCTGTCAACCGCATCATATCCTCGTAATTTCCGTAGGCCTGATAGACCTCCAGCATAGTGAATTCAGGGTTATGGCGCGTGGAGATCCCTTCGTTTCTGAAGTTGCGGTTAATCTCATACACACGCTCCAGGCCCCCCACCAGAAGCCTTTTCAGATAAAGCTCAGGGGCAATCCGCAAAAACACCTCCATATCATACGCGTTATGACGGCTTTTAAAGGGCTGGCCTCTCGCCCCGCCGACGATGGGTTGAAGCATCGGGGTCTCAACCTCGAGAAACCCCCGGTTATCCAGGAAAGACCGTATCCATGTAATGATGCGGCTCCTCTTCAAAAAAAGCTCCCGCACCTCTTTATTAACGATTAAATCCACGTATCGTTGACGGTAGCGAATTTCGACATCCTTAAGGCCGTGCCACTTCTCCGGCAGGCTCATCAGAGACTTGGAAAGCATATGAATCCCGGCCACACGTACACTCTCCTGGCCCGTTTTAGTCCTGAATAATGTCCCCTGGACGCCGATGATATCGCCGATATCCAGATTTCTGACCACGGCAGAGACCTCAGGATTGACAGCGTCCAATTTAACAAATAATTGAATCTTGTCCGTCTGGTCCTGGATGTCGGCAAAGAGAACCTTGCCATGACTGCGGCTGGCCATGAGGCGTCCTGCCAAGACCACCTCTTTTTCTTCTGCAAAATGTCTTAAGGTCTCGGCAATACTGCCGCTTAACGGAAACCGCCCGCCGTAAGGGTTAATACCCTCGCCTTTTAGATTATCCAGCTTAGCCAGCCTAACTCTCTTTATTTCATCAAGTTCCATAAACCCCAGCCCATTGAATCACTCATATCCGAATTTATTACAACGAAATTTGAATCCCCGTCCGCCTTAGGCGGACGGGGTATATGAGCAGAATTAAGAATAAGTAAATTATATAGAAAAAGAGAGGGAGTGTCAATTAAAAGAGGCTTGTTCTGCGGCGAGAATTTCAGGAAAAAGGGGATTCTAGTGCCCTATTCCATAAATCCTCGAACCGTTTTATCCCGTGCAGTGACCGGGATTTTAGCGGTAGAGCGCTAGGATTGCATTTTTCTCTAAGAGATAGAGATGCTTCATGTAATTGTGGAATGCAATACTAGGCAGCTACAATACAGATGCCCGCTTTGTTGGCCAGCCGAATACACGCCTGCCGATCAATCAAAAGCGTCTTTTCCGCCTCAATGCCTAGACACCCTGCTTGGGACCGAGCCATCGTTAAAATCGTCCGCGGCCCAATCACAGGAACATCAAACCGCATATCCTGATCAGGCTTGCACATCTTAATGACCACAGCCCCTCCTCTGGCAATCCGGCCGCCCCGCAGAATGGTGCGGTCAGTTCCCTCCATGGCCTCAATGGCCACGATGGCCTTGTCCTTCACAACCACTGTCTGACCGACATCCATGCCGCCCATAGCCTTGGCGATGTTTCTCCCAAAATCAATATCCGCCAATTCGCTCAGACTCGGGCCTCTCCTAGTCAACGTCCCCTGGGGCGCCAGATATTCCTTCAAAAGAAAGACGGAATCAACAAGTTCCATCCCCCGCGCCTTAAGCCTCTCTGCCACCGCCGAGAATATCGTATCCGCTTTTCTATCCTGGATGGCCTTAAAAAGCGACTGAAATTCCTCATCGAACGCAACATGAGGATTAAACAAATTGTGCGGGTTAACCTGGCCGGCCATAATAACCTGCTGAACCCCCGCGTCTTTGAAAAAAGCGAAAAGCCTCTGCAATTCGCCGGCCTTAAACCATACGCATCGGTCGACAAAGAACCTTAATAAAAACGAGGTGTCCCCCCGTACGGCAGCGGCGACAACCCTGTAGCCTTGCGATTTGGCTTTCTGAGCAAACAAAAAAGGGAATTGACCGTTACCGGCAATGAGACCTAAAAGTTTCTGGGACATACGCTATGGTGATTTAAGGTAGACGGCAGACCTAACTGCACAATCCCCTCTCGGAGGTCTTGGCAAAAAATATGAGGTGCTCGATCTCGGGACATGTCTCAATGTCACTGGAGATTCTTTCTAGGGCATGGGCCCGGGTGAGACCGGATCGGAACAATATCTTAAAGGCCTTTCTCAGCCGCTGGATGACCTCGGCGGGAAACTGCGCCCGTCTTAACCCCACCGCATTAATAGCCATCACCTGCGCCGGATGACCGTCGCACATCGAGAAAGGCGGGATATCCTGAACAACCTTGGAGCAGCCCCCCACAATCGAAAGGCGTCCCAGACGGACAAATTGGTGAACGGCGCTTAAGCCCCCAATGACGGCATTATCTTCCAGGACAACGTGTCCGCCGAGGGTGGCCGCATTAGCCATAACACAATTATTCCCTATGACGCAGTCATGGGCCACATGGGCATAGGCCATAATGAGGTTGTTATTTCCAATAACGGTCTTGCTGCCTCCGTCGACCGTTCCTGGATTTATAGTGACATATTCCCGGATGACGTTATTTTCACCGATATTCAAAAAAACATTATCGTCGGCCGAATATTTTTTGTCCTGGGGGGCGCTGCCGATGACGGCGCCGCTGTAAATCTTGCAATTGCGGCCGATGGTTGTCTGTCCCGTAATCACGCAATGGCTGACGATACGCACATTATCCCCGAGGCTGACGCTGCCCTCAATAACCGAATAAGGGCCTACCGTCACGCCCGACGAGAATTTGGCGCCGGGATGAATCACCGCCGTTTTATGAATATTAATATTCTCCATTTTTCCACCAGTTTTCAATTCCAAGAGGCGGTGTATCCTACACCTTGACCGCGAAAGA